>JAHEXQ010000110.1 GCA_023252035.1 Actinomycetes bacterium
CCGCCTCTGCAGCGGCATCTGGCCACCCTCGAAGCCGGGCCTGATTTTGTTCCTGGCCTTCTCGCCCTTCGTGCCGCGGCCGGAGGTCTTGCCGTGCCCCGAGGCACGCCCCCGGCCTACCCGCTTGCGGTTCTTGCGGGAGCCCTCCGGTGGCTGCAGGTCGTGAATCCTGAGGGTCATCTCTTTTCACCCCTGCCTTTCCCCGCAAGGTCGGTTGCCCGTTCAACGCGCACCATGTGCCGGACGCGGTTCACCATGCCAAGAATCTCCGGCCTCTCCTCCTGTGTCACCGTGTGGCTGATGTGTTTCAGGCCCAGGGCCCTGATGGTCT
The DNA here is from genome assembly GCA_023252035.1 of Actinomycetes bacterium. Classification (GTDB taxonomy): domain Bacteria; phylum Actinomycetota; class Geothermincolia; order Geothermincolales; family JAHEXQ01; genus JAHEXQ01. The sequence continues at coordinate 332 of JAHEXQ010000110.1, forward strand.
TCCGCTGTTTGGGAGCGGCACCTATACAGCTCCTGACCTGCGTGATCTTTATCATCTTCCCGCCCTCTTTATTCGTACAACTCCTGCACGGTCTTGCCGCGCAGCCGGGCCACTTCCTCCGGGTTCTTCAAGGTGCGCAGCGCATCCGCCGCGGCCTTCACCATATTGATGGGGTTGCGCGAGCCGTAGGACTTCGAGAGCACGTTGCGGATTCCCGCCAGCTCCAGAAGCGCACGCACCGCGCCACCGGCGATGACTCCCGTACCCTCGGAAGCCGGCTTCACGAAGACCTGGGCCGAGCCGAACTTCCCCGTGGACTCATGCGGTATGCTCACCTCTCCCATGGGCACCTCAAAGAGGCTGTGCTTGGCCTTCTCCACGGCCTTCTGAATAGCCACCGGGACCTCGCGGGCCTTGCCGTAGCCGTACCCCACGATGCCTTCCCGATTGCCCACTACCACCAGGGCAGTAAAACCGAACCTACGGCCGCCCTTGACCACCTTGGCCACCCGGTTGATATGGACTACGCGTTCCTCCAGCTCGTATGCCGAGGGATCAATCTTGGGCATGTGCCAACCTCCAACTGTTCACTATCAAAACTTCAGCCCACTTTCGCGTGCTCCGTCGGCCAGGGCCTTGACGCGCCCGTGGTAGAGATTACCTCCGCGGTCGAAGACCGCCTCTTCTATCTTTTGCTCCCTCGCCCGCGCGGCTATTAGCTTGCCCACTTCGTAGGCCCGCGATCTCTTGTCACCCTCCGCCGGGAAATTCTTCTCCTGGCTGGAGGCCGAGGCCAGGGTGACACCCCGCAGGTCGTCGATGAGCTGGGCGTAGATGTGCCGGTTGCTGCGAAAAACCGATAGCCTGGGGGTCACCGCGCTTCCACCGATCTTCTTCCTTATCCGCTTCCGGCGGCGGATCTTCGCCTGCCGCTTTTTCAAAACATTATTCATTTAAGCAACTCCGACTTAGCCGCGGCCGGCCCTAAACGGACTTCCCGGCCTTCCTCCTGATATATTCTCCGGCGTAGCGAATGCCCTTGCCCTTGTAGGGGTTGGGCGGCCTCAGACCCCGGATGTTCGCCGAGATCTGCCCGACTTTCTGTTTATCGATACCTTGCACCCGGATCCTCGTGGGGGTCACCAGCTCGAAGCGGATGCCCTCCGGGCAGTTCACGGTGACCGGATGCGAGAAGCCCAGGCTCATCTCCAGGTCTTCTCCCTTGAGAACGGCCCGGTAGCCCACGCCGTGGATCTCCAGGTTCTTCTGGAATCCCGTGCTGACACCCTCTACCATGTTCGCAACGAGGCTGCGGACCAGCCCGTGCAGCGCGCGGTGCTCCTTCATATCTGAGGGGCGGCGCACATGTATGACACGCTCCTCGATATCAACGCTGATATCCGGGACTATCTCCTGCGTCAGTTCGCCCAGAGGCCCCTTCACGGTCAGTATATTCTCCTCCAGCTTCGCCTCTACCCCGTCCGGCATCTGCACCGGCATCTTGCCTATCCTCGACACTTAACCCTCCTGCCCCTCTCTACCATACGAAGGCGATGACCTCGCCTCCCAGGTTGTTCTTCCGGGCTTCCTTGTCGGTCACCAATCCCTTCGACGTGGAGATGATGGCCACTCCGAGGCCGCCCAGGACCTTGGGCACGCCGTCCTTCTTCGTGAATATGCGCAAGCCTGGCTTAGAGATCTTCTTCAAGCCGCTGATGACCCGCTCCCGGTGTGGCCCGTACTTGAGCGTTATTTTCAGGGTGTCAAAGCTCTGGCCGTGTATCACCTCGTATCCCTCGATATAGCCTTCCCTCTGCAGTATCTCGGCCACGCGCAACTTCATCTTGGAGGCCGGCATCTCCGTCTCCTCGTGGTAGGCGATGTTCGCGTTCCTGATGCGGGTCAACATATCCGCGATGGGATCGGTAAGAGTCATTAATTAATCCTCCTTTACCAGCTCGACTTGGTGACCCCGGGGATCTCACCCTCGTGAGCCAGTTCCCTCAAGCATATACGGCAAAGCTCGAATTGGCGGAAGTAGCCCCTGGGCCTGCCGCACCGCTTGCAGCGGTTATACTGCCTGGTCTTGTACTTGGATGGCCTCTGCTGCTTTATCACCAGCGACTTCTTGGCCATTATCCCTCCCTCGCTTCTTAAAAGGCATTCCGAAGATGGACAAAAGGGTGCGCGCTTCATCGTCCGTCTCCGCCGTGGTCACAATGGTTATATCCATCCCTCTTAGCTGATCGATGCTGTCGTAATCTATCTCCGGAAAGACCAGTTGCTCGTCGAAGCCCAGGGTATAATCGCCTCTCCCGTCGAAGGAGTTCGGATTCAGCCCCCGGAAGTCGCGCACGCGCGGTATGGCTATCGACATCAGACGGTCGAGGAACTCGAACATGCGATCCCCGCGGAGCGTCACCTTACAGCCCACGGACATCCCCGTCCGCAGCTTGAACCCTGCGATGGACTTCTTCGCGCGGTTCAGCTTGGGCTTCTGCCCCGTGATGATGGCGAGGTCGCTCATGGCTCCCTGGATCGCCTTGGGGTTGTGCGTGCCCTCGCCCTCGCCCATGTTCACCACGATCTTCTCCAGGCGCGGCACCTGCATATCGTTCTTGTATCCGAACCGCTCCTTCATGGCCGGGACGATCTCGGTCTTGTACCTCTCCTTCAAACGCGGCGCCATTACCATCTCCTACTATCTATTCCAGGTCCGCTCCGCATTTTCTGCAGACGCGTATCTTGGCTCCCTTATCGTCGTACCTTATCCCTATGCGCGTAGGCTTGTCACAGGAACCGCACACCGTTGCCACGTTGGAGACCTCGATGGGAGCCTCCTTGCTGATGATGCCGCCCTGCTGATTGGACTGAGAGGGCCGCGTATGACGCTTGACCATGTTCACGCCCTCCACCACTAATTTGCCGTCCTTTGTAAATCGCTTCAGGACCTTGCCCTGCTTTCCCCGGTCCTTGCCGGTGAGCACCTGTACGCGATCGCCTCTCTTTATCTTGCCCATCTCCGTCACCTCTAGATAACCTCGGGGGCGAGCGAGAGTATCTTCATGAACTTCTTCTCCCGCAACTCCCTGGCCACGGGACCGAAGATCCTGGTCCCGCGGGGATTCATCTGCTCGTTGATGATAACCGCGGCGTTATCATCGAACTTTATATAGGAGCCGTCGGCACGCCGCCGCTCCTTCACCGTCCGGACTATGACCGCCCGCACGATATCACTCTTCTTGACCGCGCCGCCCGGGTTGGCTTCCTTCACCGTGCCTACCACGATATCTCCCACGTGGGCGTAACGTCGCCGCGAACCGCCGAGAACCCTGATGATCAGGATCTGGCGTGCTCCCGTGTTGTCCGCTACTTTTACTCTTGATTCAACCTGCACCATGATGACGCCCTCCGCGTAAAAACCTTACTCCGCTCCCTTGACGATATCCACGAGACGCCAGTGCTTGGTCTTGGAGATGGGGCGGGTCTCCATGATCCGCACCCGGTCGCCCACCTTGGCTTTGTTCTCCTCATCGTGCACGGCAAAATTCTTCGTCTTCTTCAGGGTCTTCCTGTAAATAGGATGACGGTAGGCGGTCTCGATAGCGACCGTGATGGTCTTGTCCGTCTTGTCGCTTACCACCATTCCCGTTCTTACTTTTCTTGCCAATTTCCGGGTCATCTGGACCGTTCCTCCATTCTCCGTCAGAGCGCCTCGGAGAGTTCCATCTCTCGCATGATGGTGTAGATCCTGGCTATATCCTTCTTTATCTCGCCTATCCTCGCGTTGTTATCGAGCTGGCCCGTGGCCGCCTGGAAGCGGAGGTTGAAGAGCTCCTCCTTCGCTTCCGCAAGCCTCCCCTCCAGCTCCTCGTAGGACAGGTTCCGCAGTTCGCTCACCCGGTTCATACGGTAACACCACCTGATTCCTCGCGCTTCACGAATCTGCACTTTACCGGGAGCTTGTGAGCCGCCAGGCGCATGGCCTCGCGTGCCACCGGCTCGGTCACGCCCGAGAGTTCGAACATGACCCGGCCCGGCTTGACCACCGCGACCCACTTGTCGGGCGCCCCTTTGCCGCTTCCCATACGCGTCTCAGCCGGCTTCTTCGTTACAGGCTTGTCCGGGAATATATTTATCCAGACTTTTCCTCCACGCTTGATGTAGCGGGTCATAGCGATACGGGCCGCCTCTATCTGGCGATTGGTTATCCAGCTCGACTCCAGGGCCTGCAGGCCGTAATCTCCGAAGGTCACCCGGGTTCCGCCTTTGGACTTGCCGGAGAGACGCCCCCGTTGCTGCTTCCTGTGTCTGACTTTGCGAGGCATCAACATCTTAGAGTCCCTCCTCGGCCTTCACGGGCGCTGCTTCTTCCGCAGGCTCCGCCGCAGCTGCGGCCTCCTCGACGGCCTCCGCCACCTCAGCGGCCTCTTCAGCCACCGGCACCTCGACGTGTCGCTCCTTGCCTCCCGCCTGGATATTGGCCAGTTCCGGCGCTTTGGTCTCCACCGGCTCGACGGGTTTCTCCAACTTCCTGATCTCACCTTTGTAGATCCAGACCTTCACACCGATGCGGCCGAAGGTGGTGCGGGCCTCCGCCAGGCCGTAGTCGATATCCGCCCGCAGCGTGTGCAGGGGAACCCGGCCCTCGCGGTACCACTCGCGCCTGGCCATCTCAGAGCCGCCCAGCCGTCCGGAGCAGGAAACGCGGATTCCCAGGGCGCCGGCCCGCATGGCGTTCTGCACGGAACGTTTCATGGCCCGCCGGAATGACACCCGGCCCGCTAGTTGCTCGGCGATGTTCTTGGCCACCAGCACCGCGTCCAGCTCGGGATTGCGGATTTCCTGGATGTTCACATGCACCTGCTTGCCGGTTATCTTCTCCAGATCCTTGCGTATGCGGTCCACCTCGGAGCCGCGCCGTCCGATGACGATGCCCGGCCTCGCCGTGAATATATCCATCTTGACCCTCTGGACGGTCCTCTCGATCTCGACTCGGGAGATGGCCGCATGCGCCAGTCTCTGATCCAGGTAGCGCCGTATGGCGATGTCCTCCTGCAAAAGGCTGGCGTAATCCTTCTCCGCGTACCACCGCGACTTCCAGTCGTTGATGATACCGAGCCTCAGACCATAGGGGTGAACTTTCTGTCCCACTTCTTACCTCATCCCTTTTTCCTCGTCCTGCGCGGACGCTCCCGGGTCGGCAGTTCCTCTTTTTCCGACAGGACGATGGTGATGTGGCTGGTGCGCTTGTTGATCCGGGCTGCCCGTCCGCGGGCCTGCGGCCGGAAGCGTTTCAGCGTCGGGCCCTCGTCCGCGAAGCACCTGGCCACCTGGAGGTTCTCAGCCCTCAGGTTGTTATTGTTCTCCGCATTGGCCACCGCCGAGTCCAGCGTCTTGCCCACCAGCTCAGCCGCATGCTTGGGCATGAACTTGAGTATGCGGCGCGCCTCCTCCACGTCCCTTTCTCTTATAAGGTCCAGAACCTGGCGCGCTTTGCGCGGACCGATCCTCACAAATTTGGCGACTGCCTTGACTTCCAGTCTCTCTGCCTGCTCAGCCATTGTGCTCCCTACTTCAGCCGGGTGGAACGCTCGTGCGCGTGCCCGTGCCGGGCCTGCCGGCGCGTCGGAGCGAACTCTCCCAACTTGTGTCCGACCATGCTCTCCGTGACATAGACGGGGACATGCTTCCTGCCGTCGTGCACGGCGATGGTGTGTCCCACCATCTCGGGGAAGATGGTTGACCGCCGGGACCAGGTCCTGATCACCCGCCTGTCGTTCCTCAAATTCATATCCTCGATCTTGGCAAAGAGTCTCTCATCGACGTAAGGGCCTTTCTTAACCGATCTGGACAACCGTTACCTCCTCCCTCTACTTGCTCTTCCGCCGGCGAACGATGTACTTATCCGATTCCTTGTGCTTGGGCCTGGTGCGATAGCCCAGCGTGGGCTTGCCCCAGGGGGTTACCGGATGCCGTCCGGAGGAGGACTTGCCCTCGCCTCCGCCGTGCGGGTGATCCACCGGGTTCATGACCGTGCCGCGGACCGTGGGACGGCGCCCCTTCCAGCGACCTCGCCCGGCCTTGCCCTCGCGTATCAGCTCGTGTTCCGTGTTCCCCAACTGCCCGATGGTCGCCCGGCAGCTAATCGGGACTATGCGCACCTCCGTCGAGGGGAGGCGCACCGTAGCCGTATCGCCCTCCTTGGCCAGCAACTGGGCGGAACCGCCGGCGCTGCGGACCATCTTGGCCCCGGCGCCCGGCTTCATCTCGATGGCGTGAACGGTCACGCCCACAGGCATGTTGGCCAGGGGAAGGGTGTTGCCCGGCTTGATGTCCGCTTCGGGACCCGAAACCACCGTGTCTCCGACCTTCAGCTTGAGAGGCGCCAGGATGTAGCGCTTCTCGCCGTCGGCGTAGTGCAGCAGCGCTATGCGCGACGAGCGGTTGGGATCGTACTCGATGGCGGCGACCTTGGCCGGTATGCCGTCCTTGTTCCTCTTGAAATCTATGACCCTGTACTGCCGCTTCACCCGGCCGCCCTTGTGGCGAGTGGTGATGCGCCCGTTCGCATTGCGGCCGCTCTTGTTCTTCACCGGTTCGGTGAGAGAGCGCTCCGGAGCCTTCTTGGTGATCTCCTTGAAGTCCGACGACGAAGCGAACCGGCGTCCCGGCGACGTGGGCTTATACTTCTTAACCGCCATCTCTTACTCCTAACCGCCCCTATGCCTTCCCCAGGGTACCTTCGAAGAACTCGATGGTGTTCCCGGGGGCCAGGGTGACGATGGCCTTCTTCCGCTGCGCGGTGTGCCCGCGCGACCATCCCTGGCGCTTGGGCTTACTCCTCACCTTGAGGGTGTTCACAGCGGTTACTTTCACGTTGAATATCTCCTCCACCGCATGCCTGATCTCCGTCTTGCGGGCATTAGGCATCACGATAAATGTGTACTTGCTCTTGTCGATCTCCCCATAGCTCTTCTCCGAGATGACCGGCTTCAGGATGATGTCATGCGGACGCTTCATCGGTCACTCCTTCGCTCACCGACTCCTGCAGGCGGTCCAGGGCCCTCTTCATGAAGACGACGCGGTCGCTCGCCAGGATGTCGTAGGTGTTCAGGGTGGAGACCGTGAGTGCACCCGCTCCCGGGATGTTGCGGAAGGACTTCTCGACGTTCTCGTCGTAATCCGCCAGCACCAGGAGCATGCTCTCCTCGATGCCCAGGTTCATCAGCAGCTCCGCCGCCCTCTTGGTGCTGGGCGTCTCCAACTCGAAATCCTCGAGCACCGTTACGGCATCCTCGCCTGCCCGGGCCGACAGGGCCGAGCGCAGCGCCAGTCTCCGTACCTTGCGGTTGACCTTGAAACCGTAATCGCGGGGCGTCGGACCGAAGACCGTGCCTCCTCCACGCCAGATAGGTGAGCGGTTGGACCCGGCACGTGCCCGCCCGGTGCCCTTCTGCCTCCAGGGTTTCGCGCCGCCCCCGCGGAGTTCGCCGCGGCTCCGCGTGGATGCTGTGCCCGCGCGAGAGAGGGCCATCTGCATCCGCACCACCTGGTGCATGGCGGGCTGGTTCACTTCGCAGCCGAAGTAATAATCACCGAGCTCGACCTCTCCGGCCTTATCGCCCTCCGTATTCAGAATCGGTACTTTTTTCATCGTCCATCCAACCTGCCGTTCTGGTTAGCCCGCTGTCTCAGTGTGCTTCTTACCCGCATGCTTCCCGGCCCCGCGCACGGACTGGCGCACCAGCACCACTTTCCCCGCCGGTCCGGGAACGGCACCTCTCAGCAGAATCAGGTCATCCTCCAACCGCACCTTGACCACTTCCAGGTTTAAGACCGTGGCCTGACGGCCGCCCATGCGGCCTGGAAGCCGGGTTCCCTTGAAGACCCGGGACGGGGAAGCTGCCTGGCCAATGGAGCCAGGCGCGCGGTGAAAGTGCGAACCGTGCCCCCCCGGGCCTCCCGCGAAGCCGTGGCGCTTGATGACCCCGGCGAAGCCCTTGCCCTTGGAGATGCCAATCACGTCGGCCCGCTCTCCCTCGGCGAAGATGTCCGCTCTCAGTTGCGTGCCCACCTTCAGGTCTCCCGCGGGCATGCGCAGCTCCTTAAGGTGGCGCAGCGGCTTCAGGCCTTTGCTCGCCAGGTGTCCGAGCTCAGGTGCGCTCAGTTTCGATTCCTTTACTTCACCGAAGCCGATCTGCACAGCGTCGTAGCCGTCCTTCTCTTCGGTCTTTATCTGGGTGACCACGCAAGGGCCGGCCTGTATTAGAGTGACCGGAACTACCTTGCCGTCCTCGGCGAAAATCTGGGTCATGCCCAGCTTGACGCCTAGAATTCCTTTGCTCATCGTTCCACCTAAAGCTTTATCTCGATATCGACGCCGGCCGGAAGGTCGAGCCGCATGAGCGAGTCCACCGTCTTAGGCGTGGGGTCCAGGATGTCGATCAGGCGCTTGTGCACGCGCATCTCGAAGTGCTCCCGCGAATCCTTGTTCACGAGCGGGGACCTGATCACGGAATAGACATGCTTGTCCGTGGGAAGCGGTACCGGCCCTGATATCGTCGCGCCGGT
>JAHEXQ010000111.1:0-7349 GCA_023252035.1 Actinomycetes bacterium
CCCGAAGCAGACTTCCTGCTGGAGGAACTTCGTGCGGAGATGATGAAGACGGGCCGCAATCAGCCCTGTCCTTGCGGAAGCGGCAAGAAGTTCAAACATTGTTGCCTGCCCTTGCTGGAAATGCTGGAGGAGAGGGGAACAAGAGCGGAAGATCAACAGCCGGCGATGAGCGATCATGCCAGGCTTATGAGCATGGTACTGGACTTCTCACGGCGGCCGAATATCGAACGGGAATTCAAGGTCGCGGAGGCCGAATTTCTCGCGGGCTCGGGCCGGCATCATTTCAAGGAGGCCGAGGCAGCGGCGAGGCAGCGTTCACTGGAGGCGACCGTCTTCATGGACTGGTTCATTTTTGGCCGCCCGCTCGCATCTACGGGCAAGACCCTTATCGAGGAATTCGCCGAGGAGCACCGCGAGGGTCTTGAGGCCGGACTGCGGAAGCAGTTGGATGGCCTGCTGCTAAGCCGTTTCTCGCTCTTCGAGGTCCAAGAGGTACGACCGGGAGAGTGGCTCCGAATGACAGACATATTTCGCGGCAACCTCCTGGAAACGACTGAGAGAACGGCGAGTCTAAGCCTGGTTAAGTGGGACATCTTCCTCGCTTGGGTCGCGCCGTTCGACGACCGCCAGGAACTTGTGTCGCAGGCCGTCTCTTTTCCGCGCGCATTTCTGGACAGGCTGGAAGCCTACGGAAAGAGGAAGTGCCGTGAGCTGTCCAAGGCGGACGCGGTGTCGGGAATGGACGAATTCCTGAAGCGCGATGGCTGGCTGCTCTTCCGCTATGCGGTCAAATTGGGATCCGAGGCGCCCCGTCCCGTGGTGACGACCACCGAAGGGGACATTCTGACCAGAACCTCGGCGATTTACGAAGTGTGCGATCTCGCAGCGGTCCGGCAACGTTTGAAGGGCCACCCCGACCTCATGGAAACAACGGAGCGGGTCAGTGCAAGGGGAGCGAAACAATATGTCTGGTTCTTCCGCGATGCTATGGTTGCGGGGCGGGGGGCGGATGACGGGGACAGAACCCCGGCGCCTGATCACGCCGGCCGCAGAATCTTCGCCGAGCTGGCTCTCAAGGGCGACAGGCTCACGCTAACGGCCATGTCCCGGGAGCGATTGGTCGAAGGAAAGGCAGAGATAGGGCGTCTTCTGGAAGGTCTTGTAAGACACCGAATGGATTCTCTGGAGGACCAGGAAGTCTCGTTCTCGCGGAAGAGTGGAGATGTGGGGCACGCGCAAGCCGGACAACCGGAAAAGGAGCTCGACGAGAACCAGCGGTGGCTCGCCGGGCGAATGCGGGAGCAGATGACTAGAGAGTGGATCGAAAAGTCCGTTCCGGCTCTCGATGGGAAGACGCCGCGCGAAGCGGCGCGGACCAAGGCGGGGCGCAAGAAGTTGGAGGGCCTCCTGAGAGATATCGAGAATATGTCCTTGCGGGCCGCCCGGGCCGGGTTCGTATCTGGCGATATAAACGAGATTCGGCGGGAGTTGGGGATGGAAGAGGATCGATAGGCAGGAGGATTCCTTCGTCGGTCAGCGTTCCAGCAGCGGTTCGACGTATCCAGCGAACCCGACGAAATCATCGACGAGTTTGAGGTGGTCGTAGATGCGACTCGGGTCCTTGCTCAGGTAATCATGGACGAGGAGGTTCCGGAACGCAGCCATCGAGGCCAGGCGGTCGCCGAAGCTCGCGGGATAGATACCGGCCGTGGCGAGCGCTTTGAAGATCTCTCCGTAGGAAGCGGGGCGGCCGAGGGCTCGTGAGGATACTATATGACTGCCGATGTCGATCAGGCATTCGATGGCTAGCTGCAAGTTGCGCTCGGCTATATCCTGCAGATCTTCGCTAGCGAGGTACTCATCCCTGGTGTGAACGGCGACCTCCTTCCGCCTGGCTGCGTAATGCTCCAGACGGGAGAGCCGTTCCGAAACCGCCTCTGCGTCAAGCACCGAAGACCCCCTTCTTGATGCGGGCTCGGAGAGCGCGATCGTATGCTCGTGCATAGGGCTCGAAATCGAGATAGAGGTCGAGGGCGTGTTCGAAAAAACATGAAAGGAATTGCTCGTCTTTGACAACAAGCCGCTGGCCTTCATCGCCTACCCGGATCGCCAGCGCCGGGGGCGCTTCGTTCAGAACGATTAATTCAATGCGGTCGGAGCGTAGTGCCGCCGAGGCTTGGGCCGTGAGCTCGAGGCGAATCGAGAGGAAATCCGGAAATGCGATGTCGGGAGCAAGCAGCGCCGCCAGATCGACGTCGCTGAGCGGCCCCGCTTCACCGCGGGCTCTCGAGCCGAAGAGGATGAGAGCGGAAACACGTTGGTCCGCTCGAATGATTTCCGCAAACCTGTCCAAATTTTGTTTATTCATTCGCCTCACCTTGATTAAAATTGTAACATGAGGCCAAAAGAGGGCCTCCGTCTAAAGCAAAGGGAAACGGGCAAAAGATAGTCAGCAAGGGATGTTGGCCGAAATGGGCCGCCGGAAGCCGCGGCCGGGGGCGAATCCGGATAGTGCCGGAGCCGAAGAATTCGGTTTGCGGAAGCGAACATGTTCGGGGTCAGGTACGTCTGTGTTCGCTGCCGGGGATGCCGGCGGCAATTGTTCGCTTTTTCGCGCGTGCGGGGACAGGTCCAATTGTGCGCCTTTGTGCGCATCGACGGTGTGCGGGGACAGGTCCAATTGTGCGCTTTGCGGGAGGTGCGCTAGAGAATGGCCGTTAAATGGGATATCGGGCAGCCCTGCACGTGGTACGACGTGCAGACCGAGTTGCCGGCCGCGGCCGAGGTGGTCGTGATCGGCGGCGGGGTCATAGGGTCGGCGATCGCGCGCGAGCTGACCAAGTACACCCCTGACGTCGTGATCCTGGAGAAGGAGAACGACGTCGCCGACGGCACCAGCAAGGCCAACAACGCGATGGTGCACAGCGGCATGGGCGAGGAGTTCGGCACCCTCAAGCAGCGCCTGAACGTCAAGGGCAACGCCATGTATGACGACTTCGTGCGAGGGTTGAACGTGGAGTTCTGGCGCAACGGCATGCTCGTGCTCTTTGCGCCGCGCAGCCTCGGCGCGGAGATCACGGCGAACATGACGCCGGAGCAGGTACACGAGGCGCTCGCGGTCAACATCCCCGGCCTGCTGCTGCAGGACGGGGTAAAGAAAGGCATCCCGGGCCAGCGCCTGGTGGAGCGCGAGGAGTTGTTTCAGTTGGAGCCGTACGTGAACCCCGATACGTTTGTCGCAGTACTCGACCCCACCTACGGCATCGTCAATCCCTACAAGCTGACCATAGCTCTCGCGGAGAACGCCGTCATGAACGGCGCTCGCGTCGTCCTGAACACGCTGGTGACCGATGTGCTGGTGGAGAAAGGCTCGGTGAGCGCGGTGGTGACCAACCGCGGTACGGTGAAAGCCCGCTACGTGGTGAACGCCGCCGGTCTCTTTGCCGATGAAGTCGCCCGCATGGTGGGCGACGACAGCTTCAAGATACATCCGCGCAAGGGCGCCACGCTGCTGTTCGATAAAGACCTTGTGGGAGGCTTGGTGCGCCACAGCATAGCCATGGCGCGCATCCCGCCCGACCCGCACACCAAGGGCGGGGGCGCCTTCCCCACCGTGGACGGCAACATCCAGTTCGGCGCCACGGCCACCGAGGTGGACGACAAATACGACACGTCGATAACCGCGGAGGAGATAGAACGCATGCTCGACCGCTATCCCTACATGGTGCCGGGCTTCCCGACATCGGCGGTGATATCCGCTTTCACCGGCGTGCGGGCGCCCACGGGCGAGGAGGACTTCGTCATCGGTCCGGTGGAGGGGGCGGCGGGCTTCGTGAACGCCGCGGGGATGCAGTCGCCGGCGCTCGCATCATCGCCGGCCATCGCCGAGATGGTGGTGGAGATACTACACGAGATGGGAGTGTCAAGCGAGAGGCGCGAGGGCTGGAGCGGCGAGAGGCCGGTCTGTCCCATCTTCTCTCGGATGTCCTCTAAGGATCGGGAGAGCCTCATCAAGGGTGACGAGCGGTGGGGCCACGTGGTCTGCCGCTGCGAGACGGTGACGGAAGCCGAGGTGGCCAACGCCATCCACGGCATCATCCCGGCCACCACCATGGACGCCATCAAGCGGCGCACGCGCGTGGGCATGGGGCGCTGCCAGGGCGGCTTCTGCGGCCCGCGGGTGGCGGCCATCCTGGCGCGGGAGCTGAGCATCCCGGTGACCGCGGTGACCAAGGACGGGGAGGGGTCGGAGCTCTTCTGCTGCGACACCAAAGTCCTGTTGACGGAGATGGTCTGAGATGCGGCGCCTGAAGCCGGATTGCGCGGTTATCGGCTCAGGCCCGGCCGGGCTGGCCGCGGCCTTGGCCGCCTGGGATGCAGGCCTGAAGAAGGTCGTCCTCATTGAGCGTGATCTGGAACTGGGTGGCATCCTGCCCCAGTGCATCCACGACGGCTTCGGTTCCATCGTCTTCAAGGAGACCCTCACCGGCCCCGAGTACGCGCAGCGCTTCATCGACCGGCTGGCGGGGACGGGGGTCGAGGTCCTGCTGGACACCATGGTGCTGGACCTGGGGGCGGACCGTAAGATAAGCGCTGTGAGCGCGGCGCACGGTGTGGTGGAGATCGAGCCTAAGTCCGTGGTGCTGGCCATGGGCTGCCGGGAGCGTACTCGCCACAACGTCCTCATCCCGGGTTTTCGGCCGGCGGGAGTCATCACGGCGGGGCTGGCGCAGCGCTGGATAAACATCGAGGGACTCATGCCCGGGCGCCGGGTGGTGGTGCTCGGCTCGGGCGATATCGGCATGATCATGGCCCGCCGCTTCTGCCTGGAGGGTGCCGAGGTGGAGGGCGTCTACGAGCTTATGGACCATCCGGGCGGGCTCACTCGCAACCGCGTGCAGTGCCTGGATAACTTCGACATACCGCTGCATCTATCTCATACCGTCACCTTCATCCACGGGCGCAAGCGCGTGATGGGAGTGAGTGTGGCCGCCGTGGATGAGGCGATGAAACCCGTGGCGCAGACGGAGCGCTTCATCCCCTGCGACACCCTCATGCTCTCGGTGGGCCTCATCCCCGAGAACGAGTTGTCGCGCAAGGCAGGGGTGGAACTGGACGAGATCACCGGGGGCCCGGTGGTGGATGACACCATGCACACCTCGGTCCCGGGCATCTTCGCCTGCGGCAACGTGGTGAACGTCTACGACCTGGTGGATTACGTCACGCAGACAGCGGAGACGGCCGGGCGCGGAGCTGCGGCCTGGGTGCAGGCGGGCGGGCCGGAACCGCAGCCGCGCATCCGTGTCTTGCCGGGCCGGAACGTGAGCTACGTCGTGCCGCAGTACGTCACCAGCCTGGAGCGCGAGGTGAACTTCTACTTCCGGGTGGAACATCCGGAAAAGGCGGTCATCGCGCGGGTATCAGCCGGCGAAGAGGTGTTGGCGCGCAAGAAGGCCAAGATGGTGAGGCCGCCCGAGATGGTGCGGGCGCGCGCCAAGCCGCGCGAGTTCGCTGCCGGAGCGGAAGTGTCGGAGATAATCGTGGACGTGGTCGGGGCGGACACGGCGATCGAAGGGGCCGGCGATGAATAAGCACGACCTCGTGTGCATCAACTGTCCCCTGTCCTGCGCGCTCGAGCTATACGATGAGGGCGGCGAGGTCAAGGAGGTCAAGGGGGCGGAGTGCAAGATCGGGCAGCGCTATGCCGTCGAGGAGTTTAAGAACCCGCGCCGTCTACTCACCACCACGGTGAAGGCGGTGGGCGGGCTGGTGCCTATGTTGCCGGTGCGCAGCGCCGAGCCGATTCCCCGGGCCCTGCTCAAGGATGCGGTCACCACGCTGGCGCGGCTGGTGGTGGACGCGCCGGTGGCGGTGGGCCAGGTCATCTACCCGGACATCCTGGGCACTGGAACCGATATCATCGCCTCGCGGGCGCTGGAGAAGCTCGACGGAGACTAATCGAATTCTGGGGTCTGACCCCAGAATTCGATTAGTCTCTGCGTATATCCGGACGTTCCAGAGACAGAATGGAAGGGGTCTTATGAACGGCAAGTTCATGATCGGCTATGACGTGGGCACGGGCGGCAGCAAAGCAGTTCTCGTAACGACAGAAGGCCAGATCGTGGCCCAGGACTTCGAACCTTACGAAGTCAATTTCCCCGCGCAGCACTGCGCCGAGCAGAATCCCCTCGACTGGTGGGAGGCCGCCTGCGCCAACGCCAAGCGGCTTGTGCAGAAGGCGGTTATCGAGCCCGACCAGGTCGTGGGCATCGCCTTCTCCAGCCAGATGCTAGGCGTCCTGCCCGTGGCGGCCAGCGGTGAGGCGCTCTGCCCGGCCATCATCTGGATGGACTGCCGCGCGCAAGGACAGGCGGACCGCCTGGTGCGGCGCATGGGCGGCAAGACGCTGCTCATCAATCTGGTGGGGGCCGTTCCCTCGGGCAAGGACGTCGTCTGCAAGATAAAGTGGCTCAAGGAGAGCGAGCCCCAGCTCTACAAGCGGGCCTATAAATTCCTCGATGTGAAGGGTTACCTGGTCTACCGGGCCACAGGCAATATGGAGATGGACCAGACGGCGGCCTCGGTCACCGGTTTCATGAATAAGAAGACGCGGGACTGGGACCGGGTATTAGGGAAGCTGCTCGGAGTCGATCTCGAAAAGATGCCGGCGGTGAAGCCGTGCACGGCCATCGCCGGCGGCCTTACCGCGAAAGCGGCGGCCGGCATGGGGCTGCTGGAGGGGACGCCCGTGATAAGCGGTATGGGTGACGCTCCCGCAGCGGCTATCGGCGCGGGTATCCTGGGACATGGGGAAGGGGCGGTGAGCATCGGGACCTCGGGGCTGCTGCTCATCACAATCGATAAGCCCGTGAACCTGGGCAAGTTCGGCATTGCCTCCACGGCGGCGGCAGACCCCCGCAAGTGGCTACTCATCGGGGAGACCAACACGGCGGGCGGCGCCCTGAAGTGGTTCGCGGACCAACTGGCGGACAAGGAGCGCAGCGAGGTGGGTGAGGACGGCTTGTATAAAGCGCTGGACCGGGCCGTGGAGACCTCGCCGGCCGGCGCGCGCCGGCTCATCTTCACGCCCTGGATGTACGGAGAACGGGCGCCGGTCACCGACACCACGCTGCGTGGCGCTTTCCTGAACGTGAGCATCGACCATACCCGGGAGGATATGCTGAGGGCCGTCTATGAGGGCGTGGCCCTCAACTTCCGCTGGATGCTGGAGGAGGCGGCCGGCGCCGGTCTGCCCTGCCCCACGGTGAGAGCCATCGGCGGCGGGGCGCTCTCCGATGCATGGATGCAGATATTCGCCGACGTGACCCGGCGCCGCATCGAAGCAATGG
>JAHEXQ010000111.1:7359-8887 GCA_023252035.1 Actinomycetes bacterium
GCGGCCCTGGCGGTGCCCCTGGCCCTGGGGATGTATAAGGACTATTCCGAGCTGAAGGCCGTAGTGCACGTGCGCCGGACCTTCGAGCCGGACAGGTCGAACTGGTCCACCTACGAGGAGTTGTTCCGCTCCTTCAAATTCCTCTATCAGAGGCTCGCGCCGGTCTACCGGCAGTTGAACGCGAGCTAGCGCGAGCCCGGGCGAGCCAGCGGCGCTTGTGAGGAAAGCGAACAGGCAGCCAGGCAATCGGTAAGCTGAACAAAGGGTCTCCCCTTCTGTTGCTTGGTTTCCGGGCGGTAGTCCGGGGCGTGTAACAAAAGAGTCCGTTCCGAAAATAGCGTTCAGCATACCATATTTCGCGGCTCACCGCGGCGGTCACTAAACCGGTTTTCACCCTCCTGGTGCCACTAACGTGGCATGAGCGACCGATCCTTTCGTTACACCTCTGGTCGTCTATCCGGCCTGCCGAAAAATATAGAGACACAAAAAGATCGGAGGCCAAATGCGCAAGCTCACCGCGTCCGCCGTTGGCCGTCTGGTCGGAGGCGAGCGGGCGCGTAAGCCTGCGAGGCGGGCGCAACGAATATGTCCCTGCACTTGAAAAGCGGGGGGAATCCTGTCTCTGCGCGCGGTGGCTGAAGAACGGGGCGGCGATAAGGAGCAGCACCAGACATCGAAAGGCTACGGCAACCCCGGCAAGAGAAGTTCCACTATGACATCATCCCCCATCCCCGAATGGGTGATGCCGGACGAAAAGACTGTTAACATCCCTGCTGCTACGAATCACCAAAACCATTTCTTCATCGGTCAACCACTTATGCCCCGAGACAAACACGCCACCCCATAACATTGCTACGGTGCCCTGGGGAATTTCATGCCGGTTAGCTGGAAAATATCTCGAAAGGGGTAGTAGCGATTAGGCCAAAAGGGGCAGGACTAGGCGAAGCGGCTGTCGCAGTAACCGCAGGCGCGGTCATCGATATGTAAGCGATGCCGGCCGAAGAGGCAATCGACCAAGGAGTGGCGGCGGTGGGAGCGCGCGATGAGCAGCACTGCTATCCCGCCGCAGAAGGCGAAGGCGACGCCCAGGATCAGAAGGTACGGGTCGCGGTATCCCCGGAACTCCAGGGAGCGGTGTGTTCGTGCGGGGAGGATTGGGTGGCAGGCAAGGAGTGGCCGAGTGCCGCGCAAGCGGAGTAGAGAGCCGTTCCAACCAACAGCAGCAGGATACCGACGATTATGAACAACCCCAACGATCTCTTCATCAGGCCGTCTATTCCTTGCCCACGTCGTCCTTGTGTCAATACGCTACTGCAATACCCTTGCCCTTTCCGGATATATGTCACGATAGATCGGATGGTGCATAACGGGCGAAATCCCGCGAGTTGGAAGAGCTCATCCTCTATCCGCTCCCGCTCTCCCCCGAGGAAGGACATGGCACCATAGAGGTGGTGGAGGGGCAGGCTGCCCTCTCCGGAGATACGGTAGTCGCGCGCCCGGCGGATGGTCCGCCTGTCCGAGCCGGGGA
>JAHEXQ010000112.1 GCA_023252035.1 Actinomycetes bacterium
CGTCTTCGATGCGAGCTTCGTTCAGCAGGCTGAGCACGCGTGCCTCGTCCGCGGTGAGGCTTACCGATTGAACCTGCGTGGCCGGAGCCGAAACAAAGGGCATGACCAGTGAGGCTGCCAGAATCAAGACGGTGCAGATGATGAGCAATCCGGAATTTTCCCGCGGCCCCTTTCTATCCAAGGTCTTCACCACTCACCCCATTTTTCGCTGGAATATCATTCGATCCAATCCAGTATTCGGCCTGCCGAGCGTAGTGGTTGACGGTGCCCGCGGCAAATGGGGCACAGCAAAACGCCCTCTGGCCTTGTGGCTTGAGGGCGTCTTACTACCGAGAATCCTTTGCTACTTCTTCTTGGGCCCGATGGCCGCTTTGAGAGAAGCGCCTGGCCGGAAAGCCGGAACTTTAGTGGCCGCGATCTTGATCTGAGCGCCGGTGCGCGGGTTCACTCCCTTGCGCGCCTTCCTCTTCCGGACTTCGAAGGTGCCGAAGCCCACCAGTGTCACTCTATCGCCTTTTTTCAAAGCTTTGGTCAGTGTCTCCACCAAAGCATCCACCGCAGCTCCAGCATCTTTCTTGCTGAGCTTGGTCTTGCCGGCGATATCGTCGATCAGTTGAGCCTTATTCATAGGTCACCTCCTCTCCCTGCCTTCCAAAACCTAACCCGCCCGAATCGCCTGCGCGTGCGGTTTTCCGGGCTTATCATCTCCTTATGCCGCATCGAACAACGGTTTCCTCTATTGGTATTCTTCGTGAACATGGTCATTCCTTCCGCCAAAAGGCGAAAAATTGCTTTTTTTTGCATATTATTGGGAAATTGCGGCGGTTCAAGTCCGCCAAGGGGCTATTTATCGGAGTTTTCCGGTATCGAGAGTGGGCCGGTAGGCGTAAGCGACGCCCTTCTCCGCTCTTCAGGGATTCTATCGCGCGGCGGGCCGGGACCCCTATTCTCCGCTCTCCAGGGATTCTATCGCGCGGGAGATGGCCTGCTGGACCTGGCCCTGGCCCTCGCGGGCTTTCGCTTCGCGCAGCTCGGGCAGGACCGAGGGGTCTCCGATATCGTCCAGGGCTTCGGCGGCTGCCAGGCGGTCGCCGGTGAAACGGCTGCGCAGGAGGCGGCAGAGGCGCCCCAGGGCCCTTCTTTCACGCAGGGCGCCCATGGCGCGGGCTGCCTGCGACCGCACACCGGCGGAGCTGTCTATGAGCATCTCGGCGAGGGGGACCCAGAGGGAGCTGTCGTCCATGCGGGCCAGTGCCTCCACCGCCCTCTGGCGCACGATATTGGCCGGGTCGCTCAGAGCCTCGACGAGCATGCCCAGCGCCTCGCGGTCGCCCAGCAACCCCAGGGCGCGCACAGCATTGTAGCGCACGCTAAGATCCTCGTTGAGCACAGCCTCGCACAGGAAGGGTACTGCAGCGGGATCGCCTATCTCGGCCAGGGCATCGATGACGGCTCCGGCCACGGCCGGGGATTCGACCGGCATGCGGTCGAGCAGGGGCTGTACGGCTGAAGCCGCCCCTATCCTGCCCAGGGCGCGCGCCGCTGCTTTGCGTTTCTCCGGGTCCCGGTCCGCAAGGGTCTCCAGGAGGGGAGCGACGGCATCCTCGCCGTGCTTTGCCAGTTCGAGGGAAGCGCGCATGCGGACCGAGGCGTCTCTGTTGCCGAGCTCCTCTATCAGATCGGTCAGGCTGCGGGCTTTCCTCTTCTCGCTCATAGTAAGCATGGATTATAGAGCACCGGCGCGGCTTTCGCTATGGTAAAGGTGCTGTCGGAGCTAAGGGGCTCACGGTTAATCAGAAGCACGCCCTACCCCTTTCGGAGTACAGATGTACGGTTTTCCGATGTACGGGGACAGGTACAGAGGTACGGTTGTTGTCGGCTTTCATGTTCAAGGTGCGTGGCGCGACTCTATAATAGAAGCCGTTATGACGGAGTTGGATTTGCAGGCGCGAGATATCAAAATAGCGGGCATCGTGCAAGGGGTGGGCTTCCGCCCCTTCATCTACAACCTGGCGGTGGAGTTCGGCATCCGGGGCAGCGTGCGCAATACGTCGGAAGGGGTCTTTATCCACGCTGAGGGAACGGCAGCGGCGCTTTCAGGCTTTGAGCGAGCCATCGGCGAGCGAAAGCCGCCGCAGGCGGTGATCGAGACGCTGGAGAGCTGGCGCTCGCGCGAGAGCGGCGGGAACGGTTTCAGCATCGAAGCGAGCGTGCGCCTGGAGGGGCGTTATCAGCTCATATCGCCGGATATCGCCACCTGCGACGCCTGCCGCGCAGAGATATTCGACCCGGGAGACAGGCGCTACCGCTATGCCTTCACCAACTGCACCAACTGCGGGCCGCGCTTCACCATCATCGAGGATATTCCTTATGACCGCCCGCTCACCACCATGGCGCTCTTCACCATGTGCGAGCGCTGCCAATCGGAGTACGACGACCCGTCCGATCGCAGGTTTCATGCGCAGCCCAATGCCTGCCCGAACTGCGGGCCACACCTGGAGCTGTGGGACGGCGGGGGGCGCGTGGCTGTGGATGACCCTATGAAAGAGGCCGCGGCTCTGCTGCGTAAGGGGGAGGTCCTGGCCATCAAGGGCCTGGGCGGTTTTCACCTGGCTTGCGACGCCACCAGCGACCAGGCCGTGGCCACGCTGCGACGGCGCAAGGGCCGGGTCTCCAAGCCCTTCGCGCTCATGGTGAGGGACATGGAGGAAGCGCGCTCTCTATGCGAGATAAGCCCGGCAGAAGAGGAGCTGATGCGCTCAACGCGCGCGCCCATAGTGCTCCTGCGCGAAAAGCCCGGCAACCCCGTGTCGAGTCTGGTGGCGCCTAACCAGGCCTACCAGGGTGTTATGCTGCCTTACACGCCCCTGCATCACCTGCTGCTGGCGGAGTGCGGCACCGTCCTGGTCATGACCAGCGGGAACTACACCGAGGAGCCCATCTGCGCGGATAACAGCGAGGCCCTGCGGGACCTGGGGCACCTGGCCGACCATTTCCTCCTGCACAACCGCGGCATCCGTAGCCGCTACGACGACTCGGTGGTGCGCGTGATGTTCGACAAGGAGCGCCTGGTCCGCCGTTCGCGCAGCTACGCACCCTACCCGGTGGAACTGGAGGCGGGGCCCTGCGTCCTGGCGGTGGGGGCGGAGCTGAAGAGTACCTTCACGCTGGCCCGGGACGGCTACGCTTTTATCAGCCAGCACCTGGGCGACCTCGACGACGAGAAGACGCTGAAGTTTTTTGAGGAGACGGTGCGGCTCTACCGGCGGCTCTTCCGGGCGGAACCCGAGATGGTCGCGCACGACCTGCACCCCGACTACCTCTCCACCCGTTACGCCATGGCGCTGGAAGGCGTGGAGCGCGTCGCGGTGCAGCACCACCACGCCCATATCGCTTCCTGCATGGCGGAGAACGGCCTGCAGGGCGAGGTGCTGGGCATCTCCATGGACGGCATGGGCTACGGTACGGACGGCACCCTGTGGGGCGGCGAGCTCCTGGTGGTGGACGGGCCGCGCTACGAGCGTGTAGGCCACCTGCGCGGATTCCGGCAGCCCGGAGGAGACCTGGCGGTGCTGCGACCCTACCGGCTGGCCGTATCTCTGCTGCGCGATATCTACGGGCCGGGTTGGCTGGATCTGGACCTCGATATCTGCCGCCGCCTGCGCGAGGAGCGACCTTCCGAGGTGGAGGCCATAACGGCCCAGGTGGAGAAGGGCTTCAACGCCCCGCTCACCTCGAGCTGCGGGCGCCTCTTCGACGCGGTCAGCGCGCTGCTGGGCCTGCGCCTGGTCATAGACTACGAGGGGCAGGCGGCCATGGAGCTGGAGAACGCTGCCCTGGCCGGCCGCGATTCTTCGCTCAAGTCCTTACCCTACGACTTAAGCGAGGGGGAGATGGATTACAGCGCCATGCTCGTGGCCCTGGTGGAGGAAGTGCAGGCGGGCCGGAGCACACCCGAGGTAGCCTTCCGCTTTCACCTGACCATGGCGGAGATGCTAAAGGATGCTTGCGCGGCGCAGGCCAGGGCCGGAGGACTGGACCGCGTGGCGCTTTCCGGAGGCGTCTTCCAGAACCTGCTCCTGTGTGAACTGCTGGTGCCCCGGCTGGAGAAGGCCGGATTCAAGGTCTTCACGCACGCACGGGTACCCTGCAACGATGGAGGCCTCTCGCTGGGACAGGCGGCCGTGGCTCGGGCATTGGCAAAAGAGGCGGGCTCTGTTAAGTTAACGCAGAAGTACGTTTAACGGGATGTGATCGTTTATGTGTCTTGCGGTTCCCATGCTGGTGGAGCGGATCGACGGAGAGATGGCCCAGGTGCGGCTGGGGGACGTGACCCGCGATATAGCCATGACCCTGGCACCCGAAGCGAAGGTCGGCGATTACGTGCTGGTACATGCGGGGTTCGCTATTGAGGTGGTGGACAGGGAGTACGCGGAGGAGACCCTCAGGCTGCTGGAGCAGCTGGAAGGACCGGTCTATCAATGAAGCTGGTGGACGAGTTCCGCTCGCCCCAAGCCGTCCGCGCGCTCTCGGAGCGGATTCTGGCCAAGGACGGCACGTGGCGTTTCATGGAGGTCTGCGGCACGCATACCATGGCCATCGCACGCTTCGGGCTGAAAGAGCTACTGGCCGGCAAGGTGCGCTTCCTCTCCGGCCCGGGTTGTCCCGTCTGCGTCACCTCCGCGCACGACCTGGATCTGCTCATAGCCGTTGCCGGTATGCCCGGCGTGGTCCTGACCACCTTTGGGGACATGCTGCGGGTGCCAGGCTCCCGCACGTCTCTCGAGCAGGCTCGCGCGAAAGGGGCGGAGGTGAAGATAATCTACTCACCCCTGGAGGCCCTGGAGCTGGCGCGGGAGCATCGCGATAAGCAGGTGGTCATGGCGGGCGTGGGCTTCGAGACGACGGCGCCGGTGGTGGCCGGCACCCTGCAGATGGCCGTGGCCGAGGGACTGGACAATTTCTACGTATTCTCCGCCCATAAAGTCATACCTCCTGCCATGGAGGCGCTGCTGCGACTGGGCGAGGTGCGGGTGAACGGCTTCATCTGCCCGGGCCACGTGAGCGCCATCATCGGGACGCATCCCTATGAACCCATCGCCGGGGGCTTCGGGGTTCCCTGCGTCATCAGCGGTTTTGAGCCGGTGGACGTCCTGCAGACGGTACTCATGCTCATTGAGATGTCCGAGGCCGGGAGGCCCGAGGTGAGGGTGCAGTACCGGCGCGGGGTGCGGGAGGATGGCAATCCCAAGGCCAGGGCGGTGATGGATGCGGTCTTCGAGCTGGCGGACGCCGAGTGGCGCGGCTTCGGGGCCATACCCGCGAGCGGATTGGTGCTGCGTCCAGAGTACGCGGCCCACGACGCCCTCAAGGTCTTTGATCCCCGGGTGGAGTCGGCGGAAGAGCCGGCCGGCTGCTCCTGCGGCGATGTCCTGCGCGGTATCACCGAGCCGGAGGATTGTCCGCTCTTCGGGAGCTACTGCACGCCGGAGAACCCCGTGGGTCCTTGCATGGTCTCCAGCGAAGGAAGCTGCGCCGCGGCTTACCGCTACGGAGGCCGGGAGCAGTGAGCCGGTGAGCGAGCATCCCGCCGATTCTCTTGTGAGCATGGCGCACGGCGCGGGTGGAGAGGCCTCGGCGCGCCTGGTGCGCGACGTCTTTATGCGCAGCTTCGGCGGAGCGGTGTTGGGACGCATGGAGGACTCCGCCAGGCTGCAGCTAGCTCTTAGCGCCGGGGAAAAGCTCGCCATGACCACCGACTCCTACGTGGTGACCCCGATCTTCTTTCCGGGCGGCGATATCGGGAAGCTCGCCATCTGCGGCACGGTGAACGACTTATCCATGGTGGGAGCCAGGCCGCAGTATATAACCTGCGGTTTCATCCTGGAGGAGGGCTTTTCTCTGGACAGCCTGGAACGGCTGGTGGCCTCCATGTCCGCCACGGCGGCCGAAGTCGGAGTGGAGATCGTAGCCGGCGACACCAAGGTAGTAGGCCGGGGGGCCGCAGACGGGGTCTTCATCAACACGGCGGGGATGGGCATTATTCCCGCGGGCGTGGAGATAGCCGCGGATGCGGCGCGACCGGGGGACCTGGTGGCGGTGAGCGGGACTGTCGGCGAACACGGCGCGGCTATCCTGGCGGCGCGGGAGGGATTCCGCTTAGGCGAGGCGCTGGTCTCGGACTGCGCGCCGCTCTGGGATCTGGTGAGAAGCTTGATCTATGCGGGGGTCCGGCCGGCGGTGCTGCGTGACCCCACGCGGGGCGGGCTGGCCGCAGTGCTGAACGAGATAGCCGCCGCCTCGGGGGTCGCCGTGCGGGTGCGCGAGGCGGATGTGCCTCTCTCCGAGGCCGTGCGAGGAGCTTGCGAGATACTGGGGCTGGACCCCTGGTTCCTGGCTTGCGAGGGGCGCATGGTGGCTTTCCTGCGGCCGGAGGACGGGGACCTTTTCCTGGAGATATGCCAGGCCCACCCCCTGGGTGCCGGAGCGGCCATCATCGGGCGGGTGGAGGTGGAGCGTCCCGGCCGGGTAGTGCTGGAGGGAGCTTACGGCCAGAGGCGGCCTCTGACCATGCCGGCGGGAGAACCACTGCCCCGCATCTGCTGACATCTGCTGAGAGCGCGGCCTCAAGCCGCTCTCCTGAAGCCTAACCCCTCGGGACCCGGAAATCCTGAACAGTGCATGACGATGGGGCCTTGCAAGCCATCGTTTAGGAAGTGGAGTCTCGAGCAAGAAAACCGGAATGCAAGCGGCCACTGCGGCGCTTGTCCTCTTGCTTGTCGTCACGGCGAGTGTCCTGGCAGGATGTCCCGGCAGCTCCGGGTCTTCGGCCGCTAACAATCCTGATGGCGGCGCAGGCGGCCAGACGGGCGGAGGCGGCGGCTCGACCCAAAGCGGGACGGTTAGCGTGGTTATGCAGAACATGGCCCTCAAACCATCTTCGCCTACGGTGAGCGCCGGTGCGACGGTCACTTGGAGCAACGAGGATTCTACGAGTCACACCGTCGCCTTCACCGATCCGGGTAGCGTGGATAGCGGACGCTGACCCGGGGCCGGACCTTCAGCTACACCTTCACCACGGCCGGCACTTTCCATTACTACTGCAGGATTTACGGCGCGGCGATGAGCGGCACCATCACAGTGCAATAGCCCGGGTTTCATCATGAGGAGAGCGGAGAGAGCGTTCCAGATGATCCTTTTTCTCGGGGAGCTCTCGCTGCCCTTCGCCATTGTTTTTGGAGGACGCTTCGATGCCAACGGCGTGAGCATCGCCGTGCGGCTCCTGGCCCTCTCCGCCTTCACCCTCATTTTTACGCAGATAATCACCGGCGCCTTCGTGCTCTTCATCGGGGTTTTCCGAGCCGGCGGGCTCGCTTTGCGTTTCCTGGACCTGTGGCGGGGTTAGATCCTCTACACCGGGTGGCCCTCATCCCGGGCCGCGTGAATCTCATCATGTTGACGGTGGTCACGGCGCTGCCGATGCGGGCGCTGCGCAAGTACTGGCGCAAGATCCACCATCTGAACCACCTTATCTTCCACGGCCTGTTGCTGGGGCGTATACCGGGGCGAGTTGGGCGGTGAAGTCGCTCTTCGTCGTCTAGGCGGTTTGGGGGCCACGGCGCTCGTGTGGCGGTTGGCCTATGGACCAGGCAGGCATAGAGCACGAAGGCCGCTACGGGCGCTAAGGACGCTTCCCGGGCGAAGAAGAAGCCGGAGGGGACGCCCGCGGACGAGGTCCCTCCGGCCTGAAACCGGATTCGTCTTCCCTTATCTTCCCGCCTGCTACTGTGTCTGCTGCTGCAACTGCTGAAGCTGCTGCAGATAGACGCTCCATGGCTGCGCGTTCTGCGCCGGCACCGGCAGGGTTATCTGTATGTCCGCGCCGTAATCGTAAAAGTCCAAGCTGTCCCGGACGCTCACGGTAGCCTGTCCGGTGTTGATGTCCATGTTCCGCTCAAAATGCTGGATCTGCTTGGCGTTCGAGTCATAGATGATGGTCACATCAATCGACATGTTCTTGAGGATCTCGAGGGATGAATTCAGATCGTCCTGGGACACCCCGCCCTGTGCCGCTGCGTCTTTCAGCTGCTGCGAGATGATGCTCACGTAGCCCTCGCCCACCTTGAACGTGACGGTCACGACGGACCCTTGCTCGGAGGTGGTCTTCGCATCCTCTGCGGCCTTTAGCATCTCGTCCATGTCCTTCTTGCTGAAGCCCTCGGTGTTGCCCGGCTGGTCTATCTTGCCGCCGGTATCGTCGTAGTACCAGCCCGTGCCGCCCAGGTTGATGTAAGCCTTATCGCCCAGGATGTAATACTCGGCGGCTACGCCCTGGCCGGTGTCCAGAACGAGGTGCTGGTTGGTGGTGTCCTGCACCGTCTGAGAATCGCCCGTGACGGCGAACGTTTGAGAACTCTCCTGTTCCTGTCCGGGTGTCTTGGCCGCTAGATCTTTGGTCCCCTTGAAGCGGAACGTCCGGGCCTGGGCTATGGCATCGCGGGCCTCCGCGATGACGGACTGGGCCTTCGAGGTGCCGCATCCCGCCACCACGGCGCCGACTATTCCCGCCACCAGGCCCACGCAGAGCAGTACTGCCAAATATCTCTTCATGCTATCTCCTTTGGTGAATTCCAGTTATTATCGACCTTCTAATAACACAACTTTATGACCACCCGCGTCAAGCATGTGCATAAACGCCGGTTTCTGCCGCAAAGTTGACAAAAGGGTCAAACCCTTTTGTCAACCAGAAGGGGGGGAGTGGCGGGGGCGCTTCGAAATCTGGTAAATTTAGTGCGGCTCTCAATGCTTTATTCCAACGCATGACCGTCTCTATAGGGAGGGGACATACATGTCGGACTACCAGGAAG
>JAHEXQ010000206.1 GCA_023252035.1 Actinomycetes bacterium
CGGCAGCGAGGGGTGATCCGTCCAGGCCAAGGTCACTCGGAGTTCGCTCTCGCCCGATACGTCCACCTTGTAGGTGCGCGTCTCGCCCGTGCCTATGCCCTCGGCATTGTCCTGGAGCTTCAAGAGCGTGCTGAGACGCAGGCTCGCCCTGAGGTTGAGGGCACCCCATCCCGCCCCGTTATCCGGGATGCCCGCGCCGTTGGTCGCAGTGCCGTTCACGAGCAGCGCTTTGAGCAGGGCGGCGCTAGGGGCGTCCAGGCCAGACGTCTCCAGCAGGAACTGCCGCGCATAGTCGGCGCTGCCGGCTATATCGGACGTGGGGTCCGCCGGCGCCACCAAATCCGGTCTGATCCTGCCGTCGGCAGCGGGCCCGCGCCCGCTGAAAGACGCTACGGTGCTTCCCGCACCATCCGCTGATGCTTCACTGCTTCCCACCACAAGCGCATTCTTGGCGGCCCCGGCGGGCTGCAGAGTCCCCGCATCGCCTAGCCCATCCGCATTCGCATCTCTGCCCTGGTTGCCGGAGGGCATCACCAGCAACCAATCCTTATGGTCCCAGGCGAAGCGATCTGCTTCGGAAGCCGCCGCCATATATGACTGGGCCGTTCCGGGCGCCCAGGGCGCCAGGCTCAGATCATAGGTCTTCAAGCCCAGGCTATAAGGCTCCCCGAAAAGCTCGTAGAGCGAGAGCGGAAACGACGCTCCGGTGCCTATCCCGGTCGCCGGCGTCCCTGCGGCCGCAACAGCGGACACAGTTGCAGGCTCTATCCATTCCACCTCGGGCAGCGCCGCCAGCTTGGGCAGCAGCACCGGGTCGAGCACGACACGCAGCTTGCCTCGCCAGGTATCAACGCCCGCGGCCACCACCTGCAGTCCCAGTTCCGTAACCTGCTGCGACACCTGGGTGACGGCAGCCGGGTCGAAGACGCTTATATCGACCTGAGGCTTATTGCCGGCCAGGCCCAGGGCCTGGATATCCAGCGCGAGTTTGAAATAAGGCTGGTAGAGCCCGGTCCACTTCACGAAGGACAGCTTCTTGACCTGGTCCCGCACCGCCGGCGTCATGCCGATGATGAGCGTGTTGTAGGGAAGGTACCCGGCAATGCGCAGGTCCATGCCCGCCAGGCTCTGCAACCATGAACTCCGGATGAGATCGCTCATGTGCACGAGGTAGTAAGCCTGGCCGTCGCGGGGCTCCGCCGCCCGGTACTGTTCAGGGATGTCGTCCAGGCTGTACGTCTCGGTGCGGATGGTCGTGGCCGCAAGTACTATGGGCAAACCCGGCGGTTCGACGCGCTGCGTCGTAGGGCGCTGAGCTTTGCACCCAACCACGATGCCGCCCAAGCCCGCGCCAAGACCGGCGAGCAGGACGCAGACCGTAAGCGTACCGGCGAGCCGAAACCGCCTGGTTCTCTTCATGCGGCACCTCGAGTCAATACCAAACCGGGGTAACTGTAAAATCCGACGCCTAGAGTTTAACATGGTCTTGGATGTTGGAAGAAAGGCCCCGGTTCCGGAACGTGCGAGGTGGTGTGAGTTTGAGCGAGACAGGCGCAACAGCCGGCAAAGTGCAGAGGTATCCCCGTGTACCGGATGCGCTTGTCGCCTTCAGCCCCCTGCATCTGCTGGTTTACCTGGGCGTGGTTCTGGGCCTCATCGGGACACTCGCCCTGCCCTGGGTCCACGTAAAGATAACCATCCTCCTCCAGTTCAATCTGGATTTCAAACTGCTGGAAAATGCCTGGCTCACCGCCATTACGGTGGTTCTGCTCCTGGCGATCATACCGCTGGTGCACTGGAGGAGGGCCGGCGGCTGGGCCGCCGTGGCAGGCGGTGCGGGGTGCATGGTCATAGCCGGCATCTACGCCTACGGCATGGCCGCCAACGCCTTCCACATCCTAGGTATTCTGAAGAGCATCCCACTCATCGGAGGGCCCCTCGGCGACTTCGCCCGGAACGTGACCTCGGCGTCGCCGGATGCGGGATTCATCGTCTTCGTGGCGGGAAGCCTTCTCATTCTGGTGGGAGGTATCCTGCTGGTGCGCCGCGCAAAGCGGCCGCGCTCGCTTGAGGAACTGCCTCAGGTCAACCTGTCCTGATCGAAGAAATCATTGCCGTCCATAAGGTGGAGGAGCCCCAGGCTGTCCTCGATCACCTGGATCGGCTTGCGCCGGTCCTGGTAGAGATAGCCCACGCAGGCGGAGAGCGCCCGCACGTGCCCGATGAAACAGTCGTTTCTGCCGTGCAAGTGGCCGCAGATAGCGTGGGTCACTTTCGCCTCGCGCAGCATCAGCTTGCCCGTCTCGCTGGAGCCCATGAAGGCGGTGAAGTAATCCCACACCGGATCTCCCTTGAAGGAGACCAGTTCGCGGAAGGCCGGGTGATGCGTCACCACGACCACCTCGCGCACTCCTGGATTCATGGAAAGCATGGTGATGTCCTGGCTCAATTTCTGGTTGAACTGCCGGGCGACTTCCGCGTCCGAGACGAACCTGTCACTCTCCT
>JAHEXQ010000113.1:0-6164 GCA_023252035.1 Actinomycetes bacterium
AGGTAGTTTGTCAAGGCCATCACTCCTTCCTGAAAGGAGTGTGGCGCCCATTATTACCTACCTCAAGTGGCCGGTTTTCAAGTGTTCTTAGGTGTCCGCATTTGAGTGCCCGCTAACACCAAGAGGGGACTAGGCGTCCCCCCTCGGCGCTCGCAGACTCGCTGCTTCCCCCTCCAAGTGAGATCCATGCGGGGGGTATCCCCCCGACAACCCCCCTGGGTTCGAATCCCAGTAGCGGCGATCATGTGTGGCGGAGGGGGAGGGATTCGAACCCCCGGAACCTTTCGGCTCAACGGTTTTCAAGACCGCCGCATTCAACCGCTCTGCCACCCCTCCGCGCATTCATTCTGATTTTACAACATCGGCGACCGGCTCAGGCTGTGGCTTTTCTCTCGCCGCCTTCAGGCTATCCCGGCTCGCCAGTACGAAAGCCACTCCCGTCACGGCCAGCGCCAGGTAGAAGGTGAAGAAGCGCCAGAGGAGAGCAAGAGCGCCGACCAGGTGCGCGGGGACAAAGGTTGCATAGACCCCGGCGAAGGTTGCCTCCGCCACGCCACTCTGGCCCGGGGTCGGGCTGAAGGGCAGCAGGTACGAAACCACCATCTGAGCCAGGACGGCCTGCCCAAAGAGGTTGGAATAACCCAACCCCCAGAGCATCAAGCCGGGAATGAAGATGACGGTTGTCCACAGCAGCAGGGTAAGGAGTGCGGCTGCCGCCAGAACTCCTTTGCTGAAGCCGAGGATGGTCCTCAGGCTCGCCGAGAAGGCGGCCATGGCGCGGAAGAAGGCCTCGGTGCCGCGCCTGAACCACTGCCTTCGCCGCAAGACACCGGGGGCGCGTTCCTCGACCAGAGCGATCATTCGTTGGGGATCGCGCATGGAGAAAAGGACGAGCAGAAGCAGGACGAGGGCGGCTACCCCGGCGACGATGAGAATGGCACGCAGCCCCACCTGGAGGTGCACCCGGACGGCCGCGGTCAGGAGCACCACCGGCATGGCGATGACGAACAGCAGGATGGACATGGTGGAGCCGACGGTCACGATGGCGGTGGCCGGGGCCGCCTGGATACCGTAACCGTGCAGGAAATAAATCTCCATCGGAATCTCTGAGGCGAGGAATGGGGTCACGGCGCCGGTGAAGGTACCCCCGAGCATAGCTTTGACCGTCGGGAAAGTCCCCAGTTCATGGCCGGAAGCGCGGATGAGCAGCTTGGTCCGGATGATGTGAAACGACCATTTGGCCAGGAGCAGGCCGAGCGCCGCCAGGACCAGGAGTGGGTTAATGCCGGCCACGGCGCTCCAGGTCTGGCGATCCATGGTCAGGAAAAGAACGATGAGGATGGTGGCCACGCTCAGAACTATCGCGCCGATGAGCCCAGTGATGATGACTCGGCGGCGCGGTAAGGCTTCGCCGCTATCGCTGCGCGAAGACATGCTTGCCCGGGTCAGGCCGGCGGCTCTATGCGCTCCCGGCCGTCCATGTAGGGAACCAGGCTCTCGGGGATAACCACACTGCCGTCCGGCTCCTGGTAGTTCTCCAGCAGCGCGGCCACCGTGCGGCCGATGGCGATGCCCGAGCCGTTCAGCGTATGCAGGTACTGGCTCTTGCCTTCCGGCGTGCGGTAGCGGATGTCGGCCCGGCGGGCCTGGAAGTCCGTGAAGTTGGAGCAGGAGGATATCTCCCGGTAGGCCCCGGAACTGGGCAGCCAGACCTCGAGGTCATAGCATTTGCTAGCTGCGAAGCTAAGATCCCCGGTGCTCAGGATTACGACGCGGTAGGGCAGATTCAGCCGCTGCAGAACAGCTTCGGCGTTCTCGGTTAATATTTCCAGTTCGTCGAAGGAGCGGTCAGGGTGCACGAACCTGACCATCTCCACCTTGTTGAACTGGTGCTGGCGGATGAGCCCGCGGGTATCCTTGCCGTAGCTGCCCGCCTCCCGCCGGAAACAGGGCGTATAGGCGCAATACAGGCGGGGCAGGCTCTGCTCGGGCAGGGTCTCGTCGCGGTGGATATTGGTGACCGGCACCTCCGCCGTGGGTATGAGGAAGAGGTTGTCATCCCGACAGCGGTACATCTCCGCCTCCAGTTTCGGGAGTTGCCCCGTGCTGAACATGCTCTGCTCGTTCACCAGGATGGGCGGGAATATCTCCGTGTAGCCATGTTCCTGGGTATGCAGGTCCAGCATGAAGTTGATCAGCGCCCGCTCCAGCCGCGCGCCCATGCCGCGCAGCAGCGTGAAGCGGCTCTCGGCTATCTTTACGCCTCGCTCGAAATCCAGGATGTCCAGCGCTTCCCCCAGTTCCCAGTGCGGCAGCGGCTCGAACCCGAAGTCGCGGGGCTCGCCCCAGCGGCGCACCTCCTGATTGTAGCTCTCATCGGCGCCCCGGGGCACCGATTCGTGCGGCACATTGGGGACCCGGATCTGCAGTTGGTAAACCGCCTTCTCGGCCTCCCGCACTCGGTCTTCGAGTTCCTTGATGCGATCGGAAACCCGCCGCATCTCCTCGCGACGCTCAGCGACGTCCTCACCCTGCTTCATCAACTGGCCCATTTCTTTGGAGACGGTGTTGCGCATGTTCTTGAGTTGCTCGCTCTCCTGGAGCAGTTCGCGGCGCTTCTGGTCAAATTCGAGGAGTTGGTCGAGACCCAGCTCCACTCCCCGATCACGGATGGACTGCTTCACGAGCTCCTCGTTATCCCGGATGAATTTCAGGTCAAGCACCGGTATCCTCCGCCATCATGAACCTGGGATAGGACCCCAGGAGTTTTACCCTGCGCAGCTTGCAGTTAAGACACTTCAGCGCTGAAGCCAGCGGCTCCTCCTCCACGTGGCCGTCGCTGTCTATGAAGAAGACGTAATCGCCCAGGCTCTTCTTGGTCGGGCGGGACTCTATCTTGCTCAGGTTGATGTAACGGTAGGCGAATTCCTGCAGTATCTGCAGCAGGCTGCCCGGCTGGTCCGCATGGATGAAACAGACCATGGACGATTTATCGTCTCCGCTCGGTGGCATGCTCTGCTTGCCCAGCAACACGAAGCGGGTGACGTTGCCGGGATGGTCTTCCAGGTCCTCCTCCAGGACCGCGAGCCCGTAGAGCTCCGCCGCCAGGCCGTTGCATATGGCCGCTGCCTCGCCGCCTGAGCCCGCGGCGGCCAGCGCGGCTTCCGCCGTGCTGTTAGCGGCGATAATGCGCGCTCGGGGCAATAGCTTCTGCAAGTTGCGCCGGCACTGCGCGGTCGCCTGCGGATGGGAGGCTACCGTGGATATGGTAGCGATGTCAGTGCCGGGCTTGGCTACCAGGAGATGGCGTATGGGCATGACCAGCTCCCTCTGAATGAACATCTCAACGTCGAAGGCGAGAGCATCCAGAGTGGCGTTGACGGAACCCTCGATGGAGTTCTCGATAGGGACAAAGGCGCAGTCCGCCTCTCCACGGTCAGCAGCAAGGATGGCTTCCTCCACGGTGGTGAAAGGCAGGGTCTCCTGGAAAGGCAGTCCGGAAAAGTCGAGCGCTTCTTCCGTGAAGGTCCCCGCGGGTCCCAGGTAGCCTACTTTCCCGCCAGGCGGAAGCGGGCTCGCGGGCGGGTTCACATCACCCAAGTCTCGTCCTCTCCTTTGACCGATTCAAATTCACTCAGGTCTTCGTGCTCGACGTCGAAAGGCCTGGTCGCCGCGCCGTTGGTGCTGCGGATTATCTTCGGCTTGGAGCGGAAAGCCCGCTTGAGGGCCTCTTCCTCCTCCCGGGATAGGACGTGCGCGGAGATACCCGCCTTGACCGGTTTTGCGTAGGTGCGATTCTCGTTGCGCGCGTAGATGGAACTCATCAGGACGCCGTCCCCATTATCATCCAGCAGGGCGATGGAGTAGCTGAGCTTGCCGCCCATGTCCTCGAAAGCATCGTAGCGGACCAAGGCCACGCGCTGTACCGTGCCCTGCAGTAGCTCGAGCAGGTAATCATACCTCGTCATCAGCCCGTCAAACTGTTTGGAGAGTTCCCCGACATCGCGCACATGCCTTGCCACCAGTTCGGCCATGTTCTCGCCGGTCGGGCCACCCCGCTTGAGGATGGACAGGTTGCGGCGGAGCATAGCCCACTGCCGGAAGATCACAAAAGTCCACAGGAAGAGCAGCACCACGAGGATGAGCAGGATGCCGAAGAGTATGCCGGCGTTGTTGTTAATACTGCCGAAAATGCCAAGCAAAGCGTCAACCTCCTAATAAATCAGGGTTCATTATACCCCAAAGGCCGGGCCATTTCCCAACCGGGAGCCTGCCGTTCCTACGCAGATGTACGGTTTTGCGATGTACGGGGACAGGTACAGATGTAGGGTGCGCTGGGCTGGTGCTATACTTTCTAATCATGGACGATTACGTGGACGAACCGTATCACGAGCTGAAGGCGCATCTGAAAGCCCTGAAAAGCGTGCTCGTCGCCTTCTCCGGCGGCGTGGACTCGACGCTCGTGCTGGCGGTGGCCAAGCAGGTGCTCGGGGACAACGTCCTGGCGGTCACAGCCAACTCCCCCTTGCTCCCGGACTCGGAGATCGAAAGAGCTCGAGAGACGGCGGCCGCACTGGGGGCCGAGCACATCATCGTGGACACGCGGGAACTGGAAAACGACGCGTTCCGGGCCAACCCGGCGGACCGCTGCTACATCTGCAAGCTCATCAAGTTCACCGAACTTGATGAGCTGGCTGTGCGGGAGGGTATATCTCAGGTCGTGGACGGCACCAACCTGGATGATATGGACGGTTCAGTTTACCGGCCCGGCCTGCAGGCCGTGCGTGAGCTGGACGTGATCAGCCCGCTCGCAGAGGCCGGTATGGACAAGGCGGTCATCCGGGACCTCTCACGCGAGCTGGGGCTGCAACTATGGAACCGGCCGGCATACACATGTCTGGCCACGCGCATCCCCTACGGCATGCCTATCACCCCGGATATCCTCGCCAGGTTGGAGCGTGCGGAAGCCCTTCTCGAAGAGTTGGGTGCGACCCACATCCGTGTGCGTCTCAGCGATGTGGGCAGCGCCCGCATCGAGGTGTCACCGGCAAGCTTCGAGCGCATCATGGCGGCACGGGAGCGGATAGTTGACGAATTCAAACATCTCGGTTTCATCTACACATCGCTGGACCTTGTAGGCTATCGCTCCGGCAGCATGGATGAGGCCCTGGCAGAGAAGGACATATTCTGAGCGGAATCCGCCTATGAAAAAGATAGAGCTGGAAGAGCTCCTGCGCAAAGTGAGAGAGGGAACCCTCTCCGTGAAGGAAGCCGTCAGCACGCTGCAAGGCCTTCCCTTCTCAGACCTGGGATTCGCCAAGCTCGATCACCACCGGGAGCTGCGCAAAGGCTTCCCCGAGGTGGTCTTCTGCGAAGGAAAATCGCTGCAGCACATCAAGCCCATCGCTGAGTCGCTCATTGCCAAGCATACCGGCAACGTCCTCTTCACCCGGGTGACCCCCGAACAGGCACCGCTTATCCAGGAGGTCTGGCCCGAGGCTGAATACCAGGTGGAGTCGCGCACAGTCGTGGTACGCCGCTTCGAACCGCCGGAGCCGGTGGGAAGTATCATCATCGCCACGGGCGGCACTTCCGATTTCGGCGTGGCGGAGGAAGCGCGCATCACCGCGGAACTGCTGGGCAACCGGGTGACAGCCCTCTACGACGTGGGTGTTTCCGGGGTGCACCGGCTGATGGCCTTCACTGAATCCCTCCAGGCGGCCCGCGTGATCATCGCCATCGCCGGCATGGACGGGGCTCTGCCCAGTATCATCGGCGGGCTGGTGGGTTGCCCGGTGATCGGCGTGCCCACGTCCCAGGGATACGGCGCCAGCTTCGGTGGTCTCGCAGCGCTGCTCTGCATGCTGAATTCCTGCTCCTCTGGAGTGGCCGTAGTAAATATAGACAACGGCTTCGGGGCAGGTTATATAGCGTCCCTCATTAACCAACAATCCTCACGGGGGTAGAGATGCGCGTTCTGTACCTGGACATGATGGCCGGTATCAGCGGGGATATGACCCTGGGCGCCCTGGCCGACCTGGGCGTGCCCCTGGATCTGATCCGGGAGAATGTCGAGAGGCTCGACATCGAACACGTCGATATCGTGGAGCGAAAAGTCCAGCAGAACGGCATAACAGCGGTGAAGGTCGACGTACGTCCTTCCG
>JAHEXQ010000113.1:6174-8793 GCA_023252035.1 Actinomycetes bacterium
CTTCGCCAATATCCGCAACATCATCGAGCGCAGCGACTTGAAGCTTGCGGTGAAAGAGCGGAGCCTGCGTATATTCCATACCCTGGCCGATGCCGAGGGCAAGATACACGGCAAACACCCGGACCAGGTGCACTTCCACGAGATCGGCGCGGCGGACAGCATCGTGGATATCGTGGGCGCAGCACTGGGCCTGGACTGGCTCTGCGCGGACCAGATCCATGCCTCGCCGGTACCGCTGGGCACGGGGATGGTCAAGACGAAACACGGTGTGCTGCCGGTGCCGGTTCCGGCGGTGACCGAGATATTGCGGGGCGTGCCCGTCTATTCCTCGGGTATACCGACGGAGATAGTCACGCCCACGGGCGCGGCCATCCTCAAGGAGTGCGTGGACCAGTTCGGGCCGCTTCCCGCCATGCAGTTGGAGGCGGTGGGTTACGGCGCGGGTTACAAGGACCTGGGCATTCCCAACCTGCTGCGCATCCTGCTCGGTACCGCCATGACCGAGGTGAACGTGCGGGAGAGAGCGCTGCTTATCACCACCAATATCGATGACATGAATCCCGAGCTATACGAGTACGTGATGGAGAAGCTCTTTGCGGCGGGCGCCAGCGATGTCTGGCTGGTCCCCATCCAGATGAAGAAGACCCGCCCTGCGACCTCGCTTCACGTGCTGGTGCCCCCGGCCGAGGTGGAGCGCGTAAAGGAGATCATCTTCGAGGAGACCAACACGCTCGGCCTGCGCGTCAGCGAGGTAGAGAAGGAGGCCTTGGAGCGCGACTATCTCCAGGTGGACACGGGCTACGGGGAGGTCCGGGTGAAAATCGGCCGCAAGGGGGAGCGCGTGGTCAACCTCGCTCCCGAGAATGCCGATTGCCAGAAAGTGGCAAGAGAGAGCGATATCCCGCTGAAGCAGATCTACGACCTGGCCATAGCGGGGGCACGCCGCCTGCTGGGAGAGCTCGAGGAGCCCGGGCCAGAGCACGCGGGCTAGGAGCCCTGAAGACCCGACGGATAACAGCTTTCGCGGGCTAGGAGGCACCATGTACATAGCAGTCATTGGAGGGCAGCAGAGCAACGCGGAAGAGGACCGCCTGGCCTACGAGGTGGGCAAGCTCATAGCGACCAACGGTCACGTACTGATCTGCGGCGGCCTGGGCGGAGTGATGGAGGCCGCCTGTCGCGGGGCCAAGGACGGCGGCGGCACCAGCGTGGGTATCCTGCCCGGGGCCTTCCGTTCCGATGCCAATCACTACGTGGACCTGGCCATCGCCACCGACATGGGTCAGTGCCGCAACGCCATCATCGTGCGGACCGCGGACGCGGTCATCGCCGTGGGCGGCGAGTACGGCACTCTCTCGGAAATCGCCATGGCGCTCAAGATGGGCAAGCTTGTCGTGGCCATTAAGAGCTGGTCTCTCATGCGGGCAACCCTCAAGGACATGAGGATAGTGGGGGCCCCCGACGCTGAGACGGCCTTCAGGCTGGCGACAGCGCGCTAATCCAAGAGGGGACTCTAGCAGATTCCCATGAGGTCATGGCCGCCGGTTATATAACGCGAAGCAAGCCAGTCGATATCAAGCGGAGCTGGCTGTCGTCTGGGGGGCAGACAGGGCCCGGGAACTGCCACTGGCCAGCGAGTGCCGGTAGATCAGGTTGAAAACGAAGTAGTAGAGCCATTGCGACTCGATCGTGGTCCTCTTGCATATCGAGCTTAAGGAATAGAAATCCCCCTGTATCCGGTGCGTCAAATGAGCGAGCTTTGTCGCACTCATGCGCCGGGGACGGTAAACCACGCGGTTGTCCCAGTTGGCCGTGAGCCAGAACTCCGGCTCCACACGCCCTTCCTCCATGAGATCCCGGTAGAGGCGAGTGCCGGGATAAGGCACTAAGTGCGCGAACTGGGCTATCTTCATTTTGTTGGCCATGTTGAATTCGAGCGTCCGCGCGAAGACGTCCTCGTCGTCGCTATCAAAGCCGAAGACGAACGCCCCCATCACCGGAATCTTATACTTGCGCAGCAGTTGCATCGCCTCGGCATATCGCTCCACGTGGTTCTGACGCTTTCCCATCTCTTTGATCGCGGCAATGGAGAGGGTCTCCAAGCCGATGAACAGGAAGCGGCACCCGCTCTCGGCGGCCAGCGCCACCAGTTCCTCATCCCGGGCAAAGGTGATGGAGGCCTGCGAGCCCCAAAAAACTTTCATGGGGATAAGGGCCTTAAAAAGCTCCTTCGCCCTTGCAGGGTCGGCGGCGATATTGTCGTCCATGAAAGGCACGACCGTGCGGCGCGCCAGGTTGCCGCGCTTCAGCGTCTCCACTTCAGCCAGGACGTTATCCAGGTCCCGGGCGCGGTACCCGCGCCCGTTGAAGGCTGTAACCGAGCAGAAATTGCAGGCGTGGGGGCATCCCCTGGCGGTCTGTACCCCATTGCCGCTCCAGTATCGCCGCCGCTGCGTTATATCGCGGCGCGGCAACAGGGGGCCTTTGAAATCGATGAACTCTTCCTGCCGGTAGATAGGATCAAGGCGTCCCGCCTCGGCGTCCGCTACAACGCGCGGCCAGATCTCCTCGCCCTCCCCTATGACCACGGCGTCCGCGTGCAGCAAGGCTTCCTCGGGA
>JAHEXQ010000114.1:0-4114 GCA_023252035.1 Actinomycetes bacterium
CTCCTCAACGCCTGGAAGCAGATATCAGCCGAGAGCATCCTGGGCATGAAGAAGCAAAAAGGCTAGTTGAGCTGGGAACTTAATTCGGAGATATCTGTTCTGAGATGTGCGGAATGAGAGTCCGATCGGCTTCACGACTACCGTTTCCGCATTGGATGCCCGGCCCGGCGGCGCCTTTCTTTTCGACATGCACGGGCCGGACGGCACGGTGTTCCCGATGGAGGCCGTTTTCACGGAAGTTGAGGAGCCCGAGCGGCTGGTCTTCATCACTACCAGGATCATGGAGGGCGAAGGTGAAGAGCCGCAGCTCGAGTGATCACCACCGTCACGCTGGCCGAACAGGACGGCAAAACGGAAATGCAGGTGCATGAAGTGGTCCTCAAGTTGACACCCCCGGTGCAGCAGGCGCTCGCCGGGGTGGAGGAGGGCTTGAAACAAACCCTGGACCGCTTGGCCGAGTGCCTGGAATAAGGCCTGACCCTGTTACTGCGTTCTGCGACTCCAGAAGCCCCGCTTCGTTGACGCGCCCACAGCCACTCCGTATACTAACTAATGCGTGGGGCCGTGGCGCAGAGGGAGCGCGCTTCCTTGGCATGGAAGAGGTCGGGGGTTCAAGTCCCCCCGGCTCCACCAATCCTCTCGGAATACTGACTGCCACATAAGATGTCATACCCGGATGCTATCATTTGGAGCGAATTAGCATAGGCGGCTTTCCACGGCGCGCTCAACAGAGCAAGGAGGGCATTATGGAGGACGTTTCGCTTTCCGTCACCTGTCCGAAATGCGGGACCGAGATCCCGTTGACCGAAGCTATATCCCAGCGTTTCCGCGAAGAGAGCAAGGCCGAATTCCAGGCAGAAGCGGCTAAGAACAAACAACTCCTCGATAAGCGCGAGCAGGAGCTCAACGCCAAGGCGGAGGAGCTGGGCCAAGCCGAGGAAACGATCAAGGCTGAGGTCGAGAAGCAGCTCAAAACTGAAAAGAAGAAGCTCGAGGAGGCGGCGGAGAAGAAGGCCGAGGAGAAGCTGTCCGGCGCGCTCAAGGATATGCGCGAAGAGCTGGATGAGAAAAATATGGCCATCAAAGACTTCCGCAAGGCGGAGCTCGAGCTCCTCAAGGAGAAGAACAAGCTGACGCAGGAGAAGGAGGGCATGGAGCTGGAGATAGCCCGCAAGATCGAGGAGGAGCGGCTGAAGATCAGGAACGAAGCCTTGAGCACGGCGACTGAGGAACACCTGATCAAGGACCGCCAGAAGGACAGCCTCATCGAAGGCCTCAAGCAACAACTAGAAGAGATGCAGCGCAAGGTGGAGCAGCGTTCCATGGAGAGGCAGGGGGAAGCCCTGGAGGACATCCTGGAGCAGGAGTTGCGCAGCGCTTTCCCTGAGGACCAGATTGACCCTGTGCCCAAAGGTACTCGGGGGGCTGATGTCGTCCAACGCGTGCGCAACTCCTTAGGATACGACTGCGGCACCATAGTATGGGAAGCCAAGAACGCCAAGAACTGGTCCGAGGGATGGGTGGATAAGCTCAAGCAGGACCAACGTAACGCCAAAGCGGAGATAGCGGTCCTTCTAACCGTGGCGCTGCCCAAGGGCGTCGAGAACTTCAACCAGTACAACGGCATCTGGGTGTGCGACCATTGCTCGCTTGTGGGCCTGGCCGTGGCTTTGCGGCAGATGCTCATCCTTGTGGCCGAGGCCACCGTGGCCAACGAGGGCAAGGCAGAGAAGATGGAGACCCTTTATGCCTACCTGACCAGTGCCGAATTCAAACAGCGGGTGGAAGCCATCGTAGAGGCATTTACTACCATGCATAACGACCTCCGTTCGGAGCGCTCATCCATGGAGCGCATCTGGAAGAAGAGGGAGAAACAGATAGACCGGGTGCTCAACAACACCGCCGCTCTCTACGGCGACATGCAGGGCATCGCGGGAGGCGCCATGCTACAGATCGGCAGCCTGGAGCTGGACACCTTGGCCGGACCCGAAGACGGCGAGGCGGAGGAGGAGCTCTAAGTTTTAAATCCGAACACCTTACAGCAGAATTTCGCAATTATCCCAACCAAGACATTCATGACCGATACATCATTACGGCCAAGGAACTGACTCTTCTAGGCCATAGCATGAAAGACCTTGGGGGCAAAGAGTCATTTGCCGTTACTGTGAGTAAGGATGCTTGCACTGATATGTTTGCGTTGTTATCAGCGAATTTCGAAGCGAGATGGAACATTTCAAAACAGCTTTGACAGACTCAATGTTTGCGACGGCGCGTACTACCGCGAGCATGGCAGGATACAGGCTCAAATTGGCGGAGTTGTAGTCTCCAGCCGACCCACACTCCGACACAGGAAGACACACTGATTCGATGGGATCAATGGATATCAGGCTCATCCTTAACAAGAATCGTCGGTAAACTCTTATCGAGCTAGACAATAAATCTAATGCTCAGCTTCCATGGTTGCGAAAAGCCTCTATTCCTCTTCGCCCCGTCGACTCCCCGCAGTCTCCATAGCTCTATTCCTCATCTCCGCGTCGATCTCGCCGGCCCAGGCGTCGTAGGCGGGGCAGCCCATCTGCATGCAGAAGAGGAGGTCCTTGCTGCAGCGAGGCCGGGCCACCTGGTAGCAGCGCAGGCCGCTCTGGTAGGCCTCGCAGTTGAGGTACTGGCTGGCGGGGCAACCCCGCAGTTCGTAGCATCGGCTCATCTTGAACCTCTGTTTCAATCCGCGCCCCGCTGTGGGGCGATCCACCGATCGTTTCGCCTCTCCGGCGGTCGTTATGGCATCAACGCGCCTTATGAGGCATACTGCATTATAAGATACTTTAAAGATAACGGAGAGAACAACACTCGAGTATGAGACCCTTTGAGATCATCTTCTTCGATGCCGGAGACACCCTGGTGCACCCCCGTCCGTCTTTTTCCGGCCTCTTCGTGCAGGTCTGCGGAGAGTTCGGGCTGGAGATAGACGAAGAGCGTGTGCACGAGGTAGCCGGTGCCATAATGTCGGGACTGACCGAGAGGCAGAGGGCGGGCTGGACCTTCTCGGCGGACCCGGCGGGGTCGCGCGCCTTCTGGGCGGACTTCTACAACAGTGCCCTGCGCGGCCTGGGAGCGGACGGCGACACCACCGACATGGCTATGGCCCTCTACGACACCTTCAGCGACCCCAACAACTACCAGGCTTTTCCCGATGTGAAACCGGCCCTGGAAGCGCTGAAAAGCGAGGGCTACGAGTTGGGTATCATCTCCAACTTCGAGCCGTGGCTGGAGTCGCTCCTGCACCAACTGGGGTTGCGCGGTTACTTCGCGCACATCACCATCTCCGGGGTGGTGGGGGTGGAGAAGCCCAACCCGCGCATCTTCGAGCTAGCGCTGGCGAGGGCGGGGGTCGAGGCGTGCGACGCCGCCCACGTGGGGGACTCCGTCGCCTCCGATGTGGAAGGCGCACTGGAGGCGGGCATCACGCCCATCCTCATCGACAGGCACGGGCGTCACCCCGAAACGGGAATACTACGGGTGAGCGACCTGCGCGAGATCCCCTCACTGCTGGACGGCGCCGGAGGTTGATACCATGGACAACCCTATGAACGAAGAGAAAGGGCCGGCGCCGGCGCCCAACGAATTCCACATATCCGAAGAGCTGCTGCCCCGGGGCGACCAGCCCAAGGCCATCGATGAACTCGTGGAGGGAGCTAACAACGGGGAGCGCTACCAGACTCTGCTCGGGGTCACCGGTTCGGGCAAGACCTTCACCATGGCCAACCTCATTCAACGGCTGCAGAGGCCGGCCCTGATAATCGCGCCCAACAAGACGCTGGCGGCCCAGCTCTGCAACGAGTTCCGCGAGTTCTTCCCGAAGAACGCGGTGGAGTATTTCGTCAGCTACTACGATTATTACCAGCCGGAGGCCTACATCCCTCGTACGGATACCTATATAGAGAAGGACACCTCCATAAACGACGACATCGACCGGCTGCGCCACCGGGCCACGAGCGCCGCGCTAAGCCGGAGAGACACCATCATCGTGGCCTCGGTCTCCTGTATCTACGGCCTCGGCAGCCCGCAGGAGTACATGAACCGGGTCATCTTCTTGCGCAAGGGCATGACCATA
>JAHEXQ010000114.1:4124-5175 GCA_023252035.1 Actinomycetes bacterium
CATAGACAACCGGGAGCTGCTGCGCAAGCTGGTGGATATCAGCTACGAGCGCAACGACATCGATTTCACCCGGGGGAAGTTCCGGGTGCGCGGCGATACGGTGGAGGTCTTCCCCTCCTACGAGGAGGTGGTACTGCGCATAGAGATGTTCGGGGACGAGGTGGAGAGGTTGACGCTCATCGACCCCATCAGCGGGGAGATCCT
Organism: Actinomycetes bacterium; assembly: GCA_023252035.1. Classification (GTDB taxonomy): domain Bacteria; phylum Actinomycetota; class Geothermincolia; order Geothermincolales; family JAHEXQ01; genus JAHEXQ01. The sequence goes on from JAHEXQ010000114.1 coordinate 4,329, forward strand.
GCGCAGGCCTGAAGCCTACGACGTCTACCCGGCCACCCATTACCTGACGAGCCCCGAGCTGTTGCAGTCGGCCCTGGTCACCATCCGCGAGGAGATGGTGCAGCGGGTGGCGGAGTTAGAGGGGCAGGGCAAGATACTGGAGGCGCACCGCCTGCGCTCGCGCACCACCTACGACCTGGAGATGCTGCAGGAGGTGGGCTTCTGCCAGGGGGTGGAGAACTACTCGCGCCACCTGGACGGTCGCCAGCCGGGGGAGCCGCCCTTCACGTTGCTTGACTTCCTTCCCAAGGACTTCCTGGTATTCCTAGACGAGTCGCATATAACCGTGCCGCAGATACACGGGATGTACGAGGGGGACCGCAGCCGCAAGCAAACCCTGGTGGAGTTCGGGTTCCGGCTGCCCTCGGCGCTGGATAACCGGCCCCTGCACTTCGAGGAGTTCCTGGAGCACACCGGGCAGATGATATTCACCAGCGCCACACCGGGTGATTGGGAGAAGTCACATTCGGGGCAGATCGTGGAGCAGATAATCCGGCCCACCGGGCTGGTTGACCCGGAGCTGATAGTCAGGCCCACGGAGGGGCAGATTGACGACCTCATCACCCGGGTGCGCGAGATCACCGAGCGGGGAGAGCGGGTGCTGGTCACCACCCTAACCAAGCGCATGGCGGAGAACCTCACCGACTACCTGTTGGAGATGGGGCTGAAGGTGCGCTACCTGCACTCGGAGATCGATACGCTGGACCGGGTGGAGATAATCCGGGACCTGCGGCGCGGCGAGTTCGACGTGCTGGTCGGCATCAACCTGCTGCGGGAGGGGCTGGACCTGCCAGAGGTCTCGCTGGTG
>JAHEXQ010000114.1:5185-6117 GCA_023252035.1 Actinomycetes bacterium
CGAGGGGTTTCTGCGAAACGAGCGCTCGCTCATCCAGACCATCGGGCGCGCCTCGCGCAACGTGAACGGGCAGGTGGTCATGTATGCGAGCCGGATAACCGACTCCATGGGGCGCGCCATGGACGAGACCGAGCGGCGCCGCAGCTTGCAGCTGGAATATAATCGGGAGCATAACATCAATCCCGAGACCATCCGGAAGAAGGTCTCGGACATCATGGACATGGTGCTCATGCCGGACGACACTGCTCCTTACAAGGTGGTGCGGTCATCGCGGCAGGAGATGCCCCGCGAGGACCTGGAGCGGCTCATCATCGGGCTGGAGGAGGAGATGCACCTGGCCGCCGAGGACCTGCGGTTCGAGTACGCGGCGCGGCTGCGCGACGAGATAGCCGACCTGAGAAAGCGATTGCGGCGCATGATCGCGGCTTCATGAGAGTGCGCCTGAGAGCGAGTTTGGCTATCCCTCTTTTTTCACAAGGTCGGCAATAAGAGGCTGGATTCCTGGTATATCATCTGTGACGGTGTTCCATACAACACGCGTATTGCTTCCAAAGTACTCGTGGATGAGCTTGTCGCGGAATCCGGCCATTTCCTTCCAGGGAATATCGGGAAAGTTTTTCTTCATGGAAGCAGGGATCTTCTTCGTCGCTTCGCCAATGATCTCCAGGGCCCTGATGACAGCGTACAGCGTCTTTTTATCCCCTACGAATGAATCGAAATCCAAGCCTTGGGTGAAAGCAAAAATATCCAAGATAGCGTCCTGGATGTCCTGCAGGCAATCGGTATAATCTCTTTCGGCCATCAAAGCGAAACGGCCTCCTGGAAAATCCTTTTTCCTATTGCCGGTTTCAGGCCGTCTTTCATCACCAAGTCAACTTTCACGCCCAGCAGTTCAGTCAGCTCGTTCTCGAGCGCGATGAAACGCAGTAATG
>JAHEXQ010000114.1:6127-8792 GCA_023252035.1 Actinomycetes bacterium
AATGAAGGGTCTTTGCGGAATTCAACCAGCAAGTCCAGATCGTGTGCCGATTTCTTTCCGCCTCGTAGAAATGAACCGAAGATCTGCACGTTGGCTACTTGATATTGTTGTTCAAGCCGCGGAAGGTTCTTCCGCAGAATGGCGATAATCTCTCGTGCATCCGAGGAAAGCTCGCCAGGCGTATTCATGTTTTCCGTCCTGAATTGGCCTTCATTTCCTATTAACCGTTCCTTTAATGTTAACTCCTAATACCAGTTTACAATGGCTGCACGACATTAGCATCAAAGCGTTCAATGGCAAGAGGCTATGGCGCTCTATGCGGGCTTCGTAGGAGAAAGGTTTGGCCCTTCTTCGGCATAGGCCTAATAGCATTATGAGAAAGCTCATCGTGCTCGCCTTCATAACGCTCGATGGGGTCATGCAGGCGCCGGGCGGGCCCGAGGAAGATACTTCCGGCGGATTTGCGTACGGCGGCTGGACCGTTCCCTACGGCGACGACTTCCTGGGTCAGGTCATGGCGGAGCAGATGGGCCAGCCTTTCGACCTGCTTCTCGGCAGAACCACTTACGAGATATTCGCATCCTATTGGCCGTATCACCCCGAGCAAGGCGCGGCGCTCAATCAAGCCACCAAATACGTCGCTTCTTTCGACCCCATGGAATTAACCTGGGAGAAATCGGTGTTGCTGCAGGGCGACGTGGCCGAAGCGGTAAAGGAGCTCAAAGCCGGGAATGGACCCGACCTCCAAGTGCATGGCAGCGGCAACCTCGTCCAGACACTCCTGCAGCACGACCTGGTCGATGAGCTGTGGCTCAAGATCTTCCCCATCACGCTGGGGCAGGGCAAACGCTTGTTTGCCGAGGGCACCATTCCCGCCGCCTTCACACTGGTGGAGGCGAGGACGTCGCCGAAGGGCGTTATCATCGCGTCCTATAGGCGTGCGGGAGAGGTAGCGACCGGTTCTTTCTAGGGCCGGCACCTCTTCGCAGCCTGCCTCCCTACCTCTCATCGTCTTATGACGCGAAAGGATGCTAAGATTCTCTACGAATGGGAGTTTTACTCGGTAGGGGGCCGCCCCTCGCTGGAGCGATTTTAAAGAGATGGAAGCGACCAAGATAGTTATCCGCGGAGCGCGGGAACACAATTTAAAGAACATTAACCTGGAGCTGCCCCGCAACCAGCTCATCGTCTTCACGGGCATCTCCGGCAGCGGCAAGTCGTCGCTCGCCTTCGACACCATCTACGCGGAGGGGCAGCGCAAGTACGTGGAGTCGCTCTCCTCCTACGCGCGCCAGTTCCTGGGCCAGATGGAGAAGCCCGATGTGGACTCCATCGAGGGGCTTAGCCCGGCCATATCCATAGACCAGAAGGGGGTCATGCACAACCCCCGGTCCACCGTGGGCACCATCACCGAGGTGCACGACTACCTGCGCCTGCTCTACGCGCGCATTGGCAAGGCGCACTGCCCCTCCTGCGGCAAGCCCATCGAGAAGCAGACCTCTTCCCAGATAATCGAGATGATAGAGATGCTGCCGCCCGGGAGCCGCTTCATGCTCCTGGCCCCGGTGGTGCGCAGCCGCAAGGGCGAGTACACGCAGATGCTCGAGGACGTGCGCAAGAAGGGCTTCGTGCGCGCCCGCATCGACGGCGCGCTCTACGAACTGGACGAGACGCCGGCGCTGGACAAGAAGAAGAAGCACGACGTGGAGATCGTGGTGGACCGCCTGGTGATGAAAGAGGGGCTGGAGAGGCGCCTCGCCGACTCGGTGGAGACCGCCCTGGGACTGGGAGAGGGCATCGTGGTGGTCGAGGTGGAGGGCGAGGGGGACCGGCTCTATTCCGAGCACTTCGCCTGCGCCGACTGCGGCGTGAGCCTGGCGGAGCTGGAGCCGCGCCTGTTCTCGTTCAACAACCCCTACGGCGCCTGTCCCACCTGTTCGGGCCTGGGCTTCCGGCTGGAGATAGACCCGGAGCTGGTGGTGCCCGACCCGAACCTGAGCCTCGAGCAGGGGGCCATCGCGCCGTGGGCCGGGACGGCTGACTATTTTTACCAACTACTGAGGGCGCTCGCCGAGAAGTACGAATTCTCCACGGAGGTGCCTTACGGCAAACTGCCGGCCAAGGTGAAGGAGCTGATCCTCTACGGCACGGACGAGCAGGTCTATGTGCGCTACCGCAACCGCTACGGGCGGCTCCGCTCCTACTTCTCGCGCTTCGAGGGCGTGGTGAACAACCTGCAGCGCCGCTACGAGGAGACCGAGTCGGACTACTCGCGGCAGAAGATATCCCAGTATATGAGCGTGCGGCCCTGCCCGGCCTGCGAGGGGGCGCGCTTAAAGCCCGAGAGCCTAGCCGTGACTGTAGGCGGCAAGAACATCTATGAGGTCTCCCGGCTCTCCATCACGCGGGCGGACGAGTTCATGGCGCACCTGAAGCTGAACGAGCGCGACAGCATGATCGCCGAGCGCATCATCAAGGAGATACGGGCCCGCCTGAAGTTTTTGATCGACGTGGGGCTGAACTACCTGACGCTCGAACGCATGGCCGCCACCCTGGCGGGAGGGGAGGCGCAGCGCATCCGGCTGGCTACCCAGATTGGTTCCGGGCTGGCCGGCGTGCTCTACGTGCTGGACGAGCCGAGCATCGGCCTGCACCAGCGCGACAC
>JAHEXQ010000207.1 GCA_023252035.1 Actinomycetes bacterium
GCCGTCGTCGCGGCGCTGGTGATGGTGATGCCGCGTTCCTGCTCCTGCACCATCCAGTCCATCACGGCGGAGCCCTCGTGCACTTCGCCCATCTTGTACGTCTTTCCCGTGTAATAGAGGATGCGCTCCGTGGTCGTGGTCTTTCCGGCATCGATATGGGATATGATGCCTATATTCCTTACTTTGCTTAGGGGGAACCGTTCCTCTTCGGCCATCCGTCTTCCGCTTGCTTTCTTGGTCGTTGCTACTGCCATGCGTAATTCATTCCAGTCGTAAATCCTCTCTCACGTATCGCTGCCGGCGGTAAGCCCGCGCCTACCACCTGTAATGCGCGAAGGCCTTGTTCGCCTCCGCCATCTTGTGCAGGTCTTCTCTCTTCTTCACCGAAACCCCGGTGCCCGAAGCGGAGTCCATTAATTCTCCCGCCAGCCGCTCCGCCATACTCTTCTCGTGGCGGTTGCGCGAGTTCGCCGTGATCCAGCGAATGGCCAGCGTCGCGCTGCGCCGCGTGCTGACCTCCACCGGCACCTGGTAGCTGGCACCGCCCACCCGGCGGGAACGTACTTCCAGCGCCGGTTTCACGTTGTCCATGGCCTTGCGCAGAACGGCGAGGGGGTCGCCGCCAGTGCGCCTGCTGATGGTATCCAGCGCTCCGTAAACTATCTTCTGGGACGTGCTCTTCTTGCCGTCCAGCATTATCTTGTTCACGAACTGGGTCACCAAAGCGCTGCCGTAAAGCGGGTCCGGCTTAGCCTCGCGTTTCGGTGAAGGTCCCTTTCTGGCCATAAATGTTACTCCCTAACCCTTCTTGGCCCCGTACTTGGAGCGTGCCTGCTTCCTGTCGCTGACGCCTGCAACATCCAGAGCGCTGCGGATGATCTTGTACCGTACGCCCGGGAGGTCCTTCACACGTCCGCCCCGGATCAGCACTATGGAGTGTTCCTGCAGGTTGTGACCTATGCCCGGTATATAGGCGGTCACTTCTACCCCGTTGGTCAACCTGACCCTGGCTATCTTGCGCAACGCCGAGTTGGGTTTTTTGGGGGTGGTGGTCTTCACCTGGGTGCATACCCCCCGCTTCTGGGGCGAACCTTGCAGTGCCGGAGTCGCGCTCCTGGCGCGCCTCTCCTCTCTGCCTTTTCTTACCAGTTGGTTTATGGTCGGCAAATTCCCTCCTTTGCGCTCGGGCTTTCAGGCTTCCGGGGCAGCTTTCCTAAAAAAAAGCACCAATCGTGAAGTTTAGCATCAGCCCTTGTCAGTGTCAATTAACGGCCCTTTCGCATTCATTCCGCCGCCTACCCCATGACCGAATTCAGCAGAGTCCACTTTTCAACTTTTCCTAACATTAACGGCCTCTTCGACCTGGCAACAAACCGGCCCGACCTTTAGTGTCCCATCCCATGAATACGCTGGCATTCGAACGCCCATCCATCCACGCCGGCTGTGTTGCGCTCCCTCGACGTACCAAGACAGCGCGCCTTGCCGCGCGCGGCGCCTACACGCTCTCGGTGCATCATCGTATTCATGGGAAGGAACACTCCGGTTCTAGCCGTTCTCGCCTTGGGGCATATCGCTCAGATCGGACAGCTCGTCTTCCTCGGCCCACTTGCCTGCGCTTGCCGCCTGTATGGCCGCGGCCTCCTGGGCCCACTTGGCCGAGAGCGCTTCGAACTCATCGACCATCTCCATACCTGCCGCGGGCTTCACCCGGATGTTGCGGTAGCGCGCCATGCCCGTGCCCGCCGGAATAAGCTTGCCGATGATGACGTTCTCCTTCAGGCCCAATAGCGGGTCTATCTTGCCGGAGATGGCCGCGTCGGTCAGCACACGCGTCGTCTCCTGGAAGGAGGCCGCCGACAGGAAGCTGTCCGTCGCCAGCGACGCCTTGGTGATGCCCAACAGCACCTGCCGCGCGATGGCCGGCTCCGCATCCGCCGCGATGGCCGTCTCGTTGACCTCCTCGAACTGTTTCCGGTCCACGAGCTGGCCCGGAAGCAGGTCCGTGTCCCCCGGCTCGACCAGGTTCACCCGCTTCATCATCTGGCGCACGATAATCTCGATGTGCTTATCGTGTATCTCCACGCCCTGTGACTTATATACCTCCTGCACCTCTTCCACCAGGTAGAGCTGCACGGCTTGGTTGCCCTTGACCCTAAGGATGTCGTGCGGATTGATGGAACCCTCCATGATCTGGTCGCCGGCGTTGACCTGCTGCCCGTCGCGCACCCTCAGGCGGGCGCGCCGGGGCACCTGGTACTGCTTCTCCTTGTCATCCTCGGTGATGGTGATCTTGCGCACCTTATCACCTTCCATGACGGAGACCTTGCCGGAGATGTCCGCGATGATAGCCTGCCCCTTGGGCTTGCGCGCTTCGAAAAGCTCAACGACGCGCGGGAGGCCGTGGGTGATGTCCTCCCCGGCCACACCGCCGGTGTGGAAGGTGCGCATGGTCAACTGGGTGCCCGGCTCACCGATAGACTGGGC
>JAHEXQ010000208.1 GCA_023252035.1 Actinomycetes bacterium
GAACCGGTGGCCCGCAACCGCAGGTGCAGGTGCCGCAGGAAAAAAGCGTCCTTATACTGCGCACAGTCGATGCCGCCCTCGCGCAGGATCTGGCGCGTAAGTGCATCCAGGGCCTCGTTATGGTTCATGCGTTCCTCGCTTTTACCCATCCCCTACATTCTAATCACAGCCCTGCATCATGCGGAAGGGCAACAGGGCCCGCTGTCGATCCTGGCCTGCGGTTGTTTCGCTGCGCCACTTCCCCCCGTGGCCACTTTTATGGGCACTGCTGCTATAATTGTTGAAAACTTGGGAGAGGTGGCCATGGAGAAGAGATACGAACTGGACCGCTACGCAGCCGTGTATGCCATGCGGACGGGCTCGATGGTTTCATCGGAAGTCAGGGACCTGCTGAGCGTGACCGAACGCCCGGATATCATTTCCCTTGCCGGCGGGCTGCCCTACACCCAAATAATGAACGGGGAGATGATCTCCACGCTCTTCGCCAAGGTCATGCGCGAGGAGTGCGCGGAGGCACTGCAATACGGCCCCACCGACGGTCTGGCGCGCCTCAAGAAGGAAATCGCCGGCATCATGGCCGCGGAGGGGCTCGAGGTACATCCCGAGGACGTCGTCATCACCCATGGCTCGCAGCAAGGACTGGAGCTTCTCTCCAAGATCTTCATCAATCCCGGAGACGTCATCCTGACAGAATCGCCCTCCTATGTCGGCGCGCTCAACAGCTTCGTCAGCTACCAGCCGCGCATGGAGGGCGTCCCCCTGGACGGCCAGGGATTGGATACGGACTTGCTGGGGAAACGCCTGCGGGCTCTGGCCGTTTCAGGAGAGCGGCCCAAGTTCCTCTACGTCGTTCCCAATTTCCATAATCCGGCAGGCGTGACCATGAGCATGGAGCGGCGGAAAGCTCTGCTGCAGCTCGTCCGGGAGCATGAGCTGCTTCTCATCGAGGATAATCCCTACGGGCTCTTACGCTTCGAGGGCGAGAGCCTGCCGCCTCTAAAGTCCTTTGAGCCCGAATCCGTAGTTTATCTGGGCACGCTGAGCAAGATCCTCTCGGCGGGAATGCGGCTGGGCTGGTTCGTCGCTCCGGCTCCCATCACCGAGAAACTGCTTCTCGCCAAGCAATCTGCGGACCTCTGCACCAGTTCCCTGACACAGCGCCTGGCCCACGCGTATTTCGCCACTCAGGACTGGCGCGGAGTAATCGAGAAGCTCGTGCAAATCTACCGGCGCCGGAGGAACACTATGCTCGAGGCGCTGGAGGAGTTCTTCCCCGAGGGAACGTCCTGGACGCACCCGGAGGGCGGGTTCTTCGTCTGGGCGAAATTACCAGAATATGTTAACACTAAAGATATGCTGGCCGCCGCGATCGACCAGAAGGTTGCCTACGTGCCGGGTATGGCTTTTTTCCCGGACCGTAGCGGGGCCAACCACATGCGGTTGAATTTCTCTTATCCGTCCGAGGAGCAGATCTGGGAGGGCGTGCGGCGCCTCTCCCTGGTTATAAAGCGCGAACTGAAGCTGGCCCGGTCCCTGGGGCTGGCCGATCGGCAGGGGCCCCCAACGGACGCGGAGCGAACGGAGGAGTGATATGAGCAAGCGAGTGGCCATACTCATGGGCGGAAAATCCCTGGAGAGAGACGTTTCCATTCGGTCGGGGCGGAACGTCTCCCGGGCGCTTACGGAGCTGGGCTTCGCCGTCTTCGACCTGGATGTGGACGAAACCCTTATGGCTACGCTTAAGCGTTTACATCCCGACCTTGTTTATATCGCGCTGCACGGCAAATACGGCGAGGACGGCACTATCCAGGAGCTGTTGGAAATACTGGACATACCCTATACGGGGCCGGGGGTGCTCGCAAGCACGCTGGGCTTCAACAAGGTCCTGTCCAAGGAGCTGTTCCTGCGCGAGCACATACCCACGCCGTCCTTCTTCACGCTCTCCGCGGCCACTTTCCAGGAAATGGGAGCTCTGGATGTCTTTCCCGAAGTGGAGAAGAAGATAGGCTTCCCGCTGGTCATCAAGCCCGCAGCCCAGGGCTCGGCTCTGGGCGTGAAGGTCGTGGCGAACGCCGCCGAGGTAGCCCCGGCCGTGATGTCCGCCTTGGGCTATGACGACCGCGTCCTCATCGAGCAATTCATTAAGGGGACGGAGATCGCCGTGAGTATCCTCGGCAACGAGGATCTGGAGGCTTTACCCATTGTGGAGATCGTGCCCAAGAGCGGCGTCTTTGATTTCGACGCCCGCTACACCATGGGCGCCACGGAATTCTACATTCCCGCGCGCCTGGGCGCGGAGACGGCCGAGAGGGCCCGGGGGGTTGCGCTGAGGACACATGGGGTGTTGGGGTGCCAGAACGTTTCGCGGGTCGATATAATCGTGGACGCACAGGGCAATCCCTACGTGCTGGAACTAAACATCAGCCCCGGCATGACGGACACCAGCTTGCTGCCACTTGCCGCTCAAGCCGCTGGCATCAGC
>JAHEXQ010000115.1 GCA_023252035.1 Actinomycetes bacterium
CCCCGCCGGAGCCTTGATGTTGTTGGTCACCAAATCCGTCAGGCTAATGGCCCGGTAGCCCTCATCATATATGGTCTTCAGCTCCGCCCGGAAAGCATCCGGACTGCGAGACCAGCGGCCTTCCTCGCCGATCTTGTGGTATTCGAGGACCATAACCGAGCCTGCCTCGTTTACCTTTAGGCGCTGCATCTCCGCCACGCTCAGCTTCTTGCCCATGTTCGAAAAAGGATTGGCAGCGGGGCCCGAGCATGTCGCAGCGGCGATAACGATCCCCAGGACCAATGCCGCTACCACACCGAGAATCAGAAAGTAGAAGCGGCGCGTCAGCTTGATCCGGGTCTTCCGGCGTTCGACCAATATTTGTACCCTCCGGTTTAAAATCAGGAATAGTTTAGCATCCTCAGGAAAGGTTCCGCCAGAAAGGCGATTGCGATGGCCCCCTTCCGGCAGTCCGGCCAGGAGGGTAAACCTGGTCGATTGTATCCATGGGGGCCCCTAGAGGTCTACGACTATGCGGGTGTCGGTGGCTTGGATCCCGTCCACCGCGTGAAGATCCGATATGACCATATCGGAAAGCTCTTTAGCTCCCCGCGCGTCCACCAGGCAGATGATATCGTCCGGCCCTGTCACGGCAAAGACCTCCTGCACCTTGGACATGGCGGCGAGCTCGCCCACGGCCTGCTTTACCTTGCCGGGCTCCACCTTGATGAGTATGAAGGCTTTCATATGCTCCTCCTTCGTTGAGATCATTTAAATACCTATATACGCAGCGGGACGGCCTTGCCTATGTTACTCATGTTGTTCAGGCCCTATGCTAGAATGTCTGTGGAATCTACAATATAATGCCGTCCTGGCATATCAACGCTTGAAAACCGAATAGCTTTAGATGAACGTGGGGATGTAGCTCAGTTGGGAGAGCGCCTGCCTTGCAAGCAGGCCGGGATCGTTGGCGCGGTTCGCATTTCGAACCGCCAAAAGCGCGGCGATAGCGGCCACACACCGGTTGATGAACTTGAAAACCGAATAGCTTTAGATGAACGTGGGGATGTAGCTCAGTTGGGAGAGCGCCTGCCTTGCAAGCAGGAGGTCGGCGGTTCGAATCCGCTCATCTCCACCATCTCCTGCAGGGAGGTCGGCGGTTCGAATCCGCTCATCTCCACCATCTCCTGCAGGGAGGTCGGCGGTTCGAATCCGCTCATCTCCATACCTATCTTGCGCACTCTCGACGCTCCAGCGCACCCATCCCCTATGCTACTATTAGAAAGAAAACAAATGGGGGGTGACATGGAAGATCCTCTTGTTGATCACGCTAACGACCTGATTGCCCATGAGGTCCGGGAGTTCATCAGCGAAAATGTCGATTCCTTCATTACCTGGGACCTGCTGGTATTCCTGCACGGCAACCCCGAATTCATGGGCAACATCCTGGACCTCGCCGCGGCGCTGGGCCGGGATGAGAAGGACGTCCTCAAAGCTGTCCTCTTCAGTGTCGAGCGCGGCTTCCTGGTGGCCGAACGTAAAGCCGGCGAGCCTTTCTACTGGTTCATCAACGACCCCGAGTTGCGGCGCCGCGTAGCCCAGGTGGTGGAGGCCGCCCAGGACAGCAACATCCGGCTAAGGGTCATCGCTCACATCCTGCGCAAGAGCAGCTCACCCTGACCCCGCCGCCGGAGTGGAACTCCGTCTCCTCTCCAGCAGATCGCCGAAAGCCTCCAACCGGGTTCTGATCCCCACCGGCGAGGAATGCTCGTCAAAACATAGGTCCAGAAGCGGGATGTTGTATTTCTCGGTCACCTTGGGTAGGATGGACCGGCAGATGTTCTCCGGCATGCAGGTCAGGGGATAGACATGCACGACTCCGTCGTATCCGCGCTTCGCCGCCTGGATGGTGCCGGCTATGGTCCAGTGCTCCTCCCCACCAAGGACATAGCGAACGTAGGGACGCGACACCCTCCTGGCCCAGGCCTCCGTCAGCTCGATCCTCGGATCCAGGATGCGAAAGGGTTTCAGCAACCAGCGATAGGTGGTGAGAACCGGATGCACCTCCATACCCAGTTCGCCCATCCCCCGCTCGAGTTCCAGGTTCAAATTCGGCTCCAGTACCATGTAAACTTCGCCCAGTAGAGCTACTTTGAGGGGGCGTCGGTCTTCGCGCAGCGGTACTTTGGCCAAAGCTTTCATGGCCTCCCGCCTCAGCCTGCGGACGCTGCGCAAGTTGGGAGCCGTTTCCAGCCGGGTGAAGAATGCGGAGAGCACTTCATCCGCGCTGCCGGAAATGCGCTCCACGGGCCTCATCCGCCGTGCCTGCCACTCCCACTCGTCCACCAGGCGGGCTCGCGCCCGAAACATGACTATCGCGGCGACTATCCGGCGAAGGCGTTTCTTCTTCGGCATGGCGGAGATGAACTTGCGCAAGACCGTCATGAGATCATCCTTGCCGATGAGGATGGAGTCGAACTCGTATCCCAGGTCGCGCAGGATCTGATGCTGCACCCGGCCATAGTACCCGAAACGGCATGCCCACATGCCGCAGACCATGGCCAGGGTGTCGGCGCCCTTCTCCAAGCCGTCGATGAAATCTCCCAGAGTCGATTTGAAGGGGAGGCAGACGAACTCCGGCGCGTAGCGGGCGCCCAACTCCACTCCGCGGCGGTGCGGCCTGGCCGGCACAACGGTCTCCAGACCGGCTTTCTCCAGCAAGCCCTGGATGGGGATGTAAGCCCGTCCCATATGTGGGAAGGTGATCTTCAAAGCGAAGCCCTCCCGGACAGCTCACCGGCTCCTTGCGGGACACATTCCGCGCCAACCTGGCGCGTCTTACGGCGTTCCACCATATCCACAAAAGCCTCGACCCGCGTGTGCAGGCCCGCCGTGCCGCTGTGTTCGTCTATGACCAGGGGCATGATGGGGTTATCCCCCTTACGGCGAACTTCCCGCATCACTATCTCGGTTACCAGAGAATCGGGCCCGCAGGCAAAACTTATCAGGAAGATCACTCCATCCACCTCGGGATTTTTCAGGAAATAGGAGGCGGCTCCCACCAGGTCCCGCTCGTAGCTCCAGGAGAGCGCCTCATAGCACGAAGCTTCACGCTTTATCAGGTTTGCGTCCAGCATGGTCGGCAGGAGCACGCGGGCTCCCATGCGCTGCAACATACCCCGCAAGCCCTGGTTCAGAAAGTCGTCGAAGATGAGGTAAGGATGGCTGAGCAGGGCTACGCAAAGGCTCGGCGGCTCCTGCGGCAGAGGCGCATCCCGCCCATTCCCATTGGAAGACTCCAGTTGTTTCATGGCCTGGTCGGGCGCGAACCCCTTGCAGAGAAGAGCGTCGTAACGATCCTGCACTTCGAGGGCATGGAGGTAAGCCCTTCGGATGGACAGCGGATTCCAAGTAAAGTTGGAGGCGAAACGGGCAACGCTATTCCAGAGTGGCCTCCGCTGCACATCGACGACCAGTTCGACGATCTCCGGAACGCCCTCGAGGGAATGGCGCGCGATGTCCGGCAGAGCGATAAGCTTGGGGCAGGTGAAAGCATCGTGCCCGTTCTTCTCCACGCTCACCAGTCGCGGGACCATGATGCAATCCGCCTGGCCTCGCAGGGCCAGCACGTGGCCGCAGAATATCTTCACCGCTAAGCAGATATCATCTACACAGGACTCTACGCCCGCCTCCAGAATGCGCCGGCTCGTGTGCGGGGAGACCACGACCTCGTTCCCCAGGTCCTCCAGCAGCGTCTTCCAGAACGGGAAGTATTTGTAATACATCAAGCCGCGGGGGATACCGATCTTCAACGCAATCCACCCTTTCCATCCATCATCCGATTATAGCATCATGGCCAGGCGCACCGGCACGAAGGTCAAGTAAACACCGAGATGTGTGTGGTAGAATCATCTATAAAAATGAGGTGACGTATGAAGCGCTTTATCAGGTCACTGGCCGTGGTTTCACTGGTCATGGTGTTGAGCCTCCTGGGCGGTTTTCTCGCCTGTACCTCGCTGGTACAGGCGGACACGCCCCAGCCTGGCACCTCCGGTCAGACGGACCAGGGAACGCCATTGCCCTCCGGGGCCACTCCGAACGAACCACAGCAACAAGCCAGCCAGCAGGTCTTCTTCTACAAGGACGGCCAACTCATGGGAGTGGACCGGCAAGTGACCGGAGGCGCGCAATTAGCCGGGTTCACCATCTCCGAACTCCTCAAGGGCCCGACGGATGAGGAGAAGGCGGAGGGCTATTCGACGCAGATACCCGATGGTGTCAAGATGCTCTACTACACGGAGTCTAATGACGGCAAGACGTTCGGGACGGACCTCTCCCCGGAGCTAGAGGCAGTGCAAGGAGATTCCTTGCGGGCGCGCCAGGCCCTCGACCAGGTTGTGAAGACTGCGCAAGCGGTGAGCGGAGCTGAAACCATCAATATCACCATAAATGGGGCGGACGCCTGGCAGATACTGGGGATACCCCGGAACGCCTCCGCCTCGGGCGGCTCCAACCTGTGGTGGATAATACTGGTAGTCATTCTAGGGACGCTGACTCTCTCCGGCACATCCCTTATGCTGCGGGCTATGCGCCGTAAACCCTCCTCGGAACGGGATACGAAGCCCATCCAGAGCACAGCCCGAAAGAGTATTAAGGTGAGCAAGCCCACGAAGACGAAGAAGCGCCTGCCGTTCTTTCGGAAAGACGGCAGGCGATGAATCTTGCGACACGAAGTCACCTGAGGCCGGCTTGGCGCCGGCTCGCGGCAGTCGCCCTACTGCTTCTGGCACTCAGCGTCGCTCTACCTCTGCCGGGATGCGGAAGCAGCTTGTCCAGCAATTCCAATACCCGGGGGCTCTTCGACAAACCGGTGCTGGAGAAGATCAGGCGAACGGTGGATCCGGCCAGGGAATCGGACACCATCGATTTTCTCAGTAGCGCCGAGTTGAAGGGCCGCCCCACAGGCTCGCAGGAAGGCGAGATGGCTGCCGATTTTCTCTTGGAGCAGTTTTCCTCCTACGGCCTTCAGCCGGTGGAACAACTAGGGATGCGTGACCTCTGGCAGTCCTTCGAAGTGCCGGGGGAGCGGCTTTTCGTGGCCGACCAGCGGGCGGGCCAGATCACCTGCCGGAACATCCTCGGGGCCATCAAGGGTTCGGAAGAGCCGGATAACCTCGTTATCATCACCGCCAACTACGACGGCATTGGTGTGGACCGCGATACCGGGGAGGTTTACCCCGGGGCCGACTTCAACGCCTCGGGCACCAGCGCCGTGCTGGAACTGGCCCGGGTTTTCACCTCGCTGAAACTGTCCACCAAGAAAACGGTCGTCTTCGCATGTCTCGCAGCAGAGGAGAGCGGCAGCTTCGGCTCGAGGGCCCTGGCTGATGGCATCGAGCAAGCCGGCAAGAAGGACCGGGCGGAGATTATCAACGTACAGGGGTTGGGCGCGGGCCCCGATGAATACCTGAGCCTTTGGGACCTGAACTACCGCAAGAACCGCCCCATCGCCGACAGTGTGGTCAGCGCGGCCTCCTTCTGCGGGGTCAACCTGGAGCGGGGAGGCAGCGATCCAGGCGGCTCGCCGGCTTCCCTCTTCTTCGTGTACCACATAGCCGCGGTGAACTGCGACTGGTCCTGGAGCGAGAAGACCAACCACCCCGATTTCCACCAGCTCACTGACACCCCCGACAAGGTGAACATGGACAGGGTGAAGACCGCCACCCAGGTCGTCGGGGTGGCCGCGTGGCTGCGGGCCAGCAGTGTCTAGCGCAGCGGCAGTACCCTTACAAAAGGGCTAGTTGAAGCAACGTAAGGGCCAGTCTCGCCCATGCTACGGTAGTGGCACCAGCAGAGGATGGAAATGACACTATTTTCGGAGCAGACGCCTTGCTTGCATCCACGCTGGAATGCAACAAAAGGGTCTGGCCCCAACAGTGGCGTTGATTCTCCGCTGACCGGGAACCGAGCCATAATCGCAACGCGGACCTCTTTGTTGCGTTGATTTACGCTGAAAGCCAAGGGGCACATCCAGATCCTTGCTTGAGTTGCCGCGGGGCCCCCGGCGGAGGTTATACGTCGTAGTGCAGGATGCGCTTCGCGCCCTCGCGCTTGATCCGCTCTATCCAGAGATAGGGTTTCACGATCTCGTCGGCGTCCGGCAGGTTTTCCCGCCGCGCCCAAACACGGTTCAGGAATTCCAGCCCCTCCTTCTCCATGACCTCCCGGCAGAACAACTCTCCCACCTGGTATTGGCGCAGCTTCAGGTCGAAGCCGAGCATCCTCTGGACGAGGCGTTCCGCGCCGGTCTTGGTCTCCTCGCGGCTCCGGAAGGCCATGCTCATCTCTCTGTAGGTGGGCAGCACCTTCTCTCCCACGGAGTCCATCACCAGGTTGCTGTATCCCTCGATGAGAGACATGAAAGCCTGGATGCGCCCGAGGATCTCGCGCTGCTCGGGGGTGGACACCAGGGAAACGAGGCCGCCCTGCTTCACTATCTCCTGCAGGGATGAAACATCGCCCAGGTTCCCAGGCTTGATGTGCATACCCAAATCCTCCAGGCGCAGAGCCACGCTCCGGAAATACTTGTCCATGAGGTCCTTCATATAGGTCCGCAGCCAGGGAGACGCCTGGAACTCCACGGCGTGCGTAACCTCGTGCAGGGTTATCCAGAGGCGGAAGTCCTTGGGGTTAAGGGCCATTTTGCGCTCGGCCTTGAGCATGTTGGGCATGACGATGTATAGTTTGCCGCCCGATTCCAGGCCGGGGATTCCCAGGTCGAACTGGCCCAGCACGCTCCGGGAGAGATAGCCCATGACCAGGCCTATCTGGATGGTCAACACCCCCCGCAACACGCGCTTCTGAAATCCCTGGCCCCTTCGCTGTTTGGCGAACTTCTCGAGGGCCGCCTGGTAGCTCTCGGAGAGAGGCTCGAAGATGATCTTGAATCCCTGCAGGTTGGCGCGCACCCAGGCGAGGCGGTCAAAGACATAAACAGGCCCAAGTGGCTCGCGCACAGGCAGCCCGGTGAAGGAGGCGACCATCTCGCGCGACTGCTCCGCCATCCCGTCGAAATCGCTCTGCATCTTCCCGCTCACCGGGAAGGGTCGTTCACCGTCGGAACTGGCCAGGATTTCCGCGATGCGCTCCGACTGCTCCCAGTCGATCATCTTCTCGTCCCCCGGCCGGAAAGCCCCTCGGAGTGAGCGAAACAGCGGGACGCGCCCCGCTATCCCCTCGATCACCCGGTTGACCCCGCGGATGCTCTGGTCCCACATATTTTTGTCATCGCTCTTGGCGCAGATATTCGGCATCATATCTCCAATCTCACCAGCTCTCTTCTCAGCCGCTGCCCGCAACCAATCTAATTGTTCTATACCCCTTGGATTATTTCAATTAGCGAGGCCACTTCCATCACTACGGCGGGCTCGCAATCCTGTTTCTCATACGAGCTACGGCTATGACCTGGGCATCATCCTCAGGACTTCCCCAGCTAGCCCTCCAGATGGCAATCGGGCGTGCAATGATATGAACATAACAGAAACACTTTGCGCAAATATTGCTTTTCTACTCCCTGGGTAGTAGGTTTGGCCCGATTTACTACTCGCGGGTAATGGATTGACCCCTTTGCAGCCTGTAGTCTTTTACTGTCAGAGTTGACTTAGAACCTTGGAAAATCAATAGCGGACTCGAAGGATTGGTTGGGAGATGGCCGTATTTCTCCTGGTTTTAGAAGGTAACGTCGATGGCGGGCACGCAACAACATTCGCAGCCAGGTATCGAAGCAGCGTCCATAGCGGTTCTGAAGCAATGATCTTTGTCTAGCTCCAGCACGACTTGAAGCACAGTCGCAGTAATCATCGCAGCATCCGCCCTCGACGTGACAGAAACGGTTGCAGCGCGAACTCAAGAAAAGATTTTGAAACCTTTATAAAAGCCCTGAAGCATCCCCCTGAATCCCCGATGGAGTCCGCTTATGCGGAGGGCCCTGGTTCCCCTGCCAGGGCCTTTTCCTTTTCCCTATTTTCTCAGACCCCGACTCTTCCGATTGTTCCCCATCCTTTTGCTATAATGTCCCTTAACGGCACGTTCAATGTGAAAGGTATTACGCGCATGGACTATTGCGAACTCTGCGGATTCCCCCGAGCGACCCTCGAACGCGTTAAATGGAGCGAGCGCGGACTTGTGGCGCTCCGCAAACCCTGGACGCGCCTGGTGGCCCTGGAGCATCAGGAGCTGGCCGAGATGCTCGAGGCGCTCCAGCCGGCGTTGCCCGGAGATTTCGGATCACGCCTGCAGCAGATAGCCCGGGAGCGCACCAGAGACGCGCTGTGCTCGCAAATAGGCAGGGTGCGGAGACGTTTAGTAGCAGCGGTGGCGGCTCGTGCCGGGATGGCCGACCTTCTCCAGAATGCGGGGCTCTTCGGGGCGGGCCAGATGGACCTGCTCGAGGTAAAGGCACCCGAGTCCTTGAGCGTGCGGGTGCGGAACCCGTATCATCCCGATCTTTATGCGGGCGACCTGCTCGGCCTGTGGGAGGCCCTCTTCGGGGTCAAGGGCGTCGTAACTGTGGAGGACTGCGGAGGTTATGTCTTCACGATAAGGATCGCGGCGAATTCCAAGGAGCGCGAGAAATTGGCCCCTGGGGCAAAGGTGGAGACGAAGCCCCACAAGCCCAAGAAGCAGCGCAAAGAATCCTTCTGCAAATCCTGCGGTGCGCGCGAGTTCGGTGTACCCATTACGGCGGGGCGACAGGCGGGTATCTTCG
>JAHEXQ010000209.1 GCA_023252035.1 Actinomycetes bacterium
ATCTGGTAATCCTTGGGCATGTCCGGATAGAAGTAATTCTTGCGGTGGAAAATGGATGCGGGTTCGATACTGCAATCCAGGGCCAGGCCCGTCTTGATGGCATATTCGACCGCCTTCCGGTTGATGACCGGCAGCACCCCAGGCAGACCCAGGCATACAGGACAGGTCCTGGAGTTGGGCTCGCCGCCGAAAGAGGCGTCGCAGCCGCAGAACATCTTGGAGGCGGTCTTCAGCTCGCAGTGTATCTCCAAGCCGATGATGACCTCGCGTTCCATCAGGCCTCACTCCCTTCCAGGGCGGGCAGCCCAATGGACGGCACCGACTGCTCGAAGGCGTAGGCCGCCTTCAGGATGGTAACTTCATCCAGTACCTTCCCCATGAGCTGCAGCCCTACGGGCATGCCGTCGCTCAGTCCGCAGGGTAAGCTGATGGCGGGTATGCCCGCCAGGTTCACGGGGATGGTGCAGACGTCCGAGAGGTACATGGAGAGCGGATCGTCGACCTTCTCCCCGATGCGGAAGGCCACGGTAGGCGCCGTGGGGCTGGCCAGCAGGTCAAAGCGCTCCCAGGCCGCCTGAAAATCCCGCACGATGAGCGTGCGTATCTTCTGCGCCTGTCCGTAGTAAGCGTCATAGTAACCGGCGGAGAGGGCAAAGGTGCCCAGCATGATGCGTCGCTTCACCTCGTCGCCGAAGCCCGCCGCGCGCGTCGCGGCGTACATCTCCCAGATATCCTCTCCAGGAATCCGGAAGCCGTAGCGCACCCCGTCGTAGCGAGCCAGGTTGGAACTGGCCTCCGCCGGCGCGATCATATAGTAGGCGCTGAGGGCGTAGCTCAAGCTGTCGAGCGAGGTCTCCTCCACCTCTGCGCCCAACCCTGCCAGGGTGTCGAGGGCTTCCCCTATACGGGCGCGCACCCCGGGGCTAAGCCCCTCATCCATGAGCTCCCTGGGCACTCCTATGCGCAATCCTTTGATATCGTCGCCCATGGCGGCGCTGTAGTCCGGGACCTCCGCCTGGATGGAGGTCGAATCGCAGGGGTCATGCCCGGCGATGGCCTGGAGCAGGATGGCGGAATCCCGCACGCTCCGGGTGATGGGCCCCACCTGGTCCAGGGAGGAGGCGAACGCCACCAGCCCGTAGCGCGAGACCAGGCCGTAGGTCGGTTTCAGCCCCACCACGCCGCAGAAGGAGGCCGGCTGCCGGATAGAGCCGCCCGTATCGCTCCCCAAAGCCCACAGCGCCTCTCCCGCCGCCACAGCTGCTGCGGAGCCGCCGCTGGAGCCACCCGGGACCCTGTCCAGATCCCAGGGATTGCGGGTAGGCCCAAAATAGGAGTTCTCTGTGGATGAGCCCATGGCGAATTCGTCCATGTTGGCCTTCCCCACCATGGTGAGCCCCATCTTCTTCAAGCGGCGGATGACCGTGGCGTCGTAAACCGGCACGAAATCCTGGAGCATGCGGGAGCCGCATGTGGTAGTGACGCCCCGTGTGCACAGGACATCCTTCACGGCCATGGGAATCCCGGCAACCTGGCTTAGCTCCTCGCCGCCACCCAGGCGGGTATCTACCTGTGCGGCGGCCCCCCGAGCCTCGCCGGGAGTCAACGAAACGAATGCGTGCACGCGCTCCTCCACCCGGTCTATGCGATCAAGAAATTCCTCGGTTATCTGCTGGGAGCTGGCCTCACCATTCCGCAGCTTCTCATACGCTTCGTAGGCCGAGTCTCTCATCAGATCATCCCTCTCCTTTCAGTACGGGGGCCTTAACGGCCACCCCGAAACGCAACAGTTCCGGCGCTACCAGCAGCCCGGTCAGTAAGGTGCTGAAACACGCGACGGACAGGGCGGTGGCGCCCAGCTCCGTGCCCATTTGGTCGAGCACGAAACTCACCAGAATTATCAGCCAAGCGAGAACCAGCAGGGCAGCTCTCCGCTCGCACTCCCCCGGGCTGCTGCGATGGAGCAACCCATAGAGCGCAACGAGGTAGACGATGCCGGCCAGCACATAGAAGACCACGATCATCGGGAACAGGAGCCACTCTATGTTCCCGCTGAATACTGTGTAGATACGGCCGGTCCGGTTTATCAATCCAGCTGGGAAGTAGATGACCAGCGAGATACAGAAGGCAGCCGGTACGGACCAGGGCGGGCGGGCGAATCCCGGTTCCCGTCCCAAGGAACGGGAGAAGAGCAGCGGGGCAATGGCCTGCGCCGCCAGGAAGGCTTGCGCGCCGCGCCACACATCGAGGCTGCCCGTGCTCAGGCCCATGACCGCCGATATCGCCATAACCAGGTTGTGACGGCTGGAGAGTCCCAGCCACGCGGCTAACCACCACCACACCTCCCCTGCAAGCGCCGGGCCGGGATAATCCAGACCAGCAGCCCCAGGAAGATAGCGGCATTAACGAAAAGCAGAGCCGGCGCGATCACTTTAGCTTACGCCTAGACTATCCGCGGTACGGAAAAGAATCCGCCCTC
>JAHEXQ010000116.1 GCA_023252035.1 Actinomycetes bacterium
GCGAAATCCCGGCTCGCCAACTCCTTCTCGAACCTATGGGATATCTTCGCCGCCGCCCTCTGCGCCTTCGCCGGCCGCGGGTTCTTTACGCGAAAACGATAGACGTTCAACGCGCCGATCTGCTCGGGCAGCGGAGAGAACTGGTTATCCCAGACAGCGTTACCGAAGCGCGAATGACTGAGCCCGAGCGATCGCGTCGTAAACACATCGACCTGGTGGCCCATACCCGCGAGGATCTGCGCTAACCGGTAGAAATGGATCTCGGCGCCTCCCACGAGATCCTTTCCGAAACGAAAAAAAACGCACATAATGCGCAATGGTTTCCTCCCATCGATGCCGGGATTTCTCAGCTACTCAAGAATATCTTGGATATTCCCACACCCAGCTTTCGCCTGTCGGCGTTGTGCATCTCTTCCGCCGGGTAGAAGGCGTTGTCAACTATGATCTTGACCTCGTAGATATCGCGGTGCGAATCCGGCGGGATTGTGGCCTCCAAGGTCTGTTGTCCGTCTGTGATGTAGAACTCGCTTGCGACTTGGTCATTCACCTTCACCCGGCCGCGGGCCCCCTGTAGAGGATTGGCGGCCACGGTCTTAACCACGATGTTCTTGGGTCTCTTTACGGGAATCAGGTAGCAGACCGCTTCCTCCTTAGTCCAGCGGAAGGCGGTATAGCTGGCGGTGAACTCCCGGTTGTGCCAACCGGGGCCCAGGTAATCCGCGCAGCCGTCGTACATATTTAGCCGGTCGATACTGGCGATGTTGAGATCCTCTACCGTCCGGGGCTGGTAATCCGGCAGGTAACAGTTGGCGACCGTCGTCGGCAGATCGATGGAGTTCTCGATGGCACCGATCTGGATCAGTTCCAGGTCCGACAGCTTGCGCAGAGCGTCAACCTTCTTCCGGGCCTCCTTGGTGCTTCCGTAGTTGGCCACGTTCCAGGCTAGCGCCTCAGCCAGGCGGAAAAAAGTCTTCCAGCGGTCGCGATAGGACATGCCTTTGCTGACAAGCGCGATCTTCATGCGCTGGAAGTACAGAAGAGCCAGGTCTCTGCGGACATTATCCCAGGTAGCGGCCTCGAAGTTCTTGAGCATGGTGCGGAGCCTGTTTCGCTCGCACAGGTAGATCATGCGCGGATTGTCTCTCCCCATGGTAGCGCTGAGCTTGTGGTAGGCGACCGCCGCCGGGTTGTAGCTCACCTCGTAACCCGCCAGGTTCATCCTCCACCCCAAATCGGCGTCCTCGTATGGATACCGAAAGAGGGAATCGAAGCCTCCCACCTGGTCCAGAATCGATTTCCGCGCAATCATGGCAGCGCTGCAGGCATAGGTTATGCGATCCCGGGGCGGATTGAAGTCGGCATCGAATTCGAAGATCCCTCTGTCCCAACCATAGCCCGCCAGATTGACCTTGCCGCCCGTGCTGTTGATGATCTTGTGGTTATCGGTGAAGAGTATCTTTGAGGCCACGATGCCGGCGTTCTCCCGCTCACCTATGAAGCGGATCATCTCCTCCAGCCAGTGTTTGTCCAAGACGGCATCGTTATCCAGAAAAGCCACCAACTCGTTCTGCGCCTGCTCGAGGCCCACGTTCTTCGACTCGGCAGCCCCGAGGTTGCGAGGATTCCGCACGAGGCGCACCCAGGAGAAGTCGCCTTCCAGCATCTTCACCGAAGCGTCCGTGGAAGCGTCATCCACCACAATGGTCTCGAAATGGGGATAGGTCTGGTTCTCTATGGAGTTGAGGCAGGACGGCAGGATTTTCATGCCGTTGTAGTTCGAAACCACGATGCTCACCCGAGGCATCCCGTCCCGCTCGGCCATGGTCCCTCTTTCTTCCAGGCAGCGATTGCGCGCGCCAATGCAGACGATCACCCTACAATTATACCTTGCCCTCGCCCTAATTAACGGGTTTTATGCTTGCGTCTTACACTCCGTTCCGCGTCCCAATTGCCCGACCGCAGCCGTGCGCGAATCAGGCAAAGCGCGAAACGGAGAACCAGCCCCGCCAGGACGAACGGCCGAAGTACCCAGCCTCGGAGCCCCGAATGAGTCTTGATGAAATAGCGGTACATGCTCCGGTGGTGCTCGAGGAGCATGCGCGCCGATTGCTGGCGCGATGTGCGCCCGATGTAATGCATCACGCGCACCTGGGGACAGTATCCCACATGCCAGCCCGCTTGCCAGAGACGGTGGCAGAGGTCCACATCCTCCACGTACATGAAGTAGCCCTCGTCGAAGAGGCCGGTAGCCTCGAGCGCCTCCCGGCGCAATAGCATCGCCGCGCCGGACACCCAGTCCACCTCGCAAGCCACCCGGTGGTCGAAGTCCTTCATATGGTATTTCCTGGTAAAAGGATTGTCCGGCATCCAGTCACCCAGGAGGCCGTGGAAGAGACTGCCTCCGACGGAAGGAAACTTGCGGCAGGACATCTGGACCGAGCCGTCGCCGTTCAAGAGCATCGGGCCGAGCGCACCCATCCGGGGGTGCTCCTCCATATGCGCGATCAGCTTCTCCAGGCGGTCAAGGAATTCGGTGTCCGAGTTGAGGATGAAGACATAATCGGCGTCCGTCGCCCCGATTCCGCAATTGCAGGCCGAGGAGTATCCTTTATTGCCGGGGTTGTCCAGAAGCCGTACCCCGGGGAACTCGGTCTGGACCATCTCCTGACTTCCATCGGTAGAGCCGTTGTCCACCACGAGGATCTCCTCCGCGCCCGCCCCGGCCAGGGACCGCAGGCAGCGCTTCAGATCCTCCCGGGTGTTGTAGTTGATGATCACGGCCGCCATGCTCATCTGCCGGTCTCCCCCTTAAGCCGCTTCCAGCGGCCAGAGATATAGCCGGCCATCTTGGCTGCGTCGATAGCGGCCAGCATGCCGGGCATAGTCGGGATGGCCGCGAAACGCGCGGAGACCGGCCAGGAGCGCAGAAAAACCGGTATCCGCCTCCATCTCCGCTCCACGTAGATGGTCGCTGCGCCCGCGGTCAACAGCCGGTAGCCCGGGATAGCCCTAGCCAGGCGCGGACCGGCTAATAGCCAGCCATAGGCGGCGAATCGGATGAGATGCCGCTCCGGGTACATCCCCGCGATGCCGTCGCCCTCCGCATAGCGGAAATACTGCTTCATCACTCCCCTGAACATGCTGCGCTGCCGCCAGTAAACCACGGCCTCGGGCACCACGCGGTACTCCACGCCCGCTTTCCGCCAGGCGTGGTTGAAATACATATCCTCGCCTATCTCCAGCCATTCCGGGTAACCGCCCACCTGCGCCCAGACCGCCCGCCGGTAAGCTATAGAGCGCGCGGAGGGCATGAACCTGTCCGCCCTGATCTCGTTCGCCAGTGGCAGCGTGGCACAGGCCACCAGGCCCTGGAACCAGCTTCCCACCAGAGGCGCATAGAAGCCCGCCACCAGGGCCACCTCGCTGTTCTTCTCCAGGGGTTCGATGAGCTTCTCCAGCCAGAAGGAATCGAGCACGCATCCTCCGTCCGTGACGGCTATGACATCGTGGGTAGCCGCGGCGATGGCCGCGTTGCGGCCGGCCGAGATGTTGGCGCCGGGGATGACCAGCAGTTCCAGGGGAACCGGCTGGGGGCAGGAGCGGATGAGGTCTACGGTTTCGTCCTCGGAGCCTCCGTCCGCGATGATCAACTCGTCGGGCAGGCGGGTCTGGGCCGCGATGCTCCGCAGCAGCTCTTTCACCGTCTTAGCCTCGTTCTTCAGGGTTACCACGAGGCTCACGCGCACGGGGCGCCGCCCGTTGTCCCGGGAGGAACTCATGGGGTCACCTCGCGATAGGCGGCCAGTGTCCCGCGGGCGGTCTTCTCCCAGGTATAGCTCGCGGCCTTTGCCTTCCCCGCCGCCCGTAGTCGCTCGCGCAGGCCCGCATCCGAGAGGAGGTCCTGCAGTCCATCGGCTATGCTCTCCGTGTCATGCGGGTCCACCATGAGGCCGGCCCCCTCGCCCACCTCCGCCAGGGATGAGATTTGCGAAGTGAGCACGGGCACGCCGCGGGCCATGGCCTCCAGGACCGGTAGCCCGAACCCTTCGTAAAGCGACGGGTAGGCGAAGAGGGTCGCTCCCGCGAAGAGGGCCTCCAACTCCAGCGGCCCCACATAACCCGTGAGCTTGACCCTGCTCCCCGCCCGCTCGGCCGCCCGGAAGACCTCATGGTAATCCCAACCGGGAGCACCCGCCAGCACCAGGGCATGGTCTCCCGCCACCCGGCCGAAGGCCTCTATCAAGCGCAGCAGGTTCTTGCGCGGCTCCAGCGTCCCCACGAAGAGCGCGAATTCGCCGGCAATACCCATGCGGCGCAGGGAATCCTGGACCCTCTCCGGGTCGGGCCGTGGTGGGGCCTCCACTCCCAGGGGGACCACCCGCACTCGCTTCCCGCTTCCTGGATACAGCTCCAGCAGGTCTATGAAGGTGGATTCCGAATCCACCAGGATGGCGGAAGCCCGTTTCATGGCCAGCTCCAGGCCGCGGCGGTGAAAAGCCTGCCAGCGGCGCGGGAACCATTGCGGGAACTTCACCACGCAGAGGTCGTGCACGGTGACTACGAGGGGCGCTGCGCTTCCCGGTATCACCAGGCCCGGCGCATGCGCCAGATCCAGGGGCCCCGTGAACCACTCCGCCCGGGGCAGGCCCAGGCTGTGCCATCCCAGCCCCAGGGCTTTGCGTCCGCCGGGCAGTTTGCGCTCGGTAAACCCGCCGCCGGGGATGCGCACGCTCCCGGCCTGGCCGCAGTGGAACAAGCAGTAGGAATCCTCGTGGTCAAGCCGCCCCAATTCGCGCACCAGGTTCTCGACGTAGGTACCAATGCCGCCCGGAAACTTATAGAAGAGCTGATCCACGAAGAGCCCTATGCGCATGGTGCGGCCGTCACCTCCCGGTAGATATCCAGGGTCCGGCGGGCAGTCTCCCCCCAGTCGAAGAGGCGCGCCTGGGCATACCCCATCTCGCTCATCCTCTCGCGGGCGGCCCGGTCGTCCAGCAGGCGGCCTAGTGATGCGGCGATCTCCGCCGCATCAAGGGGGTCCTCCAGATACATGCCCGCCTCCCCCACCACCTCGGGCAGGGATGCGCGGCGAGATACCAGCACCGGCACCCCGCAGGCCATGGCCTCAAGGGGCGGCAGGCCGAAACCCTCGTAGAGGCTGGGCAGGACCAGAGCATCCGCGCCCGAGAGCAAGGCTGGAAGCCATTTGTCCGGCACGTACCCGGTGAAGACCACCGAGTCCTCCAACCCGGCCTCGGATACCATCTGCGTGAGTTTCTGATATTCGCGGTTGTTCAAGGCTCCCAGGCCACCGCCACCGATGACCGCGAGCTTATGCTCGAGGCCCTGCTTGCGCAGCAGGCCATAAGCCTCGATAAGAGTATAGAGATTCTTGCGAGGATGCATGTTTCCCACGTAGGCCACGTAAGGAGGGTCCACGCGGTAGCAGTCGAGCGCGCTCTGTATCTCCTCCTCGGCCGGACGCCGGAATTTCGGGTCCAGCCCCGGATAGACCACCCGGACCTTCTCCGGGCCGATGTGCAGGATGTCCTCGACCTCCGCTGCGGTGAACCGCGAATCCACCAGGATGGCCGAGGCTTTGGCCGCCAGGCGGGGCAGCGTGCGCATGAAGCGCCGGATACCCTTGGACTGCATCTCGGGAAATCTCACGAAATTCAGGTCGTGAATGGTCATCACCAGGGCAGCCTCGCGCAGGGCGGGGGCCTGGTAGTTCGTGGCATGGAAGACGTCGAAGGAGCCTATTAGCCTCTCCGCCGGAAGCATCTTCAGGTGCGGCCATATCCGGTAATAGAGCAAATTGGCCGGCAGGTTAAAGCCGCAAGGCTGCACCGGCATCCCCTCCACCTGAGCCTTCAGATGGTGAGCGGCCCGCAGAGAAACGGTGAAGGCGACCAGGTCCAGTTCCGGCTCCCGTTCCGCCAGGGCGGCGATGAGATTAGCGGTGTAGTGCCCGATCCCGGTTTTTTCGATGAGGAATGGCGTTCCGTCCAGGGCTATTCGCATGACGTCTCTGAGATGAACGGCTGCCAGCGGACTACTTGGCGTGCATGCGGCCTATGGAGAGCAGCAGCACGCCGCCGACGATAGCGGCGACCCCCACCCAGTTCCAGACGTTGATCGCGTAGCTCTTGTCTATCTTCCAGTCGTAGAGAAGTACGATGATGTAGGTGAGGCTCACGAAGGGATAGGCGATGCCCAAAGGTATGTCCGCCAGGACTACCAACCAGAACATGGCCGAGACCACGAAAAGCACGAGGCCGAGAAAGACCAGAGGCCTGAAGATCACCTTCTGCACAAAGGTAACGGGCTTAGATATCAGCTCCTTGGTGGTCATGCCGGTCTCTTCCTGAACAGGTTTCATGCCGGCCCTAAGGCAGATCTGGCCGGAGATGGCCAACCCCACGCTTAGCAGGATGAGCACGTAAGACACCACCGTGAGTGGCTTCGTTGCAGCGGTCACCATTCTTATTCACACTCCTTTTGGCCCGAGCTTTCTTCCAGACGATTATGCCATTATAGCAGATGGCCTCCGCCTACCTGCCCTTCCCGCCTGAGCCATTGCCGGCTAGAGCGGCGGGAAAGGCAGGTCGAAGAAGTTGAAAGCCAACACCCAGGCCTTGAAAGAATTCCAGGCCGGGTGCGGATTGCCCTGGTAATCCAGGAGGCCGTAGTCAAAATCGAAAGTCTGGCCCGGCGGATCGTCGAGGTCCTGGTATATCCAGAACTTGCGGCAGCCCCTCTCCACCAGCGAGCCCACCCCGACCATGCCTATGGCCTGTCTCTGGATCTCCAGCCCATTATCGATGTTGTGCAGCCAGCCGACCTCGGTGACCACCAACTCCTTCCGTACGCCGTTCTCCGCCATGACCTGCTGCACCGCATCGTAGAAGCGGCCCCAATCAGGCGGATTGTAGTAGGGGTGCAAGCCGAAAGCATCGCAATAGTCCTGAATCCGATGCGCTGAGTCGGTCAACGTCCGGTAATAGGTCACGCCGTTCTCCGGCACAGGGGTCGTGGCGTCGTTCAGGGAGCCGCAGATAACCATGGAGCGGGGGTCCACCGCCTTTATCTCCTCATAAGCCGCCTTCAGGATCGGTGGGTAGTCTGTAAGGAAATTTCCACCGAAGTGAACAGCGCCATGTTGCTTGGCGGCCGGGGAATTAACATCGAAACTCGGTTCGTTCCATATCTCGTAATAATCGACGTATTTGCCGTAGCGCTGCGCGACGGCCCGCACGAAAGCGCGCCAGTCATCGAGATTGTTCGGCGGCCCTAACTGCGGACCCGCCCAGGCAGGCAGGAACTTATCCAGTGTGAACAGAAAATCCGTACTGCCGTTATCGAGTAACAACTGCATAGCTCTGTCCAGCGCATCCCACGTGAACTTTCCCTTCTCCGGCTCCACTTTTTGCCACACCACGTTGACGTGGGGATGTGACATGTAAGGCCGCTCGGACTGGGGAGCCAATGTGAAGAAATCGGCCTCCCAATCGTGGCTGTACAAGCCCATTATCCATTGCCGTGAGAAGTCCGAGCCTGTGCCGGCGGCTGCCGATGCGGCAAAAACTCCGCCGGCATCTTCCATAGCCCACAGGGCCACGAGAAGCAAAGCTGACAGGACCAGCCTTAGCCAGCGGGGATTCGCTAGTCCCGGATGATCTTCCCTATGCCGCATAGTCAATAGTCTACCCGCTATCGAGCGCCGGCGAAACCGGTTGGCCTCCGGGGGAAGGGCATCCTTGATGATGCCCGTAATAATCATTAGGTACTCGGTTGACGAGTCCGATAGAAGAGAAAAAGAGGATTGCGTGAACGCGAAGAGTGCCGGAGCCGCTGGCTCGTAATGGTTGAATCGATGCCCGATGGACCTGTAGAATCTCAACTGATGTGCCGGAAGAGGGAGGTTCCTGAACATGAGCAAATGGAAGAGAATCAACGGCATTGCCGCTACGATACTGATACTGCTACTGCTATTGTCTATTACAGGTGGGGTTGCTGGGGCAGATGAAGCTGAGGTAGCCACCAAAAGCCTGAATGACCGATATGTCCTGGGGCTGTTGAGCCACGATTGGTCGGACCCCAATCAGAGCATGTTCCGGTCTTCCGTTCCCACTTCGGAGTGGTCCAAGGTCAATAGCGCCCGCATCGATGTGCCATGGTCCGAGGTGGAACCGAGCAACGACACCTTTAGCTGGACCAGTCTGGACAACCGGGTGAACGCTGTAAAAGCGGCGGGCGTTACGAACATCCTCTTCACGCTGGGCGCGCCCGTGCCGTCCTGGGCCCAGAGGAGCGTTCCTGTGATGCCCGATTATGCCCCGCCGGCGAATATCCAGGATTGGAAGAATTTCTGCGGGTCAGTGGCCGCGCGCTATAAGAACTCGGTTGATTACTACGAGATCTGGAATGAGCCGGGTTGGGATATCAACTCGCCGACTTATAAGAACGGCGGCCCCCTGTACCTGAGCGGTAGCGTCCAGACCGACTATCTACCCCTGCTGCAAGGGGCCTACACGGCGATCAAGGCTAATGACCCCAGTTCGTGGGTGATCAGCGGGGCGCTCCTGAACTCAGCGAGCGACCCT
>JAHEXQ010000117.1:0-2188 GCA_023252035.1 Actinomycetes bacterium
GGCCTCCCGCGCGATATCGCGCACCTCGGCCTCGGAACCGATATTGCCCGGGTTGATGCGCAAGCCCTGCACGCCATATTTCAAAGCCTGCAACGCCAGTTCCGGCCGAAAATGGATGTCGGCGACCACCGGCAGCCCGGCACCGTCGATGATGGCGGGCAAAGCTCTCGCCGCTTCCGCCGTGTTCACGGAAACCCGGACGACATGCGCGCCAGCTGCTCGAATGCGGCCGATCTGTTCCAGAGTCGCCCCGGCGTCGGCCGTCTCCGTGCTGGTCATGGTCTGCACGGAGATAGGAGCGCCGCCCCCGATCTTCACGGGGCCTATGGATACCTGCCTGGTCTTCCGTCTTTCCATCATCCCCGCCTAAGGAATATTGATAGGATTGGTGATATCCAGCCGCAGCGTCAGGAGGAATAGCGTAGTGAATATGGCGATCACCACCACCGCCACGGGATAGAGCTTGCGCATATCTATCTCCTTGCCGCTCACGGCCTCAACCCCCAGCACCATCAGGTGGCCTCCGTCCAGGGGCGGCAGAGGAAGGAGGTTGACGTATCCCAGGAAGAGCAGCAGGAACGCGATGAAAAAGAGCAGCTGTCGCAAACCCTGATGCGCGACCTGGCCGGTCAAGCGGGAAATTCCGACGATGGAGACGGGCCGCTCGTCCGT
The DNA here is from genome assembly GCA_023252035.1 of Actinomycetes bacterium. Classification (GTDB taxonomy): domain Bacteria; phylum Actinomycetota; class Geothermincolia; order Geothermincolales; family JAHEXQ01; genus JAHEXQ01. The sequence goes on from JAHEXQ010000117.1 coordinate 673, forward strand.
GGGCTTTCTTATGCCCACGAGTTGCTCCAGGGTTGACAGATTGAACACGCGGTAGAAGCTGTAGACGACTCCCCAGGAGTATTGACCGAGCCATTTCCCCGTCTGGCCTATAGAGCTGACGAAGTTATAGCGGTCTATCTGCGGAGTGGGCGAAATGCCCAGAAACCCTATCCCGTTCGCATCGATCAAGTTGGCGGTCAGGGTCAGATCCTGGCCGTTCCTGCGGATCTCCATGGTGATCTGCTGGTCCGGGTGTGTGCGGATGAAGTCGCTCACGGCGTTCCAATCGGACACGGGCGAGCCGTTGAGAGCCACGATGGTATCGTCGGGCTGCAGGCCGGCCTCAGCGGCCGGTGTCGGGGCCCCCGTCTCCGTGGTCTGGCCCACGCTGGCTATGATATTGGTGGCGTCCTCTGTATCCGGCACGCCCAGCAACCATATGGCCATAAAGGCGATGATGATGGCCAGGATGATATGCACCGCGGAGCCCGACACGATGGTGAAGAAGCGCTTCCAGCGGGAGACGCCTTTGTAGGTGTGCGGCAGGTCCTCCGGCTCTATCTCCTCGTTCGGGTCCATGCCGGCGATCTTCACGTAGCCGCCCGCCGGTATCCACTTGAAACCGTATTCGGTCTCGCCCCGCTTGGTGCTCCATATCTTGGGTCCGAAACCCACGAAGAACTCCTCGACGCGCACGCCGGATAGTTTGGCCGCAGCAAAATGGCCCAGTTCGTGGGCCACAACTATGACCACGAGGGCCGCAGCGCCCAGGAGAATCCAGAGAATTATCATTTATCTCCTCGGAAGACCAGGCCGCTCAGAACCCGCTCCGCGGCGTTCCTGGCCTCCAGTTCAACTTTCTCGACTAAGTCTATACTATCCGCTGCGAGCGGCGTGTGATTGTGCAGGACCTCCTCCACCACCAGTGCGATATCCGCAAAACCAATTCTACCCGAAAGGTAGGCCGCCACCGCCACCTCATTGGCCGCGTTCAACACCGCCGGCGCTGATCCGCCAGCCCGGCCCGCCTCATAGGCCAGTCTCAGGCAACGGAAGCTCTCCTGGTCCACCGCCTCGAAGGTGAGGCAGCCGAGGGCCACCAGGTTCGTGGAGACCCCGCCTGCCAGCAGGCGCTCGGGGTAGTTCAGGGCATAGGCTATGGGCAGGCGCATGTCCGGCGAGCCCATCTGCGCGATGATGCTGCCGTCCACGAACTCCACCATGGAATGGACGATGCTCTGGGGATGCACCACCACCTCTATGGCGTCGTAATCCACATCGAAGAGGAAATGAGCCTCGATGACTTCAAGCCCCTTGTTCATCAGGGTGGCGGAGTCCACGGTTATTTTGGGGCCCATCCTCCAGGTGGGATGGGCCAGCGTCTGCTCCACCGTCACCGCCCTCATCTTTTCCGCGCTCATTCCCCGGAAGGGCCCGCCCGAGGCGGTGAGGATGATACGGCGCACCTCGCCGGCCCGGCCCGCAGCCAGGCACTGGAAGATGGCGCTGTGCTCGG
>JAHEXQ010000117.1:2198-8574 GCA_023252035.1 Actinomycetes bacterium
TCCCCACCTGCCGCCAGGGCCCGGCGCACCAGGTCTCCCCCGGCGACCAGGCTCTCCTTATTGGCCAGAGCCAGCCTCTTGCCGGCGTGCAGAGCAGCCAGTGTCGCCCGAAGGCCCGCGGAACCCACCACCGCATTGAGGACGATATCGACTTCCGGCAGCGACGCCAACTCCGTGAGCCCGTCACGCCCGCCCAGGACGCGCACATTGTCGGCGGCGGAATCGCTCAGCCGCGCGGCCGCCTCCGCATCGGTCAGGCAGGCCCAGACCGCTCCCGTCCCGGCCAGCTGCCGCCCGAGAAGCTCCAGATTGCTGTGGGCCGAGAGAGCCGCCACGCGGAAACGCTCCGGATGGGCAGCGAGGACCTCCAGGGCCTGAACCCCGATGGAACCGGTGGAGCCGAGTACGGCGACGCCCTTAGGTCTGCGCATGGCTACCCGCGGGAGAGTCTCAGGAAGTAGTAGCAGATGACGGCGGTGAAGAACATGCTGTCGAAACGGTCGAGGATGCCACCGTGCCCGGGGATGAGCGATCCCATATCCTTGATGCCCAGTTCCCGCTTAAGGAGGGACTCCGAGAGATCGCCGACGGGAGCTATCACCGATACGATCGCCGCCAGCTCCATAGCCAGCGACAGCGTCAGCCAGCTCCGGTTGAGGGTCAGGAAGAGAACGTAGGCGGCGGTAAAGCATCCGGCCGTTGCGATGATCACGCCCTCCCAGCTCTTGCCCGGACTGACGCGGGGCACCATCTTGTGCCGCCCGATGGCCGAGCCGGCGATATAAGCGACCGCGTCGTCCACCCACACCATGATGATGATGGCCAGTGGCACCGTCCAGTGGATATCCTCGCCGGGTATGACCCGCAGCATGAGTACGAAATGCGCGAGGCAGAATCCGATGAGCATAGCACCGGTGAAGGTCAGAGCTATATCCGTGCCGGGCCGTTCCTCATGCCTGACGAGAAAAGCAAAGAAGGTCAGGAAGATGAAGACGGAGGCGGCCATGGTGAAATAGCTGAGGTTCTGCGGTGTCTGTTTCAGGAAGTAGGCGATGATGGGAAAAGAGCATCCGCCCGCGATTCCCAGGTAGATGTTGGGATGGTATCCATGCTTACGGTAGGTGCTGTAGAACTCCCAGAGCCCGCCCGCTGCGATGAGGGTCATGCCCGCGGCAAAGGGGATATCGTTTGTCGAAGGCCCGGACCAGAGCAGTATCACGATGACGAGCACGACGATGATGGCGCTGAGGACCTTGGCGGTCGCACCTCCGCCTACACGTTTCTCCGAAAGGGGTTCTCTCTCTTTGCCCTGTTTCTGCGCCATCTCCAGCCCCACCACCGACTCGGCCAAGCTAGACCTCCATCAATTCCTTCTCCTTGACCTTCAGCATCGCGTCGATCTCTTCCACGAAGCGATCGGTCAGCCTCTGTACCTCTTCCTGCCCGCGCCTCAGGTCATCCTCGGTGATCTCGCTCTCCTTCTCCTGGTGCCGCAGCTCCTCGATGCCATCCCGGCGGACATTGCGCACCGCCACCCGGCCGTCCTCGGCCCGCGCCTTCACGACCTTGGCCAGCTCCTTGCGCCTTTCCTCGGTCAGCTTCGGGATGGGGAGGCGAATGACGTTGCCGTCGTTCGCGGGATTGAGCCCCAGACCCGACTGCATGATGGCTTTGTCGATCTCGCCCAGGATGCTCTTGTCGAAGGGGGAGATCAGCAACATACTAGGCTCCGGAACGCTGATCGAGGAAACCTGCTTGAGAGGAGTGGGCTGCCCGTAGTAGTTCACGTTGATGCGGTTGAGAAGCGCAGCGGACGCCCGTCCCGTCCGTATGGTCGAGAACTCCTCAGCGGTGGTCTCAACAGCCTTCTTCATCTTGCGTTCGGCTTCCTCTAAGACTTCCTCTATCATCTCTTTCCCCCAGATTCTCTCGGACTTCCGCGGGTCCCTGCTTGGCTAGACCCGCGAGCCTTGGGCCTGCACGATTGTGCCGATGCGGTCGCCCGCCAGCACCCGCTTGATGTTCCCACGTATGGTGAGATTGAAAACGACGATAGGCAAACCGTTGTCCATGCACAGGGAGACGGCGGTGGCGTCCATAACCTTGAGGCCCCGCTGGATCACTTCAAGGTAATCCAGTTCGGGCAGCAGGACGGCACTGGGGTTGAGCATGGGGTCGGAATCGTAGACCCCGTCCACCTTCGTCCCTTTGAATATGGCCTCCGCATGAATCTCCAGGGCTCTCAGAGCCGCCGTCGTATCGGTGGTGAAGTAGGGATTGCCCGTGCCCGCTGCGAAGATGACGATGCGTTCCTTCTCCAGATGCCGCACCGCGCGGCGCCTGATGTAGGGCTCCGCCACCGACTGCATCTCTATCGCCGATTGCACACGGGTATGCACTCCGCGCTTCTCCAGCGCGTCCTGCAGCGCCAGGCTGTTGAGGACCGTCGCCAGCATGCCCATGTAATCGGCCGTGGCCCGGTCCATGCCGGCTGCACTCGCGGCCATACCACGGAAGATATTGCCTCCACCCACCACCACGGCTGTTTGCACGCCCAGCTCGTGCACCTCGGCGAGTTGAGCGGCTAAAGCATCCACGGTAGCCGGATCGATGCCGTAATCCTGTGTCCCCATAAAGGACTCCCCGCTCAGTTTCAGGAGTATCCTCCTGTAGGCGATGGTTTCAGCCATCCGGTGCATCAACCTCTTCCAGCCTCCGGGCCTTTGCCGGAGATAAAAAAAGGGGGCTTTGCGACCCCCTCAGCCTACTCCGACTCGCAGGGCAGTTCCTCACCCAGCTGGTACCGGGCGAAACGGCGAATACCGATGTTCTCGCCTGTGCTGGCTATGGTCCGGGTGACCAGCTCACGCACGGAGATATCCGGTTCCTTGATGAAAGGCTGCTCCATGAGGCAGAACTGCTCGTAGAACTTCCGGAGCCTACCCTCGACGATCTTCTCCACGAACTGCTCGGGTTTGCCCTCGGCCAGCGCTTGCGTCCGGTAGATCTGCCGCTCCTGCTCGAGGATCTCCTCGGGCACGTCCTCCGGCTCTATGAAGCTCGGGGCTGAAGCGGCAATATGCATAGCCACTTCGTGGACAAGTTGCTTGAACACCTCGTTCCTGGCCACGAAGTCCGTCTCGCAGTTTATCTCCACCAATACACCTACGCGGTTGTTGGGGTGGATGTAGGAGTCCACCAGGCCTTCCTTGGTTGTGCGCCCGGCCAGCTTCTTAGCACCGGCCAATCCCTTCTCCCGCAGCAGGATGAGGGCTTTCTGCTCGTCCCCACCGGTTTCCAGGAGCGCCTTCTTGCATTCCATCATCCCGGCGCCCGTCGCCTCTCTCAGCGACTTTACTTGTTTCGCATCTATGGTCATGGCTTTCCTGCCTCCTTGTTGCCGTCTATTCCGGGAGCCCGCCCTCGGCTGCCTTTTCGGCGCCCGCCGCGGCCTCTTCCAGTTCCTTCGCGACCTCGGCGGCCGATTCGCCGGTGAGTTCCCGCTTCTCCTCCTCCATCTCGGGAGCTTCGCCGTCCTCCACCGCGGCTTCTGACGCTTCGCGCATGCGCATCTCGCGCACCTGCTGTCCCTCGATAACCGCATCGGCAATGATGCGCGAAATCAGATTGCCGGCGCGGATGGCATCGTCGTTGCCGGGGATCACGAAGTCCACCTCGTCGGGATCGCAGTTGGTGTCCACCAGGCCGACCACCGGGATTTCCAGCTTGCGTGCCTCCATTATCGGTATATGCTCCTTGCGCGAGTCGATGACGAAGACCGCGCGGGGCAGGCGGTCCATGTTCTTGATGCCGCTCAGGTTGCGCCTCAGTTTCTCCAGCTCGTGCTTGAGCATCATGGCTTCCTTCTTGGACATGTCCGAGAAGCCGCCGTTCAGGTACATCTCCTCCAACTGTTTCATGCGGTCGATACGCGACTTGATGGTCTGCCAGTTAGTCAGCATCCCACCGAGCCAGCGGTAATTCACGAAGGGCATACCGCACCGGGTCGCATGCTCCTCGATGCCCTCCTGGGCCTGCTTCTTGGTCCCGACAAAAAGTATGGTCCCGCCGTCGGCTACCAGGTCACGGATGAAATTGTGCGCGATCTCGATGTTCGCCAAGGTCTTCTGCAGGTCGATGATGTAGATGCCGTTCCGCTCGGTGAAGATGTATCTCTTCATCTTGGGGTGCCACCTCCGGGTCTGGTGCCCGAAATGGACACCCGCCTCCAGAAGATGTTTCATGGAAACTACTGCCAATGTCTTCCTCCTCTTCAGGTTCTTCCCTCCGCCGGCTTCCGCCCTACGCCCGACCTTTCCAGGCACCCGGGGCGCAAGTCCACCGGCGTGTGTTTTACTCTAAAAATCCCCGCCCCGCAAGGGACAGGGAAGAAACGGCCAACCTGGTCGCGCTCCGGCCATGTGCGGCTCTTGCAGGTTTTGCGGCGCGACTCACCTCCCAACGGGACAGAAAATCCAAAGGTGAATATACCACAATCATGCAGGTGCTTCAATAAAAGCGGCGGCCCAAGCCGCCTGTGGAGCCTCGGAGAAGATGAGGGCTTACCCGCCGGGCCCAATCTCCATCTACCAGGACCCCAGGCCCGTCCTCGCTTGCCCGCGAGTCACTGCGCTCGATCTCTACCTGATATGCAACCCTGGGGCCGGTCAGCTTTTAGAGGCGGGCCGCCGGGCTCAATCTCCACCCATTACGGAATCGCGGGTGGTGGCCAGCTTGCCCTTGAGACGCAGGATCGCCTTGGTGTGCATCTGGCAGACGCGGGATTCCGTCACGCCCAACACCTCGCCGATCTCCCGCAGCGTCAACCCTTCGTAGTAGTAGAGGGTGATGACGATTTTCTCGCGCTCCGGGAGGCGGCCGATGGCCTCCGCCAGTATGCCTTTTACCTCCTCCACCTCGAAGGCCCGCGAGGGCTCCTCGGCCTTCTCGTCCACTAGGGTATCGGTCAGGCTGACCTTGTCGCCCTTCTCGCCGCCCACCGTCCATAGCTCGTCGAGCGCCACCACCGACATGAAAGACATCTGGTTCATGAGGTGGTTGTACTCCTGTGTACTCATCTCCAGGCGCTTGGCCACTTCCGCATCGCTGGGAACGCGCTTCAATTCATTCTCCAGTTGCACGTAGGCTTTCTCCAGTTCGCGGGCCTTGTAGCGCACGGAACGCGGCACCCAGTCTATGACGCGAAGCTCGTCGATGATGGAACCCTTGATGCGGGAGATTGCATAGGTCTCGAATTTGATGCCCCGGCCCGGGTCGAATTTTTCGATGGCGTCGATGAGGCCGAAGATGCCGTAGCTGACCAAGTCCGCGTATTCTATGTTGGCCGGTAGGTTTGCTGAAACCCGCCCTGCGACGTACTTGACTAGCGGAGCGTAATGCAGTATGAGCTTCTCCCGCACTGAGGGTTCTGCCGAATCCTTATATTCCAGCCATAGTTCCTTGATCTCGTCCATGCCTCTTTTTTCTTCCCCCAAAGAATAGGCCCCCTTCTCAGGCAGGCTCATCATTCCTAATGTATTTTACACGTTTCTTGGAGCGCGCGCTCCTGGTGCCGAGCTCTCCGGCGCACCATTTCCGGTCTTCCTCCATGCTGATGCCCGCGAGTAGCTGCGGACACACTCGTCGACTCATGCCCGCGGGTGGGTTCGGTCATAGACTTCCTTTAGACGGCCCTTGCTCACATGGGTATATACCTGGGTGGTGGCGAGGTCCGCGTGGCCCAGAAGTTCCTGCACGGCCCGGATATCGGCCCCGCCCTCCAGCAGGTGAGTGGCGAAGGTGTGTCTCAGCGTGTGAGGGCTCACTTGCTTGCCTTCCTCGCGAGCGCGCCGGAAGAAGCCCTCCACCACACGGCGCACTCCCCGGTCGCTCAGGCGCCCGCCTCGCGAGTTGAGGAAGATGGCCGGCTCTCCGGCTTGCACGTGTTTTCCGGCCGCATGGCGCCTTCCCGGCATCGCGGCGATAGAACCTTTCTCCTCCCCTGCGTTCAGCAAGGGCCTCTCCAGCTCCAGATAAGCGCGGAGAATTTCTAGGGCGTGGGGATATGCCGGCACCAGCCTCTCCTTGGAACCCTTCCCCAGAACTCGCAGCTCGCACTTCTGCCAGTCCACGTCCCCAGTATCCAGCCCGGCCAGTTCGCTCACACGTATGCCGGTCGCATAGAGCAGCTCGATGATAGCGGCGTCTCTTAAACGGTAGCGTCCCGGCGCGGTCTGCTGGCTCGCTTCGGCGCGGTCCAGATCTAGCGCCGAGAGCACTACCGGGAGGCGCTGAGCCGGGCTCGGCGCCGATAGGACGGCTCCGGGGTCGCTGGCCAGACGACCCTCCCTGCATAGATAGCGGAAGAGACCCTTCA
>JAHEXQ010000118.1:0-3470 GCA_023252035.1 Actinomycetes bacterium
TCAAGGACAGCGCGCTCGTGGCGGCGGCGGTCCTCTCCAGCCGTTATATCAGCGACCGCTTCCTGCCGGATAAGGCTATAGACCTGATGGACGAGGCGGCGTCGCGTCTGCGCATCGAAATCGACTCCATGCCTGTGGAGCTGGACGAGGTGGAGCGCAAGATCAGGCAGTTGGAGATAGAGCGCGAGGCACTGCGCAAGGAGAAGGACCCGGCCTCGGTGGAGCGTCTCGCCAAACTGGAGGCCGAGCTGGCGGACCTGCGGGAGCGGAGCACCGAGATGAAGGCTCACTGGCAGGCGGAGAAGGAGGCCATCGGTCGCATCCGGGAGTTGAAGGAGAAGCTGGAGGACGCCCGGTACCGCGAGCAGAAAGCCGAGCGCGAGGGCGATCTGGAGACGGCGGCCAAGCTGCGCTACGGCGAATCCGTGGAGCTGTCCAGGCAACTCGAGGTCGAGAACGAGCGCCTGGCGGAGTTGCAGAAAGACCGGCGCATGCTCAAGGAGGAAGTGGAGGAGGAGGATATCGCTGAGGTGGTCTCCTCCTGGACGGGCATTCCCGTCTCCAAACTCCTGCAAGGCGAGATCGACAAGCTCGTCCATATGGAGGAGCGGCTGCGGCGGCGCGTGGTGGGGCAGGAAGTCGCGCTGGAGAAGGTCGCCAACGCCATACGCCGGGCCCGTGCGGGCCTGCAGGATCCTAACCGCCCCATCGGTTCCTTCATGTTCCTGGGACCCACTGGTGTGGGCAAGACGGAGTTGGCGCGCGCCCTGGCGGAGTTCCTCTTCGACGACGAGAAGGCCATGGTACGGCTGGACATGAGCGAATACATGGAGAAGCACACGGTCGCGCGCCTCATCGGGGCGCCGCCCGGCTATGTCGGTTACGAGGAGGGCGGGCAGCTCACCGAGGTCATTCGGCGCCGGCCTTACTCGGTGGTGCTCCTGGACGAGATAGAGAAGGCCCACTACGACATCTTCAACGTCCTGCTGCAGATACTGGACGACGGGCGGCTTACGGACGGGCATGGCCGGACAGTCGATTTCAAGAATGCCGTCATCATCATGACCTCCAACGTGGGCAGCGAATTCCTGCGGGACCTGGGCGGCAAGAACGAGAGCGAGATTCGCGAGCTGATCATGGAGTCCATGCGGGCGCATTTCCGTCCGGAGTTCATCAACCGCCTGGACGAGGTCATTGTCTTCTCGAGCCTCGGCATCGCGGAGATAACGCAGATAGTGGAGATACAGGTCGGCTACCTGAAGGCTCGGTTGGCCGAGCGCAAGTTGGACATCGAGCTGACCGAGGCCGCCAAGGAACGGCTGGCGCTCGAGGGCTTCGACGCGGATTACGGGGCCCGGCCTCTGAAGAGAGCAATCCAGCGCGAGGTGCAGGACCCGCTCGCGAAGCTGCTGCTGGAGGCCGGCTTCGCCGAAGGAGACCGCATCCAGGTGGACCTGGATGCGGACGGCCGATTTACCTTCGGGAAGATGCCGGCGATGGCCCCCGTCCCCAAGTAAAGGCCGCTCTGCTGAGTGACGAATAACCGTGTGGCGGTCAGTGGCTGGTAGTAAGATTAACGTGGCTATGAGAAAGAAGTATGACGTTATCATCGTAGGGTCCGGGCCCGCGGGCATCTTCTGCGCCCTCGAGCTCTACCGGCGCAACGGTCTTAAGGTGCTCATGCTGGAGAAGGGCAATGACATCGATGAGAGGAAATGCCGTGCCCGCGAAGGCAGTTGTGCCAAGTGCGACCCCTGCTCCATAACCTCGGGCTGGGGCGGCGCCGGCGCTTTCAGCGACGGCAAGCTCACGCTCTCGGCCGATATCGGGGGCTGGCTGAAAGAATACATGCCCCGGAAAAAGCTGGAGCACCTCATCAGCGAGGTGGACGAACGCTACCTGGAGTTCGGGGCGCCCGACCGCCTCTTCGGGACCAACGAGGAGAAGATCGCCCAGTGGCAGCAGAGGGCGGTCCTGGCTGACTTGACCCTGGTGCCCGGCAAGATAAGACACTTGGGCACGGAGCGGTGCTGCGAGGTGCTCCTGGCCATGCGCGCCCAGTTTCAAGGGCACGTCGATGTGGCCACCTCCAATAAAGTCTGCGAGATACTCACGCAGGAGGGCCGGGTCAAAGGCGTCCTGACCGAGGCGGGCGATCGCTACCTGGCGGATTGCGTAGTGGCGGCGCCGGGGCGGGAGGGGGCTGAATGGCTCGCCCGCGAGATGCACCGCCTCGGAGTCTCCATGAAGATGAACGCGGTGGATATCGGCCTCAGGGTGGAAGTCCCCGCTCCCATCCTGGAGCCCCTCACTCTCGATCTCTACGAGCCGAAGCTCATCTATCACTCCCGCAGCTTCCAGGACCAGGTCCGCACTTTCTGCATGAATCCCTACGGAGTGGTCTGCACAGAGCGCTATGGCGACCTGCTCACCGTGAACGGGCACAGCTACGCGGAGACCCGTACTCAGAACTCCAACTTCGCCCTGCTGGTGAGCACCAGTTTTACCGAGCCTTTCAAAGAGCCCATAGCTTACGGCGAGTACATCGCGCGCCTCGCGAACCTGCTGGGCGAGGGCATCCTGGTGCAGCGCCTGGGAGACCTGCTCACAGGGCACCGCTCCACTGCCCAACGCATCGCGCGGAGCACGGTGAAGCCGACGCTGCCGGACGCCACCCCGGGAGACCTGAGTTTCGTCCTGCCCTTCCGCTATATCTCCAACATCACTGAGATGCTGGCGGCGCTGGACAAGCTCTGCCCCGGCGTTAACGCGCGGAACACGCTGCTCTACGGAGTCGAGGTGAAGTTCTACTCCTCCCGGCCCAAGCTCAGCCGGGACTTGGAGACGGAGATAGAGAACCTCTACGCCATCGGCGACGGAGCGGGTGTGACGCGAGGACTGGTGCAGGCCTCCGCCTCCGGAATCGTCGCGGCGCGCTCCATCCTCGCCCGCTTAAACGAACCTCCCCGCGGGTAAAAACTCGATTGTGAGGAACACCTTGCCGTGTCCGGCAAGCCAAATCGAGGGAGGAGGACGCAATGGAGATCGTTGCCGGAAATCTAAACTTCAGGCGGCCGGCGTTGAATCAGGCTATGCGCGACCGGGACAGTGGACCCATCCAGGATCTGGCCCAGGAGTGCAAGAAGCGGGGCGCGGATTATCTAAACCTGTACCTCGGCTCCAGCGGCGACGCCGAGGGCATGAAGTTCGTGGTCAATGCGGTGCAGGAGCTATGCGACCTGCGGCTTTTTCTGGATGCTGTAGATCCGAAGGTGGTGGAGGCGGGCATCAAAGAGTGCCGCCGCTCGCCCATCATCAATGGAGTTTCCGGAGACCCCGCGGTGAGGGACGCGCTCATCTCCCTAGTGGAAGGATATAACACCGAGATGGTGGCCCTGGCGGAAAGGGACGGGACGCCGCGCGATGCGAATGAGCGCCTGGAGATCCTGGAAGAAGTGGTGGAGGCCGCC
>JAHEXQ010000118.1:3480-8514 GCA_023252035.1 Actinomycetes bacterium
GCGGCGAAAATCACCAACGACCGCATCATCGTGGACCCGATCATCCTGCACCTCGGCGGGGGTATCGGACAGGAACACGCCGTGGCCGTGCAGGAAGTATTGCGGGTTCTACCGGAGACCTTTACCCAGCCGGTCCGCTCCATCTGCTGGATCTCCAACATCTCGGCGGGCATCCCGGACAACCTGCGCCCGGCCGTGAACAGCGTCTATATGGCCATGTTGGCGGGGCAGGGATTGGATATGGCCATGGTGAACGCCATGGACGCCGAGATTATGCGCACCGCTCGCCTTATCAAGGCTCTGAAGAACGAGGAGCTTTTCGCAATCGCCGAGGCCGAGCTGGGCTAACCAGCTCCCAGGTTGACAAGAGGGTCACCTCTTGTCAACCTGGTTCAGCGCGCGGCGGTCCAGCGGCTCTATTTACGCCGCTTCTCCCACTTGCGCATGTAGGCTGCAACGGCATCTTCGGAGAGCATCATGGCTGAGGCGAAGTACAGCTCCGACTTGGGGTAGGCCACGAGTTCCAGGTATTCCAGCCGGCCGGCCAGGCGCTCGGCCTCGCGCCGCAGCGAGGAAGAGCAGAGCATGGCCCGCGAGCCCACGCCGGCCGCGTTGCCCACTTGGCGGATGCGCCGCGGCGACACCGGCGGGATGAGCGCAATGGATAAGGCGCTGAGCGGATCGATGTAGTTCCCGAAGGCGCCGGCGATGATGACCCGGAGCAGATCGGACGGCCCTATTCCCGTGTGATGCATGAGCATCTCGATACCGGCTCGCACCGCGCCCTTGGCTTTCTGCACCTCGCGCACGTCGTTCTGGGTGACGGTGACCCAACCGTCGCCATCCGCAAAGGGAGCCAAGCGGAACGCGAGTTCTCCGTTCTCCTCGACGACGCCCGCCGGTTCCTGCAGCATGCGGCCTGCCGGCGTTATGATGTCCGCGTTCTTCAAAGCCGCCAGGCTGTCGAGTATGCCCGAGCCACAGATGCCCCGTGCCGGCGCATCCTCTACCGTGGATACGAGTACCTCGCCGCCGGTTCCGACACGCACCTTCTCGATGGCTCCGGGAGCCGCGCGCATGCCGTGCCGCAGTGCCCCTCCCTCGAAAGCCGGGCCCGAGGCGCAGGAGCAGCAGACAATACGCTCATCGACCTTGAGAGCCAACTCCGTGTTGGTGCCCAGGTCCATGAGCAGCACCGGGCCCTTCTGGCGATGCAGCCGCGTGGCCATAATCGCCGCCAACATGTCCGAACCCACGAAGCCGGCGATGGGGGGCGGCAGATAGATGAGGCCTTGCGGCAGTACGGCCAAGCCCAGTTCCTTTGCCGTAACCGACGCCGCGGAGGTGGTGGCCGGCACGTAGGGAGCGAAGCCCAACTGGCGCACGGGCAGCCCGGCGAAGAGATGGTGCATCGCTGTGTTCCCCACCAGGCAGGTTTCGACGATATCGGAGGGGTCCAAACCGTGAGGTGCCAGCATCTGCTCCAGTTCCTCGCCGATGCGGCGCAGGATGAGTTCCTGCAGCCCGGCGGCTTCCTCCGCGCCGGTATTAGCGTACTGGATGCGCGACATGATGTCTTCGCCCCAGGGCAGTTGTGGATTCATGAAGCCCAGCTCGGCCAGCGTCTCGCCCGAGGCCATATCCATGAGGAAGAGCGCCACTTTGCTCGTCCCCAGGTCCACGGCGAGGCCGTAGGTGCGGACCATCCCCGGAGGGCGCACGGCCAGCAGCTCCTCGTCGCGCAGGAGCACGCCGGCTTTCCACCCGTTCGCCCGCAAGACACCGGGGAGCTGTTCGAGCGCGGCCAGGCTTGCGTGTTTGAAAGCGACACCCTCCCGGGCGCTTAGCGTGTCTTTCAGACGCGACAGGTCCGAGCGGACGTCTTTGATGGCGGGAGGCTTGAGCTTCACCTCGTAAACCCGGACCGCGGGGTCGGGTTTTCCGCTATAGGCGAGGCCCTCTATCTGGAATCGCTGCTTGAGCGCGAAGGAGAGGGCAGGGACCTGGACATCCACGACGGACTTGACGTCCCGGGGACTTGCCTGGCAGGCTAGCCTGTAACCGGCTGCGAGTTCGGCCTGGGTCAGCAGTTGTCTCTCGGCCCGGGTGGTCGGGGTGAGACGGCCCTTGGTCACCTGGAGCCGGCATTTGCCGCACTTGCCCACGCCGCCGCACTTGTTCTCCAGACCGATGCCGGCTTTGCGGGCGATCTCCAGCAGGTTCAGGCGCGAATCGGCCGGGGCTTGGGTGCCCTGCGGCCGGAACCTGATGCGCCCCCCCGCATTCGGCAAATCAATAGGCCTCCCTGCGCCGCGCCCGGTAATCGGCCAGAAAGCGGCGGCCGCGTGGATCTCTTCCGCAGAGCATATCGGCGGCCAGTATGGTCTGCACTATACCCGGCTCCAGCGGGTTTACGATAGCGGCCGATAGTCCGCTCCTTATGCACATGGAGAGAAAAGATGCATTCACGATATTGCGGGTGGGCATGCCGAAGCTGATGTTGGAGGCGCCGAGAACCGTTCCTACGCCCATCTCCGTGATGCCCGCCACTATGCATCTCAGGGTGACCGATACGGAATCCGGCTCCGAGGCCACGGGCATGGTCAGGAAGTCGACCAGTATTCGCTCTGGCCCGATACCGAACGAGGCCGCCCGTGACACGATGCGGCGCGCCATGTCCATGCGCTCCTCGAAGCCCATGGGTATGCCGGCGTGGTTCTTGGTGATGGCGACGACCAGCGCGTTATGCTCGGCCACGGCAGGCAAGAGCTGGTCCATAACATCGGCGTCGCCAGTGACCGAGTTCACGAGGCTGCCTTCGGCGGCGACCTTGAGCGCCGCCTGCAGCGCCGCCGGGTCCGAGGAGTCCATGCAGACCGGGAGGCCGGTGGCTTCCTGGACGGCCAGGGCCATGCGCGGGAGCAGCTCAGCCTCGTTTATACCGGGAGCGCCCACATTGACGTCGATGATGTCCGCGCCGGCGTCGCCCTGCGCCCGGGCTTCTTCCGCCACGTACTCGAGGTTGCCCGCTTTCAGCTCGGTCGCTAGCCGCTGCCGGCCGGTGGGATTGATACGCTCGCCTATGATCAGCGTCTTCTTACCGAGTTCGATCATGCTCGCCTCTTTCCGTCAGCTATTACATATCTTCGCTCAGATGTTCGCTTTTCCGATGTTCGGGGCAGGCACCTTTTTGTTCGCTTTAGGGCCGGTGGCGCTGCACCGACTGCAACATCGCCTTCACGTTCTCGGGCCTGGCGTCAATGGGCACCGTGCATCCCGAGCTGAGGATGAACCCGCCGTCCTTGCCCAGCTCTTTTATCAGTTTCTCGCAGTAGGCCTCGACTTCCTCGGGCTCGGCCAGTTTCAGCAGCGTCGCCGGGACGTCGCCCATGATGCACATGTGCCCGTCCAGGACCTCCTTGGCCTTGAAGATGTCGGAGGTCCCGTCCAGGTTCAGGATGCATTTGCCCTTCGGGAATTCCTTGAGGTAAGGGAAGAAAGCCGTCCAGTCGGAGTCGAAGTGAAGCAGGGGAGTGATGTTGTGCTTCACGAACCACTCGGCCATCTCATGCCACTCGGGAAGTGCCAGATCCTCGAACTGCTTGGGGCTGAGCGCCGATGCGCTGGTGCGAGCGCCTCCAAGGAATACGCGGCGGATGCCGTTCATGTGGCAGCTCGTAAAAGCGAAGCGTTTAAAGAAATCCATTATCGGTTTGCGCACGCGCTTTATCTCCTCGGGATGCCTGTAGATGTCGAGGACGAAATCGGTGTAGGAACGCAGGGCGATGGATGTCCATTCCATGGCGGTAAACGCGATATTTGGCCCGGTCATTGACTCCACACCCTGTCTGCGCCACTTGCGCAGGGAAGCGGTCAAGCGCATTTGATCCCGGCCCAATTCCGCCAAAGTCTTGGTAAAGCCCATGGGGCTGCGAAGCTGCGGGTGGTTTATCATCAGCTTCTTCAGGGTCCAGCGGATGAAGCCTTGCTTCTCCATCAGCGCATAGTCCTCAACATCCATGATGGACTTCTCCACGAACTGCCACTGCTCATCGGGGCCAAGGCCTTGCGTCCCCGGCAAGAGCGGCGGGGTGGGGAAGATGAACATGAGCAGGCTGCCCATTCCCCCGTAGGAGAGGCTCTGGCCGTCCAGGGTGCCCAGGTCGTTCATCATCCTGGCCAGGGCCTGGTCGTACTTTTTGATGTCGAAAAACATGTCGTGATGGGTGATGCCTCCGTAGAGGCTGGCGAAGGAGTCGATAATGGGGACTATCGGAACGCGGCCGGGCTTTCCCAGTCTGACCGCGGTCTCTATCCTTTCGTAGGCCGGAAAACTGACTGACATGGCTTAACCTCCTCCAATCTGCATAACTACTATTTTAGGCTGCGGGCTCCAAGAAATCTCCGAGGCTGATGTCCCTTCCAGGCTCGGTCACTATGAACTCCCCGTCCCACTCGCCGTTCAGCATCTTCAACAAGAGCCGGTTGGAGCCGGGTAGTTCCTCGAACTTCAATGCGAATAGCTCCGCCATGTTCCGGGCGAAGGTCCGGTATTCATCGATGTGGTAATTCCCCGTGTTGATGAGCGCAACGCGGGTGTAGTTGGCGAGCAGGATCTTGGCCACGCGCTGGGCGCGCTCCTCGCCGTAGCGCTCGACCAGGCGCACGTATTCGTGGTAGGGGTGGTCCGCCGCCTCCACCCATCCCTTGGTCAGGAAGTAGGTGCCCGGCTCTTCCGCCAGGCGCCGGAGGTGTTCGGCTCGCGAGCCCAGGAAGAGCGCGATGCAGTCATCCACCCGCGGCACCACCAGGCGGTGGCGGTCCGAGCGCAACCCGACGATGGCGTTGGAGCAGAGGCCGTATCCCAGAAGGATATCCATATCTCCCGGGGTGCCGGCTATCTCCGCCTGCAGGGCCAGCTTTAGCTCCTCGGGATTGATGTGCAGGCCGAAATCCAGAACCGTCAGTGCGGACTGATCCACGCCCAGTTGGCTCAGCTCTTCGGCCACCGTGGCGCAAGCCACGATCTTGCGG
>JAHEXQ010000210.1 GCA_023252035.1 Actinomycetes bacterium
CCGCCGCCACCGTCAGGTAGGGCAGGTCCTTGATGCGCTTGAAGGCAGCATGACCCATAGGTCCGATTTGCGCCGCCTCCTCCCGGCTCTTGATGTCCGGAATCTGATTCAAGTCGGCGCCCACCGCGAAAATAAACACCTTGCCCGTGTAGAGCAGGGCCTTAACATCCGGGACCTGCGCGATGCGGTCCAGGCATTCGTGCAGGCTGGCCATACCGCCTTCGCCGAAGGTGTTCGGCTTGGTGTAATCCTCGCCGTTGTCCATGGTCACGATGGCGATCTTGCCAGCCGGTGAATCGTAATACGTCTCTTTAAAATACGTGACGCGCTCGTCAGCCATTTCTCCTCCTCTCAAGAACTAGACCGTGATCATTTCTGCAGGTTTTCCCACACGGCCGTTCCGCCCTGGCCGAGTCCCACGCACATCGTCGCGAGCCCGTAGCGCGCGCTGGGGTTCTCGGCGAAGCGGTTAGCCAGGGTCATGGTAAGGCGAGCGCCCGAGGAAGCCAGGGGATGTCCGAAGGCGATGGCGCCGCCCCAGGCGTTCATGCGTGGATCGTCCGGGCGCTTCAGGCCGAACTCGTTCATGAAGGCGACCGCCTGCACGGCGAAAGCCTCGTTCAGCTCGACCATGTCGACGTCTTCCATGGTCAGGCCGGTCCGCTCGAAGGCCTTCTTGGTGGACGGGATGGGCCCTATGCCCATGATCTCTGCCTTCACACCCGCGAAAGCGTAGTTGATCATCCGCATCTTGGGGACAAGGCCGTACTTCTCACAGGCCTTGGCCGAGGCCAGGATGACGCCCGCGGCGCCGTCGTTCAAGCCGGAGGAGTTGCCGGCCGTCACGCGACCTTGCGCACGGAAGGGCGTCTTGAGGCCTTTTAGGCCCTCCATGGTTGTCTGCGGGCGCGGCTGCTCGTCCTTGTCGGCTACCTTCCAGCCATCCGCCGACCAGACGCTCATGGGGACGATCATCTTCTGTATCTTGCCCTCGTCCCAAGCCTTCTTGGCCTTCTGCTGACAGATGAGCGCGTACTCGTCGGTCTGCTCCTTGGTTATCTCGGGGAACATATCGTGCAGGTTCTCGGCGGTCATGCCCATGTTCAGGGCGCTTAGATCGACCATCTTCTCGGCGATGAAACGCGGGTTGGGGTCCGCGCCCTGCCCCATGGGATGATGTCCCATGTGCTCGACGCCGCCCGCCAGGATGACATCCGCCGAACCCATGGCGATTGAGGCCGCACCGAAATCGATGGCGGTCATGCCGCCCGCACACATGCGGTCCACGGAGCATCCCGCCACCGTGTTGGGCAGTCCGCCCAGCATGACCGTGGTGCGACCCATAGTGAGGCCCTGGTCACCCATCTGGGTGGTGGCGCCCCAGATATTATCATCCACAGCAGCCGGGTCCAGGCCGGGGTTGCGTTCCATCAGGGTCCGTATGACCCTGGCTACCATATCGTCGGCGCGGGTTTGCCAGAATATCCCCTTCTCCCCCGCCCTGCCAAAGGCCGTTCTGATGCCATCCACGTAATAAACTTCGTTTAGCTCCATGGCCACGTTCTCCTCCCTCCGAATTAAAGAGTCCTCAAATTTATCCTTTGTTTTCGGGTTTATTCCAGACAGGTAGAACCCATCGTATCTAGGATTGCTCGGTGGAGACGATTGTGGGCAACAAAGTAGTGCGAATAAGCTTCTTCCTTCCTCCCGCGCCACCTCTGCACCGGAACGGCGCATGTGAGAACAAGTTATTTTAACATATCGATATGGGTGCTTCAATTTGGGAAGAGATGGCAAGCCGGCATTTCGCAGACGGTGCCACCCGCGTATTATAGCAGCATGAGCGATGCTTCATATTCCGAGTTGAGGAGCGAGGCGGTGACCAGGCGCTCCCCCACTCTGCACGATTATCCCTACGCCACAGCCCGCCGTAAGTGCTTCCATAAATGGATCGTGAACGTGGCCCCACCCGGCAGGTTCAACTGCCTGCACGGGTGCCTCTATTGCTACGCGCGGGAGGCCATATACTCGCGCGGCAAGCCGGGGGCTCTCCAGTACTACCGGGGACTCGCCGCGCTAGTGCGGCGCGAGCTGTCGGGGCTTAAGCTCTGCCCGCCGCTCTCCATCTCCAATGCGACGGATCCCTGCCAGGATGTGACCGGCCTGCGGGCGGAGGTGGAGGCGCTGATCTCCTTTCTCGCATCCGAGGGTGTAAGCTTCGGCATCGTCACCAAAGGCGACCCCGCCTGGCTGGCGGATGCGCTCGCTAAGCCGGAGCGCGGCCATGCCTGCCTGGCCCTGAGCATAGAGGGGCCCGAGGAAGTCGTCGCGCGGCTATCGCCGCGTGCTCCCGGATATGAGAAGAGGCTTCGAGCCGTGCGGGAGATGTCTCCGGTTCTCCCCACCATGGTCCGGCTCGACCC
>JAHEXQ010000211.1 GCA_023252035.1 Actinomycetes bacterium
TGAGGCGCACGCCTCCGGCAATGTCCTGCTCATAAACGCGGGAAACGGCCACACCATGGCTTCCATCTTATCAGGAGGGTGCGTGGTGGCGCTCTTCGAGCACCACACCAAGTACCTCGATCCTCCCGTATTCCAGGACTACATGCGGCTCTTCGCCGACGGCGAGGCGAAGGACTCCGACTCCTACATGGATTCGGGCCACGGACTCTTCTACCTGGCCGGGCCCCCGGGTATGGCGTCCATCCAGCTCATCGCCGCCACGGGGCCCAACCGCGGCCTCCTGGAACAGACCTCACTGGAGGTGTATTACCCGACCCCTGGCGGCGATATGATGATGACGGGACCGATGGGCCTGGTGCGGGCCGTTGCCGGCCGGGCCGGGCAGAAGCTGGAGCCTCCGCCGGCCTGAAGGGAACTCCGGAAAACAGAAAGGAACGCGCATGCCCCTGTACCGTTTTGAGGGAAAAGAGCCCCGCATACACGAAACCGCCTACGTACACCCCACAGCCGTGCTCATCGGAGGGGTCACCATCGAGGCGGGCTGCTGGGTGGCGCCGGGCGCCGTCCTGCGTGGGGACTGGGGCGAGATAATGGTAGGGCCGGGCTCCAACATCCAGGACAACGTGGTCATCCATGCCCGCCCCGAGGACCGCACGTTGCTGGCCAAAGACTCGCACGTCGGACACGGAGCCATCCTGCACGGATGTACGCTAGAGGAGCACGTGCTCGTGGGTATGGGCGCGGTGATCAACGACGGCGCCGTGATCGGCGCGGGGTGTGTTATCGGCGCCGGGGCCGTGATCCCTCCCGGCATGCAGGTGCCGCCGCGCAAGCTGCTCATCGGCGTGCCCGCGCGCATCCAGCGCGACCTGGATGAGAACATGGAGCGTTTCTTCCGGTTAGGCACGGCCCTCTACCAGACCCTCCCGGAGCGCTACCGGCAGGGCCTGGAGGAAATTCCCATGTAGGTCAGGTCGCCTGCTCGGTCTGAAAGAGCGGCGTAGAGAGATACCGTTCCCCCGTATCCGGCAGGATGACCACGATCAGCTTTCCTTGATTCTCCTCGCGAGCCGCCACGCGCAGAGCGGCAACCGTCGCCGCACCGGAAGAGACGCCGGCCAGAATCGCCTCTTCCCGCGCCAGGCGGCGCGCCATGGCCCTGGCATCTTCGGTGTTCACCTTGATCACCTCGTCGATGATCGACCTGTCCAGGATGTCCGGAATGAAGCCCGCACCGATTCCCTGGATACCGTGAGACCCCGGACTGCCACCGGACAGTATCGGCGACTCCGCGGGTTCCACAGCGATGGCCTTGAAGTCCGGCTTCCGCGCCTTGATCACTTCTCCGATGCCGGTTATGGTCCCACCTGTCCCCACTCCGGAAACCACCATGTCGACTTCCCCACCGGTGTCCTCCCAGATCTCTTCGGCCGTGGTGAGCCTGTGGATCTCCGGGTTGGCCGGATTCTGAAACTGCTGTGGTTGGAAATAGTTGGGGTTGGACTTCAGCAGTTCCTGCGCCCGCGCCACCGCTCCCTTCATCCCCTCTTTTCCCGGCGTCAGGACTATCTCAGCGCCGAAGGCCTTCAGCAGTTTGCGCCGTTCCACGCTCATGGTCTCGGGCATGGTGACGATTAGCTGGTAACCCCGCGCAGCGCATACCCAGGCCAGGGATATTCCCGTGTTGCCGCTGGTCGGCTCCAGGATCACCGTCTTGCCAGGCGTTATCAGCCCTGCTTCTTCAGCCCTCAGTATCATATTCGCCCCAATACGGTCCTTCACGGAGCCGCCCGGATTGAATGATTCCAACTTGGCAACGACACGCGCTGCCGTATCGCCCGGCAAGCGGTTCAGATAGACCAGCGGCGTCCTCCCTATAAGTTCAGTCATGTCCTTCGCGATTCGCACTTCTACCTCCCGGTCCGGTTATCTGAGAGGGTCCGGGGTCTGGCCCTGAGCCGCCTCTCAGCCTCCTCCGATCTTTCGCGCAATAGCGCGAGTTCTTGCTCTGCTTCCTCTTTGTACTTCTCCAGCCGGTCTATGCGGCGGTTATAGCAGGAGAACATCTCTGCGACCGGATCGGGGTATGCCCCGTTTCCGGCCGAGGTCTCTCTTTCCGCCGGGCCGGCGACTGGCCGCGCCGGTATGCCGATCACCGTCGCACCGGGCAGTACCGGTTTGGTCACTACCGCGCCCGAGCCTATTCTGGCACGCCGCCCGACGTTTATCGGTCCCAGTACAGTTGCGCCACATCCTACTATCACATGGTCCTCGAGGGTCGGGTGTCGTTTCTCCTTGAGCTTTCCAGTTCCCCCCAGGGTGACCCCCTGGTAGAGTGTTACGTCGTCGCCTATCTCGGCGGTCTCACCGATAACGATGCCCATGCCGTGATCCATAAAAACCCTCCGGCCTA
>JAHEXQ010000119.1 GCA_023252035.1 Actinomycetes bacterium
CGTGGACATGGACAAGCCCGATTCGGTGATAGACGCCTACGAGATGATATGCGGGGCCGTCGCCGCCGCTTTCGCCCGGCTGGGGATGGATGTCTGCCTGATGCGCCGGGCGGCGGAGGGTGCGGTGACGCACGGTTCCTGTTTCGCGAATGCAGGTACCTCGGACCTGGTCCACGGGGGGGTTAAAGTCTGCGGCAGCGCCCAGGCTCGCAAGGGCGGGGGGCTTCTGCAGCACGGTTCCGTACTGCTTCGGGATAACGCAGCCGTACTGTACAGGCTGCTGCGCCTGGATGGAGAGGTCCGTGCCAGGGGGGAGGCGAAGTTCCGCTCGGGCTGCCTGAACCTTGCGGAGGTGGGGCTCGCGCCGTCCCGCGAGGAGATGGAGGATGCCTTTGAGTCGGGATTCCGGGAGGCCTTCGAGGTTGATTTCGTGACGCAGCCGTATTCGGCTTCCGAGGCGGAGTGTGCCCGGAGAATAGAGGGTAAGTTCGCTCTCCGGGACAGCGCGACGTGAAGCTGCTTCTCCGAGGCATCGCTGCCGCGGCGTCGCAGTTTTATGTTAAAATGATAAGAAAGTTGCTCAAAAGGGTGGTAAAGATGGGTGAAGATAGAGAGAAGCTTTCGGAAGAGACCTACATAGACTACAGCAGCAAGGACGATCGGCAGTTGCAGGAGATACTGGAGGAGCTCCTGAGAGAGGAGCAGAAGATATCCTACCGCCGGCGTGTTCTCCACGGCAAGATCGATTTGTTGCGGGCCGAACTCGTGCGCCGCAAGAAGAAGCAGCTCGCCAACGGCGAATCGCTGGTGAGCGACGCTGACATCAAGAGGCTCTCAGACATCTTGGCGGGCGAGGCCCTGGGCAAGAGCAAGTTCGACCCGACACGGGAATAACGCGAGGAGCCGAGCGGCTTGCTGGGCTGCGACCCCTTTCACGGAGCACTTTTTAGACTCTGAAGATAAGGCTGCACTTTACACTTGAGCGAGTTCCTATATACTGTTAGAAAGATGTTTTCGACCGGGCTTTTCCGCCTGAAACGCTAAGGCGGCTCCGAAAAGCTTCACTGAGAGGTAGAGGTAAAGCAAGCATGTTCTGCAGCAAGTGCGGAAGTTTCAATGCCGAAGGCAGCATGTTCTGCACAAAATGTGGGGTTCCTTTCCGCGGAAGCGAGAATAAATCCGAAACCACCGCATCGCTCCCGGTCGTCGAGGCGGAGACCGAAGAGGAAGAGGAAGAGGAGGTCGAGCTACCCGAGGAGAAGCTGGAGAAAGGCAAGGCGGCCCTGGTGATGAAGAAAGGGCCGGATGCCGGCACGCGCTTCATCCTGGACAGCGACGTCACCAGCGCCGGCCGGCATCCCGAGAGCGACATCTTCCTGGATGACATCACGGTATCCCGCATGCACGCTGAGATAAAGAGGAATGAAGGCAGCTTCGAGATAGTCGATGTGGGGAGCCTGAACGGTACCTACGTGAACCGGGAGCGCATAGACCGGGCCGATCTGAAGAACGGCGATGAGATCCAGGTAGGCAAGTTCAAGCTGCTGTTTTTCACCGCTACCTGACGTCGGGGAGGCCACGCATGGAGATGACCAAAGAACTGGTGAGCATCGGCGAATTGCTCAAGCTTCTGAAAGAGGAATTCCCGGAGCTCTCCGTCAGCAAGATCCGCTTCCTGGAGAGTGAGGGGCTCATATCTCCGCAGCGTACGCCCAGCGGTTACCGTAAGTTTTCCCAGGCCGACGTGCAGAGGCTGATGTTTATCCTGAGGTTGCAGGAAGAGAAGTACCTTCCCCTCAAGGTTATAAAGGGAAAGCTGAAGGACCTGGATAGCGGTCGGGTCAAAGCCGCCGACCTCACCCCGGGCAAGATCGGGGGCGTGCTGCCGCAGATGGCCGGGGAGGGAGAGGTGACGCTGCTGAGGGAGAACGCTGTCGAGGTTCTGGAAATCGCCAAGGGAGACCTTGATAAGCTCGAGGATTACGGCCTCATCTGCTCGCACCAGGGAGATAACGGCCTCTTCTACGAGCGCGAGGACGTCCAGGTGCTCCGGCTGGCCCGGGAGTTTGCCCGTCACGGCATCGAGCCGCGCCACCTGCGCATGTACGAGAATTTCGCCGACCGTGAGGCCCTCTTCTTTGAGCAGATCGTGGCGCCGGCGCTGAAGCAGAAAGACCCGGATGCCAAACGGGCCGCCATCGACAGCCTGGTGGAGCTGGCCAATCTATCCAACGAGCTGAAGGATACGCTCCTGAAGAACAGGCTGAAGTACTTCATGAAGCAGGCGAACTACTTCCCGTCTTTCTAAAGCTGGCATATGCCCAGCGAGCCCGGCTCTCCTCCGCGCTTTCTCGCGGATAGCATGCTGGGCAGATTGGCCCGTTACCTGCGCTTTCTCGGATTTGACACTATGTACGAGCGGGAAACACCGGACGCCTTGCTCCTGGCGAGCGCGCATCGCGAGGGCCGCATCCTGCTCAGCCGGGATACCGGCCTCTTCAAGATGCGAGCTATCGGCTCGGGGGGCGTGCGAGCGCTCCTGCTGCGCTCCTCCGATACCGTCGGGCAACTCCGCGAGATGGACGTCGAGATGGGGCTGGGAGGGTTCGTGGGGCGCTTACCCGCACGCTGCGTGGACTGCAATGGGCCCCTCGAGGAGCTGGAGCCCGCGGAGGCGCGGCAGTTGGTTCCGACTTTCGTCCTGGCCACCCAGATCGAGATATCATACTGCCCCTGCTGCAACCACAGCGTCTGGCGGGGCTCCCACTGGGTCAATTTCGTGGAGATACTTGCGCGGCTAAGGGAGCTGCGGGGAGGCAGCGGCTAGCGCTGCTTCCAGGCCTGAAGCCGTCTTGAGGGCTTTTCGCCGGGGCCAGGCGGGGATATATTAGAGTGGATTGATACCCGGAGCAAGAAGGCGATGAGGTACGGCATGATCGTCTATCTGTCGGAGTTACTGGATAAGCGAGTGCGGGACAAGGCCGGCCGGAATATCGGCCGCGTCCATGATATCGGCATGGAGCTGAAGGGCGGTTTCCCGCAGGCGGTCAGCCTTCTGGTCGCCTATAACAAGAGGGGGAGGCGGTTTATCTTCTCCCTTCCCTGGGACTGGGTGGACAGATTCGGCGAGAAAGGCGTGGAGTTAAACCAGCCTGTGCCCGATAGGAAGACTCCCTCCGGGGTTCCCGCGGGCGACCTGCATCTAAGGCGCAATCTCCTGGACCGTCAGATAATGGATATCCACGGCCGCAAGGTGGTGCGCGTGAACGACCTCAGGCTGGCGCGCTTCGACGGCAATCTGCGCCTGACTGGGGTGGACGTCAGCGGAGACGCCCTGCTGCGCCGCCTCGGACTGGAAGGGGTTGCGAATCTGGTGAGGCGGGGTTTCGGCATAGGCCGGCGGGAGCGGGCCATCGCCTGGAACTATATCGCCCCGCTGGAGTTCGGCCCACCCACGGGCCTCAAGCTGACCGTCACCCAGAAACAGCTCCAGTCCCTGCACCCCACGGACATCGCGGATGTGCTCGAGCAGGTGGACCAGGAGCACCGGAATCGCCTTCTCGGCCTCATAGACAACGTGATGGCGGCGGAGTCGCTCTCCGAGGTGGAGCCGGAGAAACAGGCCGAGGTGGTTGCCACCATGAGCGAGGTGCGGGCGTCCAGGATTCTCGAGGTTATGCCTCCGGACGAGGCCACGGACCTCCTGGGCACCCTGCCCAGGGATAAGGCCGAGAGGTTGCTGAACATCATGGGGGTACAGGAAGCTCGGGTCATACGCGAGTTGCTTGGCTACGAGAGACATACGGCGGGTGGCCGTATGACGCCGGGCTTCATAGCAGCGCAGGGCCATCTCAAGCGGGAGGAATGCATCGGCGTGCTGCGCGAGAAGGCGCCTTCGGCCGAGACCATCTACTACGTCTATGTCCTGGATGACGAAGGCCGCCTCAAGGGCGTGCTCTCCCTGCGGGACCTCCTCGTCGCGGAACCGGGCACGAGGCTGGACGAGATCATGCTGACCGACGTCATCTCCGTGAACGTCGATGACGACCAGGAGATGGTGGCGGACCTCATCTCCAAATACAACTTGCTGGCCCTGCCGGTGACGGATGACGGCAACGTCCTCAAAGGCATCGTCACCGTGGATGACATGATCGACGTACTGAGGCTGGAGAGCGCGGAGGACATCTCGCACATGAGCGGCATCCCGGCGGAGGAGAACCCCTCGCTGGCGTCGGTCGCGGGCAGCCGGCTGCCCATCGTGCTCATCTCGCTCCTCGGCGGCGTCATACTGGCCCTTACCATCAGCGCTTTCCAGAGCGAAGTGAGCGTAGCTATCGCCCTGGCGTTCTTCCTGCCGCTCATCATCCGGACCAGCCAGGACATCGGATTCTTCTCGCAGGCCGTGGTCAACGAGGCCATCGGAGGCAAGGAGTTGCGCATGGGGGAGGTGACTCGTCTGGCCGCATCCGAACTCCAGGCCGTCCTCCTCCTCGACGTGGTCCTGTCGGGCATAGCGGTGGTCCTGGTCTTCCTGCTCCAGAGGACGGCGCGCATAAGCCTGGCGGTGGGGAGCACCCTATTCGCGGCCATCATCGTGGCCACCCTGCTGGGGGTCTATCTGCCGGTGCTGTTGAAGAAACTAAAGCTCAACGTCAGTTATACCCAGAGCCGTCTCGTCTCCATGCTCATCAACGTGGTGAGCGTGGCGGCTTACTTCGCTTTCGCCCGGGTCTTTTTGGGCAGCACGGGGCGCTTATAGGGTAGAATTGGCGAAGGATTATGGAAGAGCTTAGCGTACCACTGAGGGACCGGACCACCCGGCAGACGCCGGGCCGCGACCGGGCGGCCCGCAGTTCCGGCATATCCAATTTAAGGTTGCCGGTCCTCTACGCGAGCTGCTTGAGCCTGGTGCTCGTCCTGGCGCTGGTAGTGGTACTCGGTGCCGGGAGCCCCGCCATGTCCGCGCACGGCGTCCCCATACTGAGGCCCGCGGACCGCTCCAGCGTTCAGGTGCCGAGCTTATCCGCCGAGGCCTCCATACTCTTGGACAGCCGGACGGGCCAGGTTCTTTACGAATGGAATGCGGACGAAAGGCTGGCGAACGCCTCCACCACCAAGATACTCACGGCCATCGTGGTTATGGAGAGCAGCAATCCGCAGGACGCGGTGACGGTTTCGCAGAGGGCCGCTTCCATCGGGGAGTCGGGTATCAACCTGAGTGCTGGAGAGCAGCTAACGGTGGAACAGCTCCTCTACGCTATGCTCGTCCAATCGGCCAACGATGCGGCCACGGCTCTGGCCGAGCACGTGGGCGGCTCGGTGGAGCATTTCGCCGATATGATGAACGAGAGAGCGCGGTCCCTGGGAGCCGTGAATACGCATTTCGTGAACCCTCACGGGCTGGACGATCCGAATCACTACACCACGGCCCGGGATCTCGCCATCATGGGCAGCTATGCCATGCGCATACCGCTCTTCCGCAAGATGGTGGCGACAGCCTCTTATACCATACCCTGGCCTGGACATCCCTGGGACCGCGTGGCCACCGCCCACAACAAGTTCCTGAATCTCTATCAGTACGCCACCGGCATCAAGACGGGGCTCACCAACCGGGCCGGTTATTGCCTCGTGGGTTCAGCCGCCAAGGACGGCAGGGAGCTGGTCTCGGTGGTGCTCGGCTGCACCCACGATACCTTCTACAACGACACCATCACTCTGATGGAGTACGGGTTCAATGATTTCGCCAACCCCCGGTTCGATGCGGCCGGCAGCTCCCTCCAGGTGGAGGTGGGGGATTTTCCGCGCACGACGGTGCAGGTCGCGTATCCCGGCCAGCCGGATGTGCTCATGCGCCGCGACCGCCTTGCGGACATGGACCAGGGGCAGTTGCTGCTCAAACGCTGGATCGCGTACCCGGTGCACAAGGGAGACGAGCTGGGGTCACTGGTGATGGAAGGGGGCCAGTCCGGGAGCCTAGTGCTGCCGCTGAAGGCGGACGGCGATGTGGACCAGCCCGGCTTCTTCCGACAAGCCGCCAGCTTTTTCCAGTCGCTCATCACCCCGGGATAGGAGGGTGGTTATAGAAGCAGCCGTCGAGCATATAGTCATTGCGCAGGACGAGCTGAAACGCCGCGTGAGTGAACTGGGCGCGGAGATCACGGACCACTATGCCGGGGAGCGGGGCGGAGGAGAATTGGCCGTCATCACTATCCTGAAGGGCGGATTCATCTTCCTGGCCGACCTCATCCGCCACATCGACTATCCCTTGACCGTGGATTTCATGGCTATTTCGGGATACGAGGCCATGGGCCGCGATTCGGGCGTCGTCAAGATAACCAAGGACCTTACGGACAGCATCTACGGCAGGCGTGTCATCATCGTTGAGGACATCATAGACACCGGGCTGACCCTGAGCTATATAGTGAAGAACCTGCTGTCGCGCTCTCCCAGGGACCTGAGAATCTGCACCCTTCTGGACCGCCGGGCGAGGCGCATCGCTGAGCTGGACATCGATTTCGTCGGATTCGAGATAGGGGATATCTTCGTAGCCGGCTACGGTCTGGATTTCCGGCAGCGATACAGGAACCTGTCTTTCATCTGCACCATCAAGAGGGAGTTGCTAGAGGCCGAGTCCTTATAGAGAAGAGCGGAAACGGGGAAGGAACCCAAGCCGCTGACCTCGAAGACTAGGACCGAGTGATTTGCTACGGGCAAAAGGGTAGAATGATGGTATCGTTTGACAGTGCGAGAGCAGGTGGGATATTTTGTTCCTGAGCTCTTCTGGGATGTGATATGAATGGTAGAACTGACGCTAGTTGGAGTGAGGGTTGAACTTCCCGCGAACCAGCCGATCGTTCTTCTCAAGGAACGGGGCGGAGAGCGCTTTCTGCCTATTTGGATAGGCGCCTTCGAGGCTACTGCCATCGCCTTCGCCCTGCAAGGGATAGAGACAGCCCGTCCGATGACCCACGATCTAATGAAGAACATATTGAATGAGATCGGCATGACCATGGAGAAAGTGGTCATCTCGGATCTGAAGGATGGGACCTTTTACGCAGACATCACGCTGGCAAAGGACGAGGAGAAGTTCGAGATCAGCTCGCGACCCAGTGACGCCATTGCCTTGGCCGTCCGGATGAGCGTCCCCATCTTCTCGGTGGAGCAAGTGCTCAGCGAGGCGAGCGTATTCATCCAGACGGACGACGAAGAGGAGGAGCTGGAGCGCTTCCGCGATTTTCTCAAGGACGTCAAGCCTGAGGATTTCGTTTAAGCGTAACCGACAGAATAGAAAAACTAAAGGGAACATCGCAGGGTTCTGCGGTGTTTTTTAGATTGCTCAGGAGGATGCCAGGTATTTGAAGACTCCCAGCTCGCTGCAGAAGGCATTCGTGGCTCTGGCCGGGATCGTCATGGTGGGCACGTTCGGCTATATGCTCGTCGAGCACCAGAATTTCCTTAATTCCTTATACATGACCATCATCACCATAACCACCATCGGCTATGGCGAGACTTTCACCCTGGGGCAGGGGGGAAGGATCTTCACCATCTTCCTGGTTATAGGTGGCGTGGGCACGGTTGGTTATACCCTGGTGAGCGCGGTGGAGTTCATGGTGGAGGGCCGCGTCTCCGGGATCATGGGGAGGAGAAAGATGCGTAGAGACATAGAGACGATGCTGGGCCACTACATACTCTGCGGCTACGGCCGTGTGGGCCAGCATATAGCCACCGACCTGGCCAACGCCGGAGCGAAGTTCGTGGTGGTGGAGAGGGACCCGGATGTCGCGGACACCTGCCTGGAGACGGGCTACACCGTCATCAAGAGCGACGCTACCGATGACGAGACGCTGCGCGCAGCGGGCATCGAGAGGGCCAAGGGACTGGTAACGGCGCTCTCCAGCGATGCGGAGAATCTCTACGTCACGCTGACGGCGAGGGAGCTCTGCCCGCATCTATTCATCGTCTCCCGCTGCGACTCAGAGGACTCAGAGCCCAAGCTGCGCAGGGCGGGCGCGGACCGCGTCATCTCGCCCCACAGCATAGGGGGCCGGCGTATGGCCGCCATGATGCTGAAGCCGCTGGTCTGGGATTACCTGGACCTGGTGACCAAGGGCGAGTACATCGAGTTCAATATCGAGAACCTGGAGTGGCGCATAGACGACGTGGAGGTTTACCCGGGCTCCTACATGGCGGGGAAGACTATCGAGGAGGCCGAGATATACTCGATCTCCGGGGCCTTGATACTCGCGGTGAAGAAGCAAGGCCAGGCCTTCAACACCAAGCCGCCCAAGAGCCTCCGCATGGAGGCGGGGGACTACCTGATAGCCATCGGCACCACGGATCAGCTGGCCAAGCTGGAGGAGAAGGCCAAGGGCAAGTAAGGTGGGGATCGCCGTTTCCGAGCAGGGCGACCGA
>JAHEXQ010000120.1 GCA_023252035.1 Actinomycetes bacterium
GACATCATCACACCTGAGGTGCTCGTAGAGCGGGGTATGGTCAAGAAACTGGACCGCGACGTGAAGATCCTCGGACGGGGCGAACTTGAGAAGAAGCTGGCGGTGAAGGCGCATGCTTTCTCACGGGGAGCCCAGGAAAAGATCGAGGCCGCCGGTGGCAGCGCCGAGGTGATCTAGTGCCAGTGTATTTACAGGAAGGGGCACTAAATTGCTGAAGGCTTTCCGTAACGCCTTCGCCATACCCGATCTGCGGCGCAAGATAATCTTCACCTTCGTGATCATCGCCATCTACCGCCTCGGGTCCTCCATACCTTCGCCTGGCGTGAACGTCGATGTGCTCGGGGAACTGGTGAAGCAGGGCGGCTTCCTGGGATTTCTTAACATCTTCTCCGGAGGCGCTACATCAAACCTGGCCATTTTCGGGTTGGGTATCATGCCGTACATCACCGCCTCCATCATCATGGAGCTGCTGACGGCGGTCATCCCGAAGCTCAAGGACTGGCAGGAGGAAGGCGAGGTCGGGCGCCGCAAGATCACCCAGATTACTCGCTATATGACGTTGGGCCTGGCGATCATGCAGTCCATCGCTTTCGTCACCCTCTTCTCCCGTCCGCAGGACATCAACGGCCAGGTCCAGTACATCATCAACTACACCCTTATCAAGGCGGTGGTCATTGTCCTGACGCTAACCGCGGGCATGGCCTTGCTCATGTGGATGGGCGAACTGATAACCGATCGCGGGGTGGGCAACGGTATGTCCATCCTCATCTTCACCGCCATCGTAGCGAGGACGCCGGCGGAGTGGTACGGCCTGGGGTCCAACGTGGTCCTGCGTTACGGCTACTACCTGCTGCCGATGCTGGTCATCGTGGCGCTCGCGGTTATCGTCGCGGTGGTCTTCATCGACCAGGGCGAGCGGCGCATTCCGGTGCAGTACGCCAAGCAGATCCGGGGAAGGCGTATGACCATGGGGGGCAGCACGTACCTGCCGCTGAAGGTGAACACCTCGGGGGTCATCCCCATTATCTTCGCGTCGTCCGTCATATATTTCCCCACTATGATCGCGGGCTTCGTGCATTCCCTGGAGAGGGCCGCTACCTGGGTGACGCATGGAGCGCCTTATTTCATCATCTACACGGGCCTCATCGTGTTCTTCGCCTACTTCTATTCCGCTATCGTCTTCGACCCGTTCACGCAGGCCGAGCATCTGAAGAAGTACGGCGCCTTTGTTCCGGGCATCCGGCCGGGAAATCCCACGGCCACGTATTTCTCCAAGGTGATGAATCGCATCACCCTGCCGGGTTCCGTATTCCTCGCCGGGATCGCCCTGCTGCCTGCGCTGATGTTCCAGTTCTTCGGCACGCAGACAGCGCCCTTCGGTGGCGCCGCCATCATGATCATCGTGGGCGTCTCGCTGGAGACCATGAAACAGATCGAGGCCCAGTTGCAGATGAGACACTACGAGGGCTTCCTGAAGTAACGGGGTGCTATGAACGTCATCATGTTGGGCCCGCCCGGAGTAGGGAAGGGCACTCAGGCTATGGAGCTGAGCAAGATATGCGGGATACCGCAGATCTCTACCGGCGACATTCTGCGTGCCAATGTGAAGCAGGGTACGCCCCTGGGGCTGCAGGCGAAAGCCATCATGGAGCGGGGAGAACTGTTGCCGGACGCGGTGGTCATAGGGATAATAGCCGCCCGGCTCGAGGAGCCGGACTGCGAATCCGGGTTCATCCTGGACGGATTTCCGCGCACGGTAGCCCAGGCGGACGCTTTGGAGGAGATGCTGACCCGGCAGGGCAAACGCATCGACCACGTCATCAACGTGCAGGCAGGGGACGAGGTCCTCACCCGGCGTATCTCGGGCAGACGCACCTGCCGGTCCTGCGGGCGCATGTATCACGTAGAGTACGACCCGCCGTCCAGTCCGGGTATATGCGACACCTGCGGCGGGGAGCTGTACCAGCGCGATGACGACCGGGAAGGCACGGTGCAGCGGCGCCTGGAGGAGTACCGGGCCAAGACGCAGCCGCTGATACAGTATTACAGCGGCCGCGGACTGCTGCGAGAAGTGGACGGGGAGGCGCCGCGGGAGACGGTCCTCAAATCCATGCGCGAGTTACTGGGAGTCTGAGGTAGCGACAATGATAGTCTTGAAGTCGACCGACGAGATAGCGAAGATGGCCGGGGCCGGCAAGGTCGTGGCCGAGGTATTGGAGCTCATGCTCGAGGAGGTGAAGCCGGGCACCCGGACGAGCCATCTGGACCTGGTGGCGGAGGAGCATATCCGATCTCGTAAAGGGGTACCGGCTTTTCTGGGCTATAACGGGTTTCCCAAGTCCATCTGCACCTCCATAAACGATGTGGTGGTGCACGGCATTCCAGATGCCACAACCCTGAGGGAGGGGGACATCATCGGGATCGATGTGGGCGTCATCCTGGACGGCTATGTGGCCGATGCGGCGCGTACCTACGCGGTGGGCAAGGTCAGTGAGCAGGCCCGCCGCATCATGCAAGCAACGGAGAAGTCGCTCAAGGCGGGCATAGAGATGTGCCGGACGGGAAAGCACCTAACGGATATCTCGCACGCCATCCAGACGGTGGTGGAGGACGCCGGGTTCTCTGTGGTGGTGCAGTTCGTAGGGCACGGCATCGGCAAGCAGATGCACGAGGAGCCCCAGATACCGAACTTCGGGCCGCCAGGACGGGGGCCGAAACTCGAGGAGGGTATGGTCTTCGCCATAGAGCCTATGGTGAACGCCGGGACCTACGAGGTAGAAGTAATGGAGGACGGCTGGACGGTGCGCACCAGGGACCGCAAGCTCTCCGCGCACTGGGAGCATACCGTGGCGCTGGTTTCCGACGGGGCGAGGATACTGACGCTGCCCTGATGTCGTCCGTGCAGCAAAAAAGGGTTTGACCTTTTTGCTGCACGGAGCGGTCAAAGACGGATTGACATGGTAAAAGACTGGACTTAAGGCCGATTATTTTATATCATTGGGGCTTGGTGCGTGCTTCCGTGGCCAATTGATTGAGGAGGAATTTTTGAAACTTGGCTAAGAAAGAAGGGGCGATAGAAGTCGAAGGGACTGTCCTGGAGCCCCTGCCCAACGCCATGTTCAGGGTCGAACTCGACAACGGGCATAAAGTGCTGGCCCATATCTCGGGAAAGATGAGGATGCATTATATCAGGATCCTCCCGGGGGATCGCGTAGTGGTGGAGCTGTCGCCCTACGATCTGAGCCGGGGAAGGATTGTTTACAGGTTTAAGTAGGCGGGTAGCGGCCGAGGGAATGGTGACAGGAAATGAAGGTCAGGCCATCAGTCAAGAAGATGTGCGATAAATGCAAGATCATAAGGCGCCACGGCAAGGTCCTGGTTATATGCCAGAACCCCCGGCATAAGCAGCGCCAGGGATAGAGGTTTGAGGAGGTAGGCGTTTGGCACGTATAGCCGGAGTTGATCTTCCCAGGGACAAGCGGGCGGAGATAGCTCTAACTTACATTTTTGGAATAGGCAGGACCAAGGCGCAGCAGACCCTGGATGCCTGCGGAATCAATCGTGATACGAAGATCCGCGATTTGACCGAGGAAGAGGTCATCCGGCTGCGTGAGTACATTGACCGCAACTTCAAGGTGGAAGGAGACCTCCGCCGCGAGGTTTCCCAGAACATCAAGCGGAAGATGGAGGTCGGATCCTACCAGGGTCTGCGGCACCGGCGCGGGTTGCCCGTGCGCGGCCAGAGGACGCACACAAACGCGCGCACCCGCAAAGGCCCGCGCAAGACGGTGGGAGTGAAGAGGAAGAATAGATAAGGTTACGCTCGCCCGGCCGGCGGAGGCTGGCAGCGGACTTAGAGATTTTGACGGTACCCGAGAGGAGGACGGATGGCGAAGCCCAAGGCGAAGGGTAGAACCCGCCGCAAGGAGAAGAAGAATATCCCACACGGCCAGGCTCACATAAGGTCGACCTTCAACAACACCATCATCACCATCACGGATTTGCAGGGAAACACGGTGGTGTGGCAGAGTTCCGGAGCGGTCGGATTCAAGGGATCCCGCAAGAGCACGCCCTACGCGGCGCAGATCGCCGCGGAGCAGGCTGCCCGCAAGGCGCAGGAGCACGGGCTACGCAAGGTGGACGTTTTCGTGAAGGGTCCCGGCAGCGGCCGGGAGACGGCCATCCGCACGATGCAGGCGAACGGGTTGGAGATCGGGCGGGTTACCGACGTAACTCCGCAACCCCACAACGGCTGCAGGCCGCCGAAACGAAGGAGGGTTTAAACAGTTCTAAGATGGCTAGAAATCTGACCCCGGAATGCAAACGTTGCAGGCGTGAAAGGATGAAGCTGTTCCTGAAAGGGGAACGATGCGATGCGGAGCGCTGTGCGCTCGAGCGCCGTCCCTATCCACCGGGCGAACACGGCCGGGGGCGAGTCAAAGAGACGGAGTATCTCATACAGTTGCGGGAAAAGCAGAAGGCCAAGCACCTCTATGGAGTCTTGGAACGGCAATTCCGGAATTACTATAGGAAGGCGGTAGCGCAGAAGGGCGTCACCGGCGATAACCTCTTCCGCTTTCTGGAGACGAGGTTGGACAATGTATTGTTTCGGGGTGGCCTGGCCTCCTCGAGAAACGACGCGCGGCAGATGATCAATCATGGCCACGTGACGGTAAACGGTAAGAAGGTAGATATCGGGTCTGCCCCGGTGAAGGCGGGCGACGTGGTCGGCATCAAGGAGAAGGGCAGGGATTCGGTACGGGTGCTCACGGCTCTGAAAGCCGCGGAGGGACGCCCCGTGCCGCGCTGGCTCCAGCCCGATCCCGGAAAGCGGGAGATAACGGTGCTCGACCTGCCCAACCGGGAGGACATCGATGTCCCCATCAAGGAATCATTGATCATAGAACTTTATTCGAAATAACGACATCAGACGGCCCGGCACGGCTATCCGGAGTCCGATCTGTCAGGAGGGAGAAGGCCTTGGCCCTGGAAATGCAGAAGCCGCACATCACCGTGGAGGAGTTGGAAGACCGGCATGGCGTCTTCGTGATGGAGCCCCTGGAGCGAGGGTTCGGGCACACTATCGGCAACACCATGCGGCGGATCCTATTGTCCTCGATACCCGGTGCAGCAGTGACCGCTTTGAAGATAGACGGTACGGTCCACGAATTCTCGACCATCAAGGGAGTGAAGGAAGATACCATCGATGTGATTCTCAACCTGAAGGGCCTGATCCTGAGGATGGAGGATACTGCGCCGGTATCGCTGTTCATGAACGTGAAGGGCCCCAAGATCATCACCGCCAAGGATCTGGAGGCGCCTGCCGGCGTGGAAATACTCAATCCCGAGCTCAAGATCGCCACCGTCAACAAGGACGGCGAAGTGAGCATGGAGATAATCGTGGAGCGCGGGCGGGGTTACGTCCCGGCCGAGAAGAATAAGAAGACGAAGGAGGGCGTGGGCACCATCCCGGTGGACTCGCTCTTTTCCCCCGTGACCCAAGTGGCTTACAGGGTGGAGGCGACCCGGGTGGGGCAGCGCACGGACTACGACAAATTGATCCTGGAGATAGACACCGACGGCAGCATCAAACCAGATGAGGCGCTCTCCGGGGCGGCTAAGATCCTCATCGAGCACTTGATGCTCTTCTCCGACCTCTCCAAGGACACCCTGCTGGAGCCCTTCAAAGAGGCCCGCGAGACGGCACGCAGCGCTTCCATGGACCTGCCCATCGACGAGCTGGAGCTATCGGTGAGGTCCTCTAACTGCCTGCACCGCGAGGGCATCAAGACCCTCGGCCAGCTCCTGGAGAAGACCGAGGAGGAACTTCTGGCCATGCGCAACTTCGGGCAGCGCTCCATCGATGAAGTAAAAGAAAAGCTGGTGGCCCTGGGCCTTGAGCTGAAGAAGACCGGAGAATAGAGGACCGAAGACATGCCGAAACCAAAACGCGGGCGGAGACTGGGTGGTGACGCAGCGCACCAGAAGGCAATACTTGCGAACCTGGCCCGGGCGCTTATTGAGCACGAGAAGATCCAGACCACGCAGACCAAGGCGGGCGCCATGCAGCCGGTGGTGGAGAAGCTGGTTACGATGGCGAAAGCAGGAGACCTGCACGCCCGCAGGCAGGCCCTGGCCCTCATCCGCGATCGCGACATAGTGCATAAGCTCTTCGCCGAGATCGGGCCGCGCTACGCGAACCGCGAAGGCGGATACACCCGCATCATCAAGCTGGGGGCGCGGCTGGGAGATGCGGCGCCCATGGCCATCGTCGAGTTTGTCTAATCGAGGCGGAAGCCCGAAGAGGTCATAGCCATGGCGGCCTGAGCGCCGCACGGACACCTGCCGGTGTTGCTATGGAAGCTAATATCAAGCTCCTCTTGGAGTACGACGGAACGTGCTACCAGGGCTTTCAGATGCAACCCGACTATCGAACGATCCAGGGTGAGCTGGCGGGTGCCCTGCGCCGGACGCTCGAACTCGCATCTCCCATCTACGGAGCCGGCCGGACGGATGCGGGCGTCCACGCGCGCGGGCAGGCGGTCAACTTTCGAGCTCGTTCCAGAGTGCCCATAGAGAAGTTGCCTCTTGCGCTCAACACGCATCTGCCGCACGATATCGCGGTGAAGGGTGTCTGGGAAGTGCCCCCCGAGTTCAACGCGCGGCGCGATGCGGTAAGCCGCGAATACCGTTATTACGTGCTGAACGCTCCGATGCCCTCGCCGCTGCTGCGTCTCTACAGCTACCACTATCACGGCAGGCTGGACCTGGAGGCTATGTCTGCGGCTCTCAGCCTGACCAAGGGGACGCACGACTTCGCGGCGCTCTCCTGTCCGGAGGCGGGTGCCGGCGCGGTACGCGAGGTACTGGAAACCGGATGCCGGACCCTTCCGCACGGCCTCCTGGAGATAAGGATCGTGGCTAACGCCTTCGTCTACCGGATGATGCGGATAGTCGTTGGCAGCCTCCTACAGGTTGGCAGGGGAAGTTGGACGGTGGAGGATTTCCGCGGGGTCCTGGAGAGCCGCGACTGTTCGCAAGCCGGGCCGGCCCTGCCGGCGAGGGGGCTGGTGCTGCAGGGGGTCAACTACCCGGAGCAGCCTGCTGTGCCTGCTGCATCGGATCCGATACTTTGAGTTCGGGGTCGTTGAAACGCGTATAGGTGGTGTCGAGGTTCACCGAGAGTTTCAGGAGTCCGGTGCCGTGATCGGTTCCCTCCAGGCGTAAGAAAATGCGATCGGGAAGACCGTCTTCCTTACCCACGTAGAGTTCTCCCTTGCAGCGGAAATCCAGGTTGGTGTCGAGTTCGCGCAGCCAGGCCGGTGCGTAGATCCAGACCACATCAGGGCTGCTGCTCACGGTGTAGGAGCGGCAGAGAGTGCCTCCCCATTCCAGGTCCTGGCCCGCCCCCGTCACCTCGAAGGACTTCAGGTCGCTGAGAAGGCTGCGGGGAGGCTGCGGCCGGTCGGCCTGGCTCTGGTTCACGGTCTTCCAGACGGTGCCGTCTCCCCTGTAGAGTGCTCCGCCCTCATATATCCACTGCTCTTGGGCGATACGGCCCATGCCCTGCCGCTCCAGGGATAACTGGTAGTTAGTGCCCGCGGCCGTTGCCTGAATGACCAGAGAAGCATCATCCGCATGGCTCGCGTGGATGAAGGCGAAGTCAAGGCGGGTGCTCTCCGAGAAGGAAGTCAGCCCCTGGGCGCGCGAGGCTGCCTCCCGCGCCGCGGCCCGGTAGTCGGGAGCCGCCGGAGCCACCTGGCCGCCGCATCCGGCCAATAGCGCCGTAGCGAGCAGGACTGTAAAGAGTCGTATCATATATCCTCTCGGTCTCGATTTCATGGGAAATATGATAGCACGGGTTCATTGTTAGCGAGCATGCAAAGCGATCAACGGAAGCGCCGGAGCGTGCCACGAACGCGAACCAAAGGGAGGTGATTCCCCGGGGAGTCGATGCCGTGCACAAGATGAGGGAAGGTCCCCCGGAGCCGGCCTGCGGGGGCAGGCTGCAAACCACCTGGAGCCGCTGCGGTAAAGAGCCGTGGTGGTGAGCGCCGAGAAAAAGGCAGACCGAGGATTGCGTCGGGCGGGAGCCCGGGAGACGGACGTGGGTGGACCGCCGCTAAAGCGTTGAACCCTCAAGGCGGCCTAAAGACCGGGTAGTCAGAGATCCGGGATGAGCCCGCAAAACCCCCTTAGCGTCCGTGCGGCGTCCGGTGAAGAGGCCTGAACCTGGCCCAGGCTCCCGCACGCAACGCGGGAACCCGTCGCCCCGAGGTTAAGGGAGAGACCCGAGTGG
>JAHEXQ010000212.1 GCA_023252035.1 Actinomycetes bacterium
GATCTTTGAAGGAACCGGTCGGATTCAGCCCCTCGTATTTGAGGAAAACGCGGAGGCCCAGTTCCTTGCCTATGTAGCCAGCCTCCACCAGCGGTGTGCTCCCTTCCTGCAGCGATACCACTGGGGTCGCTTCGCTGACCGGCAGGTATTTCCCATATCTCTCGATTACGCCCATGCGCCTCATTTCAATCTCCCTCGTCTTCGACCCTTATTACGTTAGCGATGCTGCTTATGACCGGCAGGGTCATCAGGCTGTGTATCGCCGCCATCATGCTCTCCTCCGTGACCCGGTGGGTGACCAGCATGATGCGCGCTTCCGTCCCCCCACCGTGCTGGATGACCGACTTGATGCTCACCTGGTTGTTCCCGAAGACCGAGGCTATCTGCGCCAGTACGCCGGGGCGGTCAGGCACGTCCAGCAGCACGTAGTACCGGCAGACGGTCTCATTCATACTCTTGATTCGCTTCGTGGCGAAGCAGGTGCATCCCACCTCGCGGCCACCGGCCCGCAGGTTCCGGGCGATAGCGATAACGTCCCCCACCACAGCACTCGCCGCCGGCAGGCTGCCCGCTCCCCGCCCGTAGAACATCAGGTCGCCCGCGGCATCGGCCTCGACGAAGATGGCGTTGAAGACGTCGTTCACAGAAGCGAGCGCGTGCTTCAGCGGGATCATGGTGGGATGCACCCGCACCGAGATGCCGCTCTCATCGTCGCTGGCGATGGCCAGGAGCTTGATAGCGTAACCCAACTCCCTCGCGTAGGCTATGTCCGCGGGCGTGACCCGGGATATCCCCTCGGTATAGACGTCCTCCAGGTGTACCCGCGAATTGAAGGCAGCCGAAGCCATGATGGCGATCTTAGCCGCAGCGTCCCTTCCCTCCACATCGTTCTCCGGGTTGGCTTCTGCGTATCCCAGCCGCTGCGCTTCTGACAGAGCCGCGCGAAAAGCCATGTCCTCCTCGGCCATCCTGGTCAGGATGTAGTTGGTCGTTCCGTTGATGACGCCCAGGATGCGGGAGATGGAGTTGCCCGCCAGGCCTTCCTTCAGTGGGTGCATGATGGGAATGGCTCCGCCCACGCTGGCCTCGTAGAGGACATCCATGCCCGCCTGCTCCGCGGCTTCCAATATCTCCCCGCCGTAAGTGCTCATGAGAGCCTTGTTCGCTGTGACCACGTGCTTGCCCCGGGAGATGGCATCCATTACAAAGGAGCGGGCAGGTTCGATACCTCCGATGAGTTCCACAACGACCTGCAGCTCGGGGTCGCCCAGGACATCCTCGACACGGGTTGTGACCATTTCATCGGGCACCTCCACATAGCGCGGATCCGCCAGGTCGCGCACGGCGATTTTACGCACACGGATATCGCAGCCGGTCCGGCGCGCGATCAGTTCCGCTCGGTCGCGCAGGATCTGCACGACCCCCGAACCCACCGTGCCACAGCCCAGCAGCCCTACCTTCACCAGCCCCAGTTCATTTCCTGAAACCGCCATCGCCGGCTCCTTCCACTGCATTTCCTAGAAAGCTGCCGGAGGTTGACAAAAGGGTCTGACCTCGCTCGTCGAGTCTCGCTCTCACGAAGGGGGCTCCCGCCCCCCTCGTGCAACTCCCCCCTGCCGAGATTGCGGGTGGACCTTCCCCCCGCAAAGACATCTCCCCCCTGGGTTCGAGGACGAACCCTTTTATCAACCTCCGGCAAATCCCGGACTAAAGCTATTCTAGCAATATTCGCAGGTTTGATGTAGCAGAGCAGCGGGAATAAGGCGGGCACCGGAGAAAAGGAACGGCTTGCGTGAGTCATAGGAGGTATTGGGCATGAGCAATGGACCACCTTTCCTTAAAAAACTGGCGGAGAACGACCGTGAATTCCACACGCGGCTGTGCGAGCTGATGGCCTACGTGAACGCGCCGGGCAAGCTCGACGTGAAGACGAAGATCCTGGTTTCCCTGGCCCTGGATGCGGCTTTCGGAGCTGAGGACGGTGTGCGCGCTCTCGCCGTCGCGGCCCGCGCCGCGGGTGCCTCGGAGGAAGAGATACGCGAGGTCCTGCGGCAAGCCTTTATGGTGGGCGGCATCCCCGCCGTAGTGGCGGGCCTGGAGGCCTGGCCTGAGTAAGGTCTGTGCCGCAGCTAGCCCAAGATCGGGTCTATAATAGGATATAGCGGTGCAGGCGGTAGGGGAACGGAGGTTCTTTTGATTCGGAATCCCGAGTACTTGGAGAAGTTGGAGGCATCGCTGCCCCAGCTCACGTACCATCAGGTGACCGCTATCCTCGACTCCCTATGGGAGGAAGCGCGAACCCTAGGGGCTTGGCCTCCTGAGGACCTGCTCGAGGGAATAGAGACAGAC
>JAHEXQ010000121.1:0-4709 GCA_023252035.1 Actinomycetes bacterium
ATCGCCGCGGGGATCGTAACTCTTAACGGTATTGAGCAACTTTCCTATGGAATCGGACAAAATCCCCGCCTCGTGCGCCTGAATTTCTCTCTCACAGCATCAAAATAGCATTAACAGGCCTGTTAAGCCAAAGGCATTGGCCAATAAAGGCTGGGGTTTGTCCTTTCTTTCGGCAGTGGCCCCAACGAAAGAGTTATCCTTAATTTAAGTCCTGTCCCCAATGTAAGGATATTTCGCTCAGCGCTTCTTCTTCTTCTTTTTCTTCTTCGTGCTCTGGGGGCCTTTGGTCGTTTTCTTCTTGGGTTGAGGCTTCTTACCCGGCTCACCTTTCTGGGCGCCAGCACTCGGCTTGGGCTTGGGCTTGGGCTGCTCCGCTTTCTCCTTGGCCGGTATAGCCTTGCCCTTGGCCGCTTCTCCGCCCTTGGCCGCTTCTCCGCCCTTGGCCGCTTCTCCGCCCTTGGCCTCCCTCTTGCGCAGGATGGCATCGCGAGCGACTTTCCCGGTGCCGGCCTTGACCTTCACGGCCTCGTAGCGCGGCTCGCGCTCCTTCCAAACCGCGAGCAGCGGCGAAGCCAGGAAGACGGAAGAGTAAGCTCCCAGCAAGACCCCGATGAGCAGCGCGAAGGCGAAGTCCTTCAGCATCGCACCACCGAAGACGAGGATGGCGGTGATGGGGATGACGGTGGTCAGCGTGGTGTTGACGGACCGGACCAGCGTCTGGTTCACCGAATCGTTTACCATCTCGCTATAGGTCTGGCGGGTCGTGCGCCCCAACAGAGCCACGTTCTCGTTCACGCGGTCGAAGACCACGATGGTGTCGTAGAGGGAATATCCCAGGATGGTCAGGAAGGCGATGATGGTCGCCGAAGTCACCTGCCTCTGCGTCAGCGCGTAAATGCCGACCGTGATGATGGTGTCGTGGATCAGCGCCCCGATGCCGGATACGGCCATCTTGAACTCGAAGCGCAGGCTTATGTAGATGAGTATCAGCCCCAGGAAGACCGCCAGGCTGATGAGGGCTTTCTGGGAGACCTCCCGGCCCCACTCGGAGCCGACCTGCTCCTGCTCCGGCGACTCGGTGAAACCGTACTTCGCCTCAACGTCCGATTGAAGTTGGGATGCCAGGACGGTTTCGTTATCCACCGTGGGCAGCTTGATGATTGTGGTCTTGTTGTCATTCGCCGTCTGCACCACGGCTTTCCCGGCGAGATCCGGGAACGTGCCGACGATGTCGTTTATCTCGCTCACGCTGGCGGGTTGGTCCAGGGAGAGCCGTAGTTGGTATCCGCCTTTGAACTCCATCCCCAGGTTCAGTCCCAGCGTCGCTATGCCGAGGACAGCTACGACGATGAGCAGCCCCGAGAAGGCGAACCAGTACTTTTTGCGGCCGATTATCTCGAAATGCCGGTCTTGTCCCTTGATGAACATCTAGGCCTCCCCTCCCGCCGTGCGGGGGTTGACCCCCACGAAAGGAAGGCGGTTGAAGATTTTCAACCGGGAGAGCAGGGAGACCGCCGGGTGCGTGAAGCAGTAATTGATGAATACATCCAGGATGGTGGATATCCCCAAGCTGAAGGCGAAACCCTTCACGGCTCCGATAGCCAGTACGTAGAGTATCAGGGCCGCAGCGAAGGTCACGAAGTCGGCCGCGATGACCGTGCGGAAGGCGTTCTTGTAAGCCCGGTCCGCGCAGGTGCGCAGGCTGTTGCCGCGCCGCATCTCCTCCTTTAATCGTTCGAAATAGACCACGCTGGAGTCGGCGGAGATGCCAACGCTGACGATGATACCGGTGATGCTGGCCAGGGTCAGGGTCGAACCGGCTATATGGCCCAGGGCTACCATGATGCCGTAGATGAGCGCGGTAAAGATAAGCAAGGCGCCTACACTTACCAGGCCCAGACCCCGGTAGAAGATGAGCATGAACAGGGCCACGACGACCAGCCCTATGATCCCCGCTATCAAACCTTTACGCAGGTCCGACTTACCCAGGGTCGGGCTGATTATCTCCTTGCGTAGGGGCTCCGGCTGGAACTCCACCGGGAGGGCGCCTATGCGCAGGACCAGGGCGAGGTCCTTGGCACGCTGGGCATCGAAGCCGCCGCTTATCCTGCCGTTGCCCGTGGTGATGGGCTCCTTCACGGTGGCGGATGACTCCACTTTATAATCCAGCACTATGGCCAGTTGCTTGCCTGCCATTTCGGTGGTGAGCTCGCCGAACTGCTGAGTTGCTTCCGGCTTCAGCTCGAAGGTGACCTCGTAGCCCTCCGTCCCCTGGGTCGGCTGGGCATCCTTGATGATATCGCCGGTGAGGCGCGTGGGGCCCAACCTCAGCTTGTAGGGTCGGCCGGTGGTGTTTTCGGGAGAAGTAAGGGGCAGGATAATCTCGGAATCCCGCAAGGCCTGCAAGACCTGCTGGTCGGTGGGGTTTATGTCGGTCAACTGGGTTGTATCGTAAGCCGGATCGGTGGGCTGGATTATCTGCAGAACCTCGCGGAACTGCAACTGGGCCGTGCTGCCGATGATGCTGAGCACGCGGTCCGGATTGCTCTCGCCCGGCAACTGGACGGAGATGCGGCTGCTGCCCTCCACCGCCACCTGCGGCTCGGTGAGCCCCAGCGAGTTCACGCGGTTGGCGATGATATCCTTGGCCTTGCTCATCTGCTCCTTGGTGACATCGCCCACGGCCTGCAAGGTGATGCTCGTACCTCCCTGCAGGTCCAGGCCAAGCTTGGGCTCTTTGGGGTTGGGATACTGAGCCGTGGGCTTAATGAGCATGATGGGTATGTAAATCCCCGCAAATACCGCAGCCACTACCACGAGAAGTATGATCTTCCGTCCGTTCTTCAAGAGATTGCCTCCCTTATCCCTTCTCAAGAAGCTGATCGCGTTCGTCTTGAAACAGGCCGTCCTTTCAGCTATTCCTTATTCTTTGCGGAGGTAGTTCTCTCCTGTTTCCCGGGGAGAACCGGATTCGCCGTGGATTATCGACCTTAAAGACCGAATCCATTAGAGCCTAACGGATTCGGCCTTGGATGTCTCTAGATTTGTTAAGGTCTCGCGGCAAGCGGGAAAAGGCCTAGTTCTTCTTCGCTCCCTTGCCTTTGCCGGATTGCTTCGCAGCCCCGGCCCTCGCGGCCTCTTCCGATCCCTCCGCTTTCCCGGCCTCGGCGCTCTCTTCCGGGGCGGTTTCCTCTTCCGGTTCTTCTTCCTTCGCCTCGGTATCTTCGGCCCTCTCCTCCTCATCCTCCGGCTCTTCCTCGGCGGGGACGATGGTCCTGGCGATGGAGTTCTTAAGGATCCGGATCTCCACACCCTCCGATATCTCTATCAGCACGGTGTCGTCTTCCAGAGCCGTTACAGTCCCGTAGATACCGGACTGCGTCACTACCTCATCTCCATGATGCAGGCGGTTAAGCAATTCCATGTGCGCACGCATCCGTTTCTGCTGCGGCCTGATAAGCAGAAAATAGCCGACCAGTATCACACCGACTATGAGTAGCAAGTTAATCGTGTTGTTCGACAATCTACCCTGTCACCTCACTCTCTTCCTGCGCGGGGTCTCGTGCCCCTCACAAAATTAAGGCAGGAACTCCAGCATCATCCTGCCTCTTGTTGCCAGACGCGACTTGCCTTTTTCAGCTCGTTAATTCTACCAGCAACAATCGCTTCTCTGCAATCGCGCATGAAGGTTGCGATAAAGGTCAGATTATGTTCCGTCAGGAGTCGCAGAGCCAGGATCTCGCGGTTGGTATAGAG
Source organism: Actinomycetes bacterium (assembly GCA_023252035.1). GTDB lineage: Bacteria > Actinomycetota > Geothermincolia > Geothermincolales > JAHEXQ01 > JAHEXQ01. Next base: position 3,757 of record JAHEXQ010000121.1, read on the forward strand.
GTGGCGGAGATAGGCCCGGGAGAAGTTGCGGCATGCTGCGCAGCCGCAGGCCTCATCCAGCGGTCGCAAGTCCTCTCTATGTTGGGCGTTCTTCACGTTGAGCTTACCCTGCGCCGTCCAGACCGTGCCGTTGCGGGCCAGGCGGGTCGGCAACACGCAGTCGAAGAGATCCACGCCCAGCGCGATGGACTCGACGAGGCCCACCGGGTCCCCCACTCCCATGAGATAGCATGGGGCCTCGGCAGGAAGCAGAGGCGTGATGCCGCTGAGCAGCTCCAGCATCAGCTCCTGAGGTTCGCCTACGCTGAAGCCGCCGATGCCGTAACCGGGAAATCCGATATCGCGCGTCATCTCCGCGCTGATACGCCGCAGGTCCGCAAACATCCCTCCCTGCACGATGCCGAAGAGAGCCGTGTCCTCCCGTTTCTGCGCCAGCTTGCTGCGACGGGCCCAATCGGCGCTGAGTTTCAGCGATCGGTCCACATATGGTGCCTCGGCCGCATAGGCCACGCATTCATCCAGTACCATGGCGATATCCACCCCCATGGCCTCCTGCGCGGCCACTGCGATCTCCGGTGTTAGGAAATTCTCTGAGCCGTCATAGACTGAACGGAACCTCACGCCCTCCTCCGACAGGTTCAGGGTCTTGGAGAGCGAGAAGACCTGGTATCCGCCGCTGTCTGTGAGAAGAGAGCCGTTCCAACCCATGAAGCGATGCAGGCCGCCCGCCCGCCCGATCAGTTCGACGCCGGGCCGCAAGTAAAGATGGTAGGTATTAGCAAGCAGCAGCTCGAAGCCCAGGCCCTCCATCTCCCAAGGGGCCATGGCCTTGACGGTAGCGCGGGTGCCCACGGGCATGAAAGCCGGGGTTTCCACCGTTCCGTGGGGAGTAGTGATGCGCCCCAGCCGGGCCTGGGAGTCCTTATCTTGAGCGGTGATCTCGAACTTGAACA
>JAHEXQ010000121.1:4719-8155 GCA_023252035.1 Actinomycetes bacterium
TCGCGCACGGAAATTCACCATCAGCGCAAAGCATGCGGCAGCGCCTGCCCGTTACGGGCCTGATACCCGCTCGTTACCGTTTACAGGATGAGCATGGCGTCACCAAAGCTGTAGAAGCAGTATCCGGCATCTATCGCCGTCCGGTAAGCGCGCATTATGCTTTCGTGGCCCGCGAAGGCGCTCACTAGGAGAAGCAGGGTTGAGCGCGGGAGGTGGAAGTTGGTCAGAAGACCATCCACCGCTTTGAATCTGAAGCCGGGAGTGATATAGAGATCCGTCGGGCCGGTATAGGGCGATAGCACTCCCGCCCCGGTGGTGGCGGTCTCCATCGCGCGCACGGAGGTGGTGCCGACAGCTAGGATGCGCCCGCCGTTGGCCCGAGCCTCGTTGATGACTTTACAAGCCTCGGCCGTCACCTCCATCTCCTCGCGGTGAATCACGTGGTCCTCGATGTTCTCCTCAGTGAGGGGGCGGAAAGTTTCCAGCCCGATGTCCAACCTGATGGATACGATGTGCACACCCGCGTCGCGCACGCGCTCCAGGCTTTCCCGGCTGAAATGCAGGCCGGCGGTGGGCGCGGCTGCAGAACCCAGTCGCCGGGCATAAACGGTTTGGTAGCGCTCGGGCTCCTGCAGCTCTTCTTTGATGTAGGGCGGCGTGGGCATGAGACCGTGACGTTCCACGGCTTCTTCTACCGCGCCCAGCCCGGCCGAGGCCCGGAGGATGACCTGGCCCGCCTCTCGCTTCTCCTCTATCCGGAAAGTCAGCTCGTCTCCCACGCGGATAACGCTACCCACCGGAACGCGGCGCGCAGGCCGCACCAGGGCTTCCCATCCCCCGTCCGGCAATGGTCGAAGGAGCAGCAATTCGACCTTGGCTCCCGTTCCTTCCTTTAGTCCCGCCAGCCTGGCCTTTCTCACCCTGCTATCGTTTACGACCAGGCAGTCACCCGCCTCCAGGAGATCCGTGAGTTCTGGGAACCGATGATGGGAGATGCTTCCATCGGCGCGATGCAGGACCATGAGGCGCGAGTCACCCCTGGTGGCCGGCGGCCTCTGGGCGATTAGGTATTGCGGAAGATGGTAGTCGAAGAGGTCGCTGCGCATATCGCCCGCCTCAGCGCCTTACGAAGGCAGCTTTCGCCGGGATTTGTCATAGCGCTCGCGCTCGCTCAGCAGGCAGCCGCAGTAGGACTGGGCGTACAGCCCGCGGTCCCTGGCCTCCTGGCGGGCCTGCCGGTAGTAAGCGCTACCATCCCATACCACGAATCGGATGCCGGCCGACATGCAGGCTTCTTCACCTTCTCGCTCCAGCAACTCGTGCTTCTGGTAGGGACTGGCAAAGAGCGTGGTAGTGAGGGCCTCGCAGCCTTCCTGCGCAGCGACCTCGGCGGCTTTTCCCAGACGCAGCCGGTAGCATAGCTCGCAGCGCCTCTCCTCATGAAAGGCCACGGTGCGCATCCACTCCTCCGGTTCGTAGCCCAGCACGCGGTGCGTCAATCGCTCCTCCTGCATCAACTGCAACCACGAGTCCAGCCGGCTGCGGTACTCGCGGAAAGGATGGACGTTGGGGTTGTAGTAAAGATATAAGGTGTCTTCACCGGCGAAATGTCGCAGCGCCGGGATGGAACAGGGAGCGCAGCAGGCATGGACCAGTAGACGCACGGAATGCCCCCTAGAAGAGCGCGGAGCCGGCCGGTTCGCCGCCCCATTCGATGCCGAGATGGCGGTAGGCGTGCTCGGTGGCCACGCGGCCGCGGGGCGTGCGCTGCAGGAATCCTATCTGCATGAGGTAGGGCTCGTAAACCTCTTCGATGGTGTCGATCTCCTCTCCCACGGAGGCCGCCAGCGTATTCAAGCCGACCGGCCCGCCTCCGAACTTCCCGATGATGGCATTGAGGATCATCTTGTCCACTTTGTCCAAACCGCAGTCGTCCACCTCGAAGAGGGTGAGAGCCGCCTCCGCCACTTCCAGGTCGATATGGCCCTCGGCCCGGACCTGGGCGAAATCCCGCACCCGGCGCAGGAGCCGGTTGGCTATGCGCGGGGTACCTCGGGAACGGCGCGCTATCTCCTGGGCGCCTCCCTCATCCACCCGCACATCGAGGATGCGGGCGGAGCGGCGGACGATGGCCTGCACCTCTTCCCGCCCGTAGTAGTCGAGGCGCGATTGCACGCCGAAGCGGTCGCGCAGGGGCGACGTCAGCAAGCCGGCGCGCGTGGTCGCGCCTACCAGGGTGAAGCTCGGCAGCTCCAGCCGGATGGAACGGGCACCCGGGCCTTTACCTATAACGAGATCCAGCGCGAAATCCTCCATGGCCGGATAGAGTACCTCTTCCACTGTGCGGTTCAGCCGGTGAATCTCATCGATGAAGAGCAGGTCGCCCGGCTGGAGGCCGGTGAGGATGGAGGCCAGGTCCCCCGCTCGCTCCAAGGCCGGGCCGGAGGTCTGCCGGAAACTCACGCCCATCTCGTTGGCGATGATTCCCGCCAGCGTCGTCTTGCCCAAGCCGGGAGGACCCGAGAGCAGCACGTGGTCAAGGGGCTCCCGGCGCGTGCGGGCGGCGCTTATGAAGATGTTGAAGTGTTCCCGGATGCGGTCTTGCCCGATGAACTCCTCTATCCAGCGAGGTCGTAAGGTCTGGTCGAGCTCGCGCTCCTCCTCGCTCACCTGCGGATCTAATATCCTGTCTTCCATCTCGCTCACTCACCGCCGCGCAGATTCTGCAGCGCGTATCTCACCAGATCCTCCACCTTCGGTTGACCGTCTCCTGCGAATCCCTCCAGGGCTTTCGCCGCCTCGCCGCTGGAATAACCCAGGTTGCGAAGCGCCTCGCGGGCTTGCTTCAAAGCCTCCTGGCTACCGGCAGCTATCAGCACTCCCGCCATGTCGGGAGATACCGGACCCAGCTTCTCCTTCAGCTCGAGGATAATCCTCTGACCCGATTTTTTTCCAATGCCGGTGATAGCCGTCACCGCCTCCAGGTCCTCCGAGGCCACGATCCTGGCGAAAGCTTCCGGCCTGTAGGCGGACAGTATGGTCAAGGCGAGCCGCGGTCCAACCCCGGAAACCGTTATCAATTTCAGGAAGAGATCCTTCTCCTCCAGGCTAGAGAACCCGTAGAGCTGCAGCAAGTCTTCCTTGACGTGCAGGTAGCTACGGAGGGTCACCGTCTCGCCCCTATCCGGCAGCGATGCCAGCGTCGGAGACGAGAGGAACAGCATCAGGCCTATGCCGCCCACCTCGACTACCGCTCCATCGGTGCGCCGCTCCACCAGGACCCCTCTAACGTAGTCGATCATCCGGGCCTCTTCGTCTTTCTTCTCCCCGCGGCCGACCGGGGTACTAGGGGCGTTCCGCCCGTGGCCTTCGCTCCCCTCACCCGTTCCTCCAGCTCGTACCGGTGCGCGTGGCAAATGGCCGCCGCCAGCGCATC
>JAHEXQ010000122.1 GCA_023252035.1 Actinomycetes bacterium
AGGATAATCAACTACAATCCGGGGCCTGGCCCCGGATTGTAGTTGGCTTTGCGCTGGGGTAGGGCTTCGCGGCGTATACCCGGCCGAAAGCGAACATGTTCGGGGCACTTTTCTGTTCGGTTTAGTCTTTGCGGCAGATGAGCTGCATGTAGCGGCCCAGGTACTTATAGGGTATCTCCGAGCCCGCCCGCTCCTCCAATTCGAGCATCCCGCGCAAGCAGTCGTCCTCGTCGAACATGGAGCAGTCCATGTAATCGCAGAAGACCCGGACGCCGTACTCGTTCTCACAGGTATAGCCCAGCGTCTCCAGCAGGCTCTCCATCTCCTCCGGCGCGTACAGCCGGCCCCAGCCGCTGTGCATCTCCGTCTGGAACCGCTCCTTCTCAAAAGACGCCAGCGCCCCCTGCGAGTTGCCCTCGGCCAGGGCCTGGTGCGCCACCTCTCCGTAGCGGTTCAGGAAGACCAGCGACAGCAAGCCGCGCGGTTTGATGGCGCGGGAGATGATGCTCAGGGCTCCCAAGGCGTCGTCCACATATTCTATGGTTTCGTGGCAGAGGATGAGGTCATAGCGCTCCTGCTCGCACTCCTCCAGGTCCTCGATGCGCTGGTTCAGGAAGTAGAGGTTGGGTTCCTGCTCGGGGATCTGCTCCTTGGCCCGGGCCTCCACCGTCTCCAACAGGCACATGGACGGCTCCAGCAGGGTGACCCGGTGGCCCCCCCCGGCCAGCCGGATGCTCGTCTCTCCCAGGCCGGCGCCCACGTCCAACACGTCCAGCACATCGCGTTCGCGGTCCGGCTTGGCCACGATGTGCCTCGCCAGGAAGCGCCACGTCAACTCGGCCTGCAGCCTTCCCTGCGGTGCCTCCGCTTCCTCCCTGATTATCTGAGCTTTCTGCTCCGCTCGAGAATCGGCCACTCGTACCCCTCTCTCTTCACAATTCCCGCCTTATCCATACCTATCATTTTCGGTAGGCCTGGCCACGCGGTTTGACCGCAAGAATAGAAACCGTTCTTGCCCCGTCATCAATATCATAACGGATACGGAAGCCTCTGACGCGAATGCGATACTCGCCGAGATCTTTAATCCTCAACCGGGCCGCCCCCGGTGGGCGGGGTTCTTCGGCCAGGGCTGCAATCGCCTGGAAGAGCGCCTGGAAGAGCGCCTGGCGCTCGTCCAGCGGAAATCGCTTGAGGGACCGGGCTACATTCCGCGGCACGACCACATTATACCGGCTTCTCTTACTTCTCAAGCTCCAGGAACCCCTCAAGCTCTTCAAGACTTAGGACTTCGCCCCGTTCGATCTCCTTACGTGACTTAGCGACCTGCAGCAGGATATTCCTGTCGTGCATGTCTTCCAGAAGCTCCACCAAAGCTTCGTACTCGGTCATGGGAAGGCAGACCGCATCAGGCTCGCCGTGCTCGGTGATGATGATCTTGGAATGGCTATCTCGTGCTCTCTCGATCAGGGCCGGCAACTCCTCCCGAAACTTTCGCCTGCCCACAAAGATGTCCGACGACTCTATCCTGTAACCCATTCTCTCACCTCCCAATGACAAGTTTGGCAGATATGTGTAGCATTTGCAAAACATATGTTAACCTTGTTAAGGAAGAGCTGAAGCAAGGAAGAGGCGGGCTTACTTAGGTGTTGGTGGGCGTTGGCGGATTTGAACCGCCGACCCCTTGCTTGTAAGGCAAGTGCTCTCCCGCTGAGCTAAACGCCCACTGGTACGCAGATTATTTTACCTTCTTTGGGCGCCGGGAGCGAGAAAGTCACGACTGGCGGGGCTCATCGCCACACCCGGCGCCGCCTGCGCCGTCCGGCATTCCGATGAACCTGCCGAGGAGCGGGTGGCTCGCGCCGGCCGCGGCGCGGAAGAGGCCCGGCGTCAGGCGATGCCACTGGTACATGAGGTGCCCTAACCCGGTGGTAACCACCAGCGCCTTATCGTTCTTCACTGCCTTGACGATGAGTCGCCCCGTCCGGACCGGCGACTTGCCGAGGGCCTTGAGGACGGTTGACGCTTTGGCGTATGCCGTTTCGGCGAAACCATGTACCCGCGCACGGGTGGCGATAGGCGTATTGGTTAAACCCGGGCAGAAGGCAGTGACCCCGATGCCGTTCCCGCGCAACTCGGTCCGCAACGCCTCGGATAGGCCCACCAGCGCGAATTTGGTGGTGGTGTAGGGGATTATCGCCGCCACGCCCACAAGTCCCGCCACCGAGGCCACATTCACGATATGGCCTCCCGCACCCCTATCGATCATACCCGGTACAAAAGTCAGCATGGTATGGATAGGTCGCCAGAGGTTAACATCCATGATCCAGTGCCAGTCATCCAGCGGGATATGCATGGCGGAGCCGCAGACAGCGACCCCCGCCACGTTGACCAGGACATCGATACCACCGAACTCCTCATCGATAGCGGCGGCCATAGCCTTGACCGACCCGATATCGGTGACGTCAGTGTGATAGGTCCGGCACGGGGCGCCCAGTGCTGCTATCTCGCCGCGCACCCGGGCCAGCCCGGCTTCATCGATATCGGCCAGAAGTAGTGTGCTGCCCTCCGCAGCGAAAGCGAGTGCCGCGCCGCGGCCTATGCCGCTCGCTGCACCCGTCACCAGGACTCGTTTTCCCGCGATTTCCCGCATAGCTCCCCGCCTTTACTTCTTCTTGGGCGCGTACCAGTGGCGCTTACCCGCAGCCCATTCGTCCACCCCCACGGCAGCTATCCTCTTCAGGTTTTTAAGATGCCCCTCGCCGTGCACCGGCGTAAGAATTGCCAATTTCTTGCAGTCTGCAAAGTCCACGCAACGAGTGCAAGCTCCCCAAGGAAAACCTGGTGGGGAGAGAGGGCGCCGGATTCAAGATCGCGATGACAGCGCTGGACAGCGGGCGTATCGGCATCGCATCGCAGGCCTTGGGCATCACGCGGGCCTGTCTCGATGAGAGCGTCAAATACGCGAAGGACCGCAAGCAGTTCGGGAAGCCCATCAGTTCGTTCGAAGCAATTCAGTGGATGATGGCCGATATGGCGACGGGAATCGAAGCCGCCAACTGGCTTGCCCTCTCTGCAGCCTGGAGAAAAGATCAGGGCCTTCCCTTCACCAAAGAGGCTTCCATGGCCAAACTATTTGCCTCGGAATTGGCGAACAAGAGCGCCTATCTCGCACTGCAGATCCACGGCGGGTACGGCTATCTCAAGTACTTCAAGATCGAGAGGCTCTTCCGCGATGCCCGAGCCACCACCATTTACGAGGGCACCTCGGAAGTCCAGAGGCTTGTCATTGCAAGGGAACTGTTAAAAGAGCTGTAAGATGTGGAGCCCCTGAGCAGACATAGCTGCCTGCTCGTATAGGATGGAGCCCCTGGCGAGAATCGAACTCGCGCACAGGGATTAGGAATACCGTGCTGTGGCTATTCCCGGCAAACGGACTACCTGCGATATGGCTATTAAGCTGGCATTACACCGTATTATGAAGTATTGTGTTGTTCCGCGATATTCATAACAACCCCCACGATTCCCCCACGAAATCTAGTGGTTAGGATGCTCTGCTGGGACGCCCCCTCACGAACGCTTGCCGGGCGATTTCAGACGAAGAGGTAAGGGCGCCTATCCTCTCCTATGGGTTCCGTCCCTTGGAACGCTCTGCGGGGCTTTCCATGCCTCGGATGCAGCGGCCGGAAAAACGCAACGATTGCGCCACGATTTGAGAGCAGACCGGCGGATCTATTATGTGATTGACAAACTGCAGGTCGGGCAGGAATGACCCTGCGGAATCTTTAATCAAAAACAAAGGCGCTCGGAGCCTTCGCTCCCAGCGCCTTGTATGACCGATCAGGCCTGCTATTCTATTCCACCCCACCACCACCCAGGATTTCTCCAGTGATTGCATCTACGTTCACTTGGACAATCCCCGGGACTTCAACTATCCAGGCAAGACGACTTTTCTGTTCGGGAACCATCGTCAGGCCGCTCTTCACTTCATTAAGCGCCTGCGCACTATAACACCAATTGGGCACAACATATCCCAAAGTTGCGGATGTTGGTAGGGATGCATTTTGGAACACTTCGGCATCCGGTCCTTCCGTATGCCACTTTTTGAGTTCGGCCAGTTCCGTATTTATTATTTCTGAAGCAATACTTATTGCCGCCGTTTCGGATATTTTGGGCTCCGTGTCCTTGCAGCCCTCAACTTCACTAACCACTAGACTAACGAGTAATCCATCTGCTCTAAGCAGCATGCTGCCTCCGGACGACTCCCCAGGAAGCATGGACGGCCCCGTTTTTTCGAACGTTGTTTGCCATAAATCCATGTCGCAATTATGTATAAGTTGTGTGGTCGAAATCTTGTATTCTGATGGTGAACGAGAAATCCCAAGAGTCTGTTCTCGGGCGCTTTCCTCAGATGCCTTGATTTTCGCCCAATCCTCCTCTGCCGTTTTCTGCGCTTGCTCCTGCGAGATCATGGGGATCTGGTCTTTTGTCAACGGGTCATAATAATTCTTCGCCTGCAAATCGAGCACGGTAAAGTCACTAGTCCTAATCTTCATAATCGCAGAATCGCTTATCACTTCGTACGCATTACACCCCTGATTAATAAAGAACATCTTCTGGACCGATATGTCAGCACTATAAGTGCTTGTGAAACCCAACGATTCCGAGCATCTTTCGAAAAAGTCACGGGCTTCTGATTCATTTATTTCCTGATAGTCAACAGTTGTTGGATAGGGCGTTGTTCGGCCATCGGGAAGAATGTTCAAATATTTGACGTCACCGTCTTTTGGATCCGCATTGGTTCGGTTGCTATCAGACCAAAAAGCTGCTATTGCCGTGCCGACACCGACTGATAAGATGAGTAAACCAATCATTGCTATAAAATACATTCTTCGGTTTTTCACCTTGATCTCTCCCTTCAGCATCTCAATGTCGCCCCACTACTTGATTAGAGGCCTTTGGGAAAAACTAGTTCAATTCATTTAGGGGTATATCGCATTCCACGATGGGTCTCCGTAGTAACGAACATAATTAGCATCGTAGTTCCAATATGAGGCGCTGGAATAATATGGCTTGCCATGATAATACGCATCGTTCCATCCAGCGTTTGCTGCAGCTTGAAGATTGTATGAACTTATGAGCGCGGGCAGGAAAGACCGATTGTAATTGAAGGCCATCCCAGGCCATAATTCGTCCTCGTATCCAATAAAGAATTTATGCGAGCCCATTCCGCCAGACCCAATTGGCAAAATTCCGAGAGTATCAGGCCAGGTTGAAATTGGAGATCCTCGGTGGCCGAATGAATGACACGTCCATATTTCCACAAACGGAATATTGTGATTTCTATAATCAGCGCAAAGATAGGCAGAAACTGTTTCATCGTTATCGGTTCCGAAGATGGGATTAATCCCTCCGGCTACTTCACCGTGCGATGCAACGAACCACCAGCGGCAGTTGGGATTCTGAAGCACATGAAGCAATACCTTACTCCCAATAAAGTAATCCTGCCAGTACGGATTGTACTGGTAGTTATAATCGCAGAGCATATTGTAGTTGTCATATCCAAGATAGGGCGCGTACTGATTCTGCCAGAAAGTATATTGCCATCTTGCAAGTACGCGATCGTTTGTGTATCACATACTCTTTTCCTGACCAGATGCGAGTGCGGGAATAGCTACAGCGGGCATTAGACAAAGTATGATTAGCAGGACAAACAGAACACGACTTAGTTTCCGCACGAGATTCTTGCCCATGAGCATGCCCCCTTTTCCGCCCAAAGCTTGACATGGACTGGTGCGAATGAAGTGGAAGAAAATAGCATATTGAGCCTATCATGTCATTTTGTGGAAATCAACATGGTCGAACGACACTAATGAAGCAAGCAGGGCTCCTAGCGATGTGTCATGGAATGCATCTTGTGAAGCGGGTTATCGGGTGGAGGGGGTAGGGCCAGTTTCAGTCCAACAATTTTGCAATCTCTTCCAGTGTCCAAAAATGATCGGCCCGGCCTGCGATTTCAAAATTCAAATTGGTCCACTATCTGCTGCGGCACTGGGCCGATCGGAGCCTGAGGAGGCTTGGGTACTTGGATGACCATCTGCTGCGCGATCTTCACGTATGCGCGTCCGAGGTGATTCTCTACGATCTTCACCGCTGGGCCTTGAAAGGTGTGCATTGTGGCGTGGTGGACAGTCAGCACGGCGTCCTGTAGGTCTTGGCTTGCTTCGAGATCTTCAATCACTACGCCCTGGGAGCGATATAGAATTCAGTTCCAGAAGCGAGCGGCTCGGCTACCCTACCCAAAAACCAGAAGAGCTCATGGAACGCATTATTCAGACCAGCAGCAAGGAAAAGTGCCTAATCCTTGACCCATTTTGTGGCTGCGGAACGACAATAGCAGCGGCCGAGCACCTTCATCGCCGTTGGATTGGCATCGACATAACTCACCTTGCGGTCACTCTTATGAAACGCCGGCTCGAAGACCACTTCCCTGATGACCTGAGCCCCTATGAAGTTATTGGGGATCCCAAGGATTTGGGCGGTGCTCAGGCTCTAGCCAACCAGGACAAGTTCCAATTCGAGTGGTGGGCGTTGGATCTCGTGGGAGCCCGACCAGCCCAGGACAAAAAGAAGGGCGCGGACACCGGCATCGACGGATTCATCTACTTTTTCGACGATGACACCGGTAAGGCTAAGCAGGTTGTCGTCCAGGTGAAGGGCGGCGCCGTACATTCAAGCCAGATTCGAGACCTCAAGGGCGTCCTGGGACGCGAAAAAGCGGCCATTGGCGTGCTCGTAACTCTACAGCCAGCGACCAAACCGATGCGTGAAGAGGCCGCAGCTGCGGGATTTTACGACTCTCCGCTTTTCGGTCATCTCGGTCCCTTTCCTAAGCTGCAGATCCTTACCATCGAAGAATTGTTACACGGCAAGAGAATAGAAATGCCGCCGCGAGGGGCCGATGTGACCTTCAAGAAGGCTGAGAAGAAGGAGAAGAAGAAGGGCGCGCAAGGGGAGCTGTTCTGAGAATGAGCGATACGGTACGGATAGATTTCTGTCCACACTGTGGCAATCATACCCCACAACGACTTGCTTTCATGCACCCCTATGTTTTTAACGAGGACCTTGAATGCACGTACTTCGTGACTGTCTGCGGTACCTGCGCCCAAATCCTCGTCTATGAAGAGTACCCGAGTGATGGAGAGCCAAATGGTCTGTTTGAGGCTCATCTTATCTGGCCCAAGACTGGGCTTTTGGGTGCATCGGTCCCACTAGCAATCAGGGATATATATAAGGAAGCTGCGCTCATAAAGCATCGAGCTCCAAATGCTTTTGCAGGGCAAATTCGTTCCCAGCAGCCCTCGTAACTCTTACGCCTGGCGCACTCGGCCACCTTACAGAACTTGGAGCGCGAACTAGTGCGGCAGCCGCCGCATCGCAGCTTCACCATGGCTCCGAGCACCTCATAGCACTGCGGATAATCCTGGAACTCCTTAAAGGGTATGGTCTGCGCCACCTTGTCGAAGCGGATATCGCGGAGCTCCTTGCGCAGGTCCCGGGCGAGGTCCGGGATGGGACACTCAGGAGCAATCGCCGCAATAGAGGCCGCAGTATCCCGTCTTCTCCAGATGCTCGCTCATGTCGTTATTCCTTTCCTCGCGCCCCATTCACGAACGCGCTTCACTCAGAGGCCAGATGTCCCCCGACTGCAGCAGGGCGCGCAGCTTTGCCGCCGCATCGCTCATCACGGGAACGCCGTGGCCCGGCAGAAGGATATCGAACTCCAGCCCAGCCACCTTGCGCAGGGATGCCGCCGCCGCAACCGGATCGGGGGTGAACTGAGGCGGAGGGCCTTCCAGGATGCCTCTTTCGTTTCGCACCAAGTCGCCGCTGAAGAGGATGCCTCGCTGGCGGCCGTACAAGCAGATGCTGCCTATAGTATGGCCGGGGGTATGGATTACCTCCAGCCCGCCAAGCAGGTCGACCTCATCCCCATCCGCCAGTGCCCGGTCCACCTCGAAGGTACGGTAGCGGAAGAAGGGATAAAGGACTGA
>JAHEXQ010000123.1 GCA_023252035.1 Actinomycetes bacterium
GGTACCGCCGGGAGTGTTCACCGACACGGCGCCGGACTGGCAGGTGGAGGGCACATACACCACGATGTAGGTGTCCTTCCATTCCGCCACCTCCGCTGCGGTGCCTGCGAAATCAACACGGCTGTCCGCGCCGTCGCCCAGGCCCTGGCCTTTGAGGGTGACCTCGGTGCCGGGCGGCCCCGTATTGACGCTGAGGGAAGACAGGATCGGCGCTACCAGAGTCGTATCGGGCGCCTTCGAGCTGGACCCGCAGCCGGTCAGGACGAAGCCCGCAAGTCCCAGGGCAACCAATGCGGCAAGGGCCATAGTTATCCACTTTCTCGTCCTCATGCTCATCCCCCTTTTCCCCCGACCCGCCTGTTACGCCAATTATAGGGCATGCAGCCCGGTCTCCGCCGCCTGCCCGCAAAAGTCCGCCGCCGGCCACCGGCGAGTATTGCGGCTGGGTGTTGATGGTAAGCTATGCTGCGAGTTTACTGGATCTGCATGGAGGTGAGACATGCCGGTACCCGATGACCGTGATACCCACCAGGGCTGCGTCTGCGGCGATTGCCCTAGCTATCCGGGCAATGCCCCTGGACCTGCTGCGCCCGCGGCAAGCGCGACCGCCCGGATATCAGCGCCGATGGCCGCTACGCCGCCTTACAGTCGTTCGCGCCCGGCCTGGTTTTCGACGACACCAATATTTACGGGGACATCTTCCGCAAGGACCTGCTCATGGACGAGACCTTGCGCTGTCCACGGCGCAGAATGGGGACCAGTCTGCCGGGGGCAGCATACCCCCCTCCATAAGCGCCGGCGCGCGGTACGTGGTTTTCAAATCGAACGCCGCCAACCTGGTGACGGGGGACACCAACGGCCGGGTGGACATCTTCCGAAAGGACATGGATACGGGCAGGCGGTGCGCTGCTCCACCGGTAGCCAGGGCTGCCGGGGGCAGAAGCGAGCAGCTCCTCCATCAGCGCCGACGGCCGCTACGTGGCCTTCGAGTCGCTCGCCACAAACCCGGTTCCCGGGGATACCAACGGTGCGGGTGATGTTTTGCGCAAGGTGATATCGCCCCCACCGTCCGCTTCTATTTCGCCGAGGGCACCTGCCGGCCCGGCTTCGATTCCTGCCTGTGCATTCAGAACCCGGATGCGCTGGATAGCACCGTAAACATCCGCTACATGCTGGGAGACACTACCACCCGCGACCAAGCCGTTCCGGTTCCCGCATCCTCGCGGGTGACGGTCCCGGTGAAAGGCTTCCTGGGAGAAGGCGATGACCTGGCCCATGACTTCTCGGCCCTTGTGGAATCCGTAGTCGCCTCGCATCATCGCCGAGCGCCCCATGTATTTCGACTATGGCGGCTGGACGGGAGGCTCCTGCACGCTGAGGTCGATAGTCCCTGCCACCGCCTGGTATTTCGCCGAGGGTAACTGCCGCATCCCCTTCGATCCAAATATCTGCATCCAGAACCCCGAAGACACCGATGCCGCGGTCACCATCACCTACATGCAGGGCAATACCCAGAACAGCTTTCAGTCCTTCCCCGTGCCGCGCAGCTCGCGGGTGACGGTCCCGGTGAAAGGCTTCCTGGGGGTGGGAAACGACGAGGCACATGACTTTTCTGCCCTGGTGGAAGCGATCAGCGGCGTCTCCATTATCTGCGAACGGCCCATGGGCTTCGACTACAGCGGCTGGACCGGTGGGCATTGCGTCATGGGATTCGCGCCGTAACTCTTCAAGCGAACCTGGAAGGGGGCGGCCAATAGACCGCCCCCTTTTCCCTATGGGTTGATTTTCGTCAATGCCACCGCGCGAGACCGTTCAGAATCTGCAGCAGCAGCGTATAACTTAGCGAAGAAAGAAAGGTGTGGAAATGGACCGTCGTGAGTTCTTGAAACGCTCCGGGAAGCTTACAGCCGGCTTGGGCGGACTATGGCTGAGCGGGACATTGCTGGCATCCTGCGCCAGCGAGAGCGATGCTGAGAAGCAAAAAAACAGCACACCGCCGGTGGACCTGGAGCCGCTCGCGCAGGCGCCTGCTGGTGCGGTTAACCTGGTTGTGGCCAGGGGAGCAGATGCGGCCGCGCAACTTCGTGCGGCTGTCGAGCACTTGGGCGGGATCGAGCGATTCATTTCTTCGGGCCAGAAAGTCCTCATCAAGCCAAATGCGGCTTTTGCTACCACGCCCGATGTGGCCGCCACCACGAATCCCTACCTGGTGGGAGAAATGGTGGCGATGTGCTTGGCCGCCGGAGCTGTCTCGGTCCTGGTCCTCGAGCACACTCTCTCGAATCTTCCCGGCCAGTGCCTGAAGCGGAGCGGGATAGGCGAACAGGCGGAGGCACAAGGCGCCAAAGTCGTTGCTTACGCGTCTAACAAACCGGGCGCCACGAGAGCTGCAAACGTCCCCGCCGCGCAAGCCCTACCCCAGATAGACCTTCTCGCAGAGGTCTTTGATGCCGATGTGATAATCGATATGGCCAAAGCCAAGCACCATGGCTCGGCTACACTATCCCTCTCCATGAAGAACTTGATGGGCCTTGCGGGGAACATGGGCGCGCATCACCAGATCAACCTGCACCGGGCCATCGCCGAGCTGAACACTATCATCAGGCCGCGGCTGGTCGTCCTGGATGCGACTTCCATCCTTCTCGACCGCGGCCCGGGTGGGCCTGGCACGGTGGCGAATCCGGGCGAAGTCATTGCGGGCACGGATATTGTCGCCGTCGATGCCTATGCTGCTACGCTCTTCGGTCAGAAACCTTCCAATATAGGCTACATCATGTACGGGCAGGAACTCGGATTGGGTAGTACGGATTACGCTTCGGTGGGCATGGAACGAGTCGAGGTATGATGCAAGCTCGTAGTAAGAGACTGCGCTTGCTTCGCAGGTCCGTACAGATAGCTTTTCTGAGCGGTTTCATCTTTCTGGCCTGGGTCGCCGTTTACCCTCCGTCCGCAAAAATACCCGAGAACCTGTTCCTGCGCTCGGACCCGCTGTCAGGTGCGTTGTGGTTTCTGTCACACCCGGGCGGCTGGGTCCTGGCGCTATGGCCGGCCTGGGTCATTCTAGGTCTGGCGTTGCTTTCGGGACGGTTCTTCTGTGCCTGGATATGCCCCCTGGGCACCTGTTTCGATTTACTTCCCTCCGTGGGCAGAAGCCGGCGCCGCAGGACCCAACCGAGATCTATCGGGGGCAGCCGGATTGAGCCGGATACGCGCCGGTTCCGGGTCAAGTACTTTTTGCTGCTGGTCCTCTGCTCAGCCCTTGTGGCGGGGCTGAATATGGCTTGGCTCTACGATCCCCTGGTTATTGCCAATCAGGCCGCGATTTTTGCCTTCATGGGTGCTATCCCCTGGGTTTTCGGCGGTCTGGCAGTGATGGCGATGCTTTACCGTCCGCGGTTCTGGTGCCAGGAGCTCTGTCCGGCCGGAGCGATCCAGAGCCTCGTGGCTATGCTGGGCCGAAAACTACCGGCGCGCCTCAGCCCGCTCGCTTTGATAAAGGAGGATGCATGCAACGGCTGCGGCGTCTGTGCGCGGGCTTGCCCCTTCGAAATCAGCGATATAGCCGTGTCAAAACCGGGTGGGCGGGTGGTGCTCCCGGATTGCGCTCTTTGCGGGGACTGCGCTGCAGCTTGTCCGCGCTCCGGCACGCTCAGGCTCGCCAGTTTCGGGAAGACCCTGGTGGGCGGGGCTAGTGGCCGGCATAGGAAAGCTGAGTCGCTGGAGGAGGGCTGCGCGTGCGGAAATTAGCGTTGTCGAGACGTGAGTTTATCGCGGGCCTTGGCGCAGGTGGGGGAACATTGCTGCTTTACGCGCTCATGGGCGGCACCGGATCGACGGAGGCGCTACTTCGACCGCCGGGCGCCCAGGACGAGAACGCTTTCCTGGCGCGATGCCTGCGTTGCCAGGCGTGCGTGCGGGCCTGCCTCACGGCATGCCTGGAGCCGGCGCCGGTGGAGTTCGGGGCCTCGAAGCTATGGACTCCGCGTTTTGTGCCGAGATTGGCCAAATGCGAGTTCGAGCTCTGCGACCGGGCATGTGCCAAGGCATGTCCCGTGAACGCGCTCCAAGATATCCCCGTCGACCGCATCAAACTGGGAATTGCGCAGATAGACAAACCTAAATGCCTGGCCTGGGAACAGGGCCTGCTCTGCCTGGTCTGCCAGGAATGCTGTACCTACCTGGCTATAACCCAGGATCGAAAGAGCCGGCCTCATGTGGATGCGAACAAGTGCGTGGGCTGTGGCGCCTGCGAGAATATCTGCATTGCCGACAGCGCAGCCATCCGCGTCCTTTCCCTCTCATCCGCATCCTCGCCTCCGGGCTCAACGTCTTAGCTTAGCGAAAGGCACAGGCCGTGAAGCAGGTGCCGGGCCGTCCTCATCTCGATCATGTCTTGCGTCCTGTCGATTCCAAATGCGGCTATAGATGATAAAATCTGGGTGGCGGCCGAGCGGGGACAGAAAGGAGCACTATGCCACCGAGCGATGTGAAGGAAATACTCCAGGACTGGCGGGACCTCTGGAAGGAACCTTACGCGGCACTGGCTAATCGGGCTGAGTCCGGGGAGCGCCTCCTGGGCTATTTCTGCAGCTATACTCCCGAGGAGATGCTGCACGCTGCCGGTTTCACCCCGGTGAGGATAGTCGGGCAGCAGCGCAACGTCGATCTGGCCGACACCCACCTGCAGGGCTACTGCTGCTCTCTGGCGCGCACTGACCTGGACATGGCGCTGGCGGGCGACCTGGCCTGGCTGGAGGGCGCCGTCTTCGTACAGACCTGCGACACCATGCAGCGCCTCTCGGACATCTGGAGGCTCAACACCGGTTTCGCTTATCACGGAGATGTGGTTCTCCCGGCGCGGTTGGGCGACCCGCTAGCCGAACGCTATCTGGTGGAGGAACTGAGGAGTTTCCGCACGGGATTAGAGAAGTACGCCGGGGCGCCGGTCGGCGACGAGGCCCTGCGGGAGAGCATCCGCATCTATAATCGCAACCGCGAATTGCTGGGGCGTCTTTACGAGATGCTGGCGGCGGGCGCGGGCATCACGGGGACCGAGGTTTTGTCCTGCGTCATGGCCGGCATGTGGATGCGCAAAGAGAAACACAATGAGCTGCTGGAGAAGTTGCTGGCCGGCCTGGAGAACCAGTCCGCGCCGGTCAACGGCCGGCTGCGGCTCCTCATCTCGGGGAGCCTCTGCACCACGCCGGAGTTCACGGAGATGGTGGAGGGGATGGGGGCCCTCATAGCCGATGACGACCTCTGCTGCGGCCATCGCTACATCGAAGGCGAGGCGGCGGAGGAGGGCGACCCGGTGGTCGCGCTGGCCAGGAGGCTGTCGGAGCGCGTCATCTGCCCGGCAAAGCATTCGCCCGGCGTGGACCGGGCGGCCTACCTGGTGGACAAGGCCGGCCGTGCGGGAGCCCGGGGCGCTATATTTTTCTTGCAAAACTTCTGCGATCCCCACGCCTTCGACTTTCCCTGGCTGCGCGAACGGTTGCAGCAGGAAGGCGTGGCGGTGCTGCTCCTGGAATCGCAGTTGCAAACGCCGGCTCTGGGCCAGATGCAAACCAGGGTTGAAGCGTTTCTGGAAATGATAAGGGGTGCATGATGAGCGGGGATGCGGTCGAGCGCAGGGAGATCAAGTCTGTCGCTGATTACCAGAAATTGATAGCGGACTATTACAAGTCGGCTAAGACCGCCTACAAGCGGGACCAGAAGGTGGCCTGGATAACCTCCGGTGGACCGGTGGAGCTGCTGCACTGCTTCGATATCATCCCGGTATATCCTGAGAACCACGGGGCGATGTGCGGCGCAACCCGGATGGCGGTGGAGCTGGCGGAGGTGGCGGAGGGGAGGGGATTCTCGCGGGATCTCTGCTCCTACGCGCGGGCCGATATCGGCTCTGCCATAACCAAGGGAGGGCCCATCGGGGGTCTGCCCCGCCCGGATATGCTGGTCTGCTGTAACAACATCTGCGGGACGGTCCTCAAGTGGTACGAGGAGCTGGCGCGTTTCTTCGACTGCCCGCTCTTTGTGATGGACACGCCCTTCGTTCGCGGTGAAGCGACGCCGCATGCCGTCGGGTACGTTGCGGCGCAGATGAACGAATACATATCCTTCCTGGAGCAGCACACGGGAATGACCTTCAGCGAAGAGCGATTCGTGGAGGCGGCGACCAAGTCGCTCCAGGCCCTGACGCTGTGGAAGGAGATCCTGGCCTGCTCCGAGCATAAGCCGGCTCCCATGAACTGTTTCGACGCCTTCATCCACATGGCTCCCATAGTGACGCTGCGGGGTACGGACGAGATCATCACTTACTACGAAGGCCTGCTGGCCGAGATGCGCGAGCGTGTGGCCGAAGGCATCTCCGCCGTACCGGAGGAGAAGCACAGGCTGCTCTGGGACAACATCCCCATCTGGTACGAGATGAGCGACCTATTCAACCTCTTCGCTTCCCTTTCGACGTGCCTGGTCGCGGACACCTATACCAGCGCATGGACCTTCGACCAGATCGATATCAGCGACCCCATCCGGAGTTTCGCCCTGGCCTACACCGATATCTTTCTGAACGTGAACCTCGAGAGGATGGTGGACAAGGCTGTCTCGCTGGCGGAGCGCTACAGCGCCGACGGCATGATCATGCATTCCAACCGCAGCTGCAAGCCGTATTCGCTGGGCCAGTATGACAACGCGCGCGCCTTCACCCGGCGCACCGGGCTTCCCGTGCTCATCCTGGAGGCTGACCACACGGATTCCCGCCAGTACAGCCAGGCACAGGCCGAGGAGCGCATCCGGGCCTTCATCGAGACATTGTAGCGGGAGCGGTTCCCGTTGCGAGAACGGTTCTTGCCCAAAGCCTTTCCCCTGCTGCCGTACCTGGCGCTCAGCGCCGTCATGGCGGTGGCGGGGGAGGTCGTCTATCGTTACGAGGTCACCCTGGGCCTGGCCATCTTCGCCCTCGGCATCATCCCCATCGTCCTGACCCTGCTCGTCATGCTCCTCTTCCGGCCCCTGGTGCGCGTGCGCGACGAGGGCGTCATCTGGCGATATCTGTGGGGGCAGGAGGCCGCCCCCTGGTCAGCCATTCGCCGCATCGGTCGTGTGGACCATCCGGCCGGCGGCTTTCGCCTCTACGCCGAGGTGGCGGCCGCATCCCTTCAGACGCGCCGCATGGGGCGCGTGCGTCGCGGCCTGGCCGGCCCCTCCGGCGCCGGCCAGCCGGACGTTCTCAGGCTCTGGATACCCGTCGGCAAGCTGATGCGCTTCTGCCGGGTGGGCAGCACCCGGTACCTGCCGGCCAGCCTGCGCCGCCTGAATCCCACCCTGGAGATGTCCGAGCGCGGCCTGGACGGCGCCTGGGGCCGCTATCGCCTCGTGGTGGCCGTGCTCATAGCGGCGTGCTTCGCCGTTATCGCCGTCCTCGGCCTCATCTGACTTCAGGCCGACTCTCCCTCGTCCAGCTTCGGTCTCTTACAAAGGCCATTGCGCACCGGTTGGGGAACAAATAGCCATAAGGGTACATCGTTATTATTATTATGACGAGAATGCTATATATAGTGAGGTTTATGATGCTGGGCACGCATACAGGTAAACGCAGGCGCGGGATCAACAGGCTGGCAGCACTGGGTCTGGTCTTGCTCCTCATCAGCTCCGGGCTGGTCCTCGGCCGAAGCAGGCCGGTTGCGGCCGCCGATAGGACCATCTTCGTCACCGGGCACGGAAAGGCGCACGGCGTGGGAGTCTGCATGTCGGGTGCGTGGCAGATGGCCTCCACATATGGCTTCGGCTACCGCGACATCATCAACTATTTCTACACCGGACTGGACCCGGATTTGGCGCAGGTATCCTCCATAATGAGCGACGACCAGATACGGGTGGGCGTCTTCTCCGCACCGCCGCAGAATCTGATGCACATAACATGCTCAGGACCTTTCACCGTGAGGACT
>JAHEXQ010000124.1 GCA_023252035.1 Actinomycetes bacterium
GATCTGGGCGAGCTCCACGGCACACGGGCCGTCGCTGGCGTTCTTCTTCGGAGGCGCGCTCGCACTGGTGGCAGCGTTTCTACTCTGGCGGCTCTGCGGGGAATGCGTGCCAGCCGACTGTGCTTGACATCACCCCCTCCATATCACAGCTCCCGTGGCCGGCGTAACCGAAATTTAGCGGGCGCTGCTCCAAAATTTAATCTGCCAATAACCCAATGTTGTGATTCGGCTTTTAGCCTGTATATGGGAGAGAAGAATCGGATTGCCAGTTCAGCATTCGAAGTTGAGCAGAAAGGCCGGTACATGCTCCGGGGGTTATGGAAACATCGTAAGGATAATTTTGGAACGAGAATTGGAGGCGGAATCGTGAAACGTTCTCTGTCTGAACCATTTCTGGACTCGTCTCGCGTCATCCCCAAGCTGTGCGAGGCTATGAACCGGCCCGCTCGGATTACCAGGTTGCCGGAGCTCGGGCTTCCGTTGCCGGCGTATATGAGCCCTTACCCGCTGTTCCTCCTCTTCGCTTTGCTGGAGCATAAGAGGAGCTTCCAGATACTGGACCCCTCAGACCTGCTGGGCGGGCGGGAATCTGTCTTTCGCAAGTACATCAGGACGAATACGGGCGCACAGGTTGTGGCGCCGGAAAATGCGGATATCCTGCTGCTTTACGGTCTAAATCTGCCGGCAAGCGATCGGGGGATGGATTCGCTGGAAACTCAATATGTCCCGAAGCCCTCCCTCATGGTCTGCCACATCGACAAGATAGCACATGGGGCTTTCGGACCGGGCTGCCTCAATATGGAGCTGGCAAACCCGGTTAGCGGCACGAGAACCCGGCTGGGAATTTGCGACTTGAGTGATAGGGAGATAGAGGCAGCGGCTTATCGTTCCCGGCAATCAGTCATAACCCCTCCGCGGAGCGATCTCATGCTCTGTGACGCTTACGGACATATAGTGTACCTACCGCATTCGGTGCACATGTACGTAGCGAAGGGGAGTAGCGGATCGC
Organism: Actinomycetes bacterium; assembly: GCA_023252035.1. Lineage (GTDB taxonomy): Bacteria > Actinomycetota > Geothermincolia > Geothermincolales > JAHEXQ01 > JAHEXQ01. The sequence goes on from JAHEXQ010000124.1 coordinate 1,010, forward strand.
TCTCCGGCACGTCTTTCTTCCCCCGCATGGCCGCGGTATGAGACTGAGAGGCTTGATAGGGAACAGGGGTGATGTCAAGGCTCATTCCGGAACGGGTTTACTATCCTTACGCCGTTGACGGTCCGGCCGTGAGCCAGATCCTCGGAGAGAAGTACGTTTGCCTGGCCATCCGCGGCGGCCACCAGGATCATGCAGTCCCAGAAGGAATAGCCGCTCTGCTGCTGAAGATCGATGGCGCGGATGACGGAATCTCCATCGTTCACAATAATATCCCATCGGAGAAGGGCGCCGATTACCGCCTGGGCGGCGTCTGGCGGCAGAGGTTTGGGAACCTTCGACGTGACTACCACATAGAATTCCTGCAGGACCTGAGTGCTCAGAACGCCGAGACCGGAATCCCACAGTTCGGCCACCTTCTGTTTGGCCACGGCGTGTTTGTCTCCGGCCGACGAATCATGCGCATAAACAAGGATGTTGGTGTCCAGAAACACCCTATCCCCGTTCATGCAGCTTCTCCCTGCGGGTATTTATTTTCCCCTTGGTGCCCAGGTCGCCAGGAGTCGCTAGTATCCCCAGATGCTTAGACCGCGCGGACCTGTATCCGGAGCTGGCTTTCAGCTTCTCTTCCAGGGCCTCTTGCGCAAAGCGGGTCAATGATTTGTCCTCCTTGGCTGCCTGTATCTTCGCCCTCTTTATTATCTCCTTGGGCAGAGACAAGGTGAGATTCTGCTTCTCCATAGCCTGACCTCCTTCACATAATTATGTATATCACATAATTATGTGTCAAGGTCAGGCGGGGTGCAGCAGGCTGTAGTCGGCCAGGGTGACCATCGCTTTCAGCTCGGTCTGGATGCCCTTCTCCTCGGCGGCGGCTACGGGGTTGAGCCCGCCCGCTACCACCACACCGGTGCGGCCGCGCGCCACCGGGACTTCCAGGAAGGCCTGGCTGGGCCGGCCCACCAGGACCATCCCGTCCATCCCCACCTTGGACATCTGTTCCAGTAGCTCGTGGATGCGGGGCACCGAGGCCGAGGGGACCTCGCGGAAGGAGGCGCAGACTCTGCCGTCGCCGGTGGCGGCGGCTTTCCCCACCTCGGTCATGCGGCCCTTGATAAAGACCTCTATGGGGTCGAGCGTCGAGCCCGAATAGCTGATGATGTCGGTGAAGCGCGTCGGGTTGCCGTTGCGCATCTCCAGGAGCCCGCCGAAGCGCGACTCCACGGGGATGCCGTGGCGCAGCAGGATGCCGTTGAGAGTGACGCTGCAGACGGTGGCCAGGGCCTTATGCCCCTCGGGCACGGTGATATCGCCGAAATGCTCGCCCTCGGTCGCCTCGAGTACCAGGTTGGATAGGCCTATGCCCGCTCGGAAGACAGGCCGCATGGCGCGCTTGGCGTCGGCGAAAACATCGCTCTTTATCAGGGACAGGTTGAGCACGACCAGACCCTGGCGCAGAGCGGGATCGAAGGTGGTCTGATAGGCGAGCGAGTCGATGCGGGAATCCACAAATCCCACGCGCTCCACCGCCAGGGCGTTGCCCAACTCCTGCGCGCCCTTGTCGGTGAGGACGCGGCCGCTCCCGCCGGATATGCGCGTGAGTCCGCGGTCGTCCATATGCAGGAGGTGATAGCGTACCGCCCTCTCGGTGAGTTCGATGCCCTGTGCCTCCAGGATGCGTGAGATGCGCCGTGCCCCCAGCGGCTTGTCGCTGTCGCGCAGGATCTCCAGGATGGCGGTCGTCTTGCGTTCTACTATCCTATCCATTTCTCACCAGCACCGTTTCCCTTTAACATCTGCCTGCGGAGATCGCCCCGGATCACAAGGTCACGGGCTCCGTTTCGCCTTGCGTGCCCCGTTCCAAGCGCAAACCCTATAACATTTCGCGCTCGTTTCCGATGCGGTAATGGTTTGCCTAATATCATGTCCAAATTGTTGACACTCCGGCCTCTCGGCCATTATAGTAGGTAATAGGTTACCTACTTCCTTCTTAGGATTATATAGGAAAGAAGGCTTATTGTGAAGGGTTCGAGGCTCATGATATATTGCGTAGCACGGTCAGCAACGGGGCTGACTTTGCCAGAACAAGGGTGTTTAAAAAAATGATACGGATCTATCCCAGAGAAGACGTCTGCATCGGATGCCGCCTTTGCGAGATTCACTGCATAGTCCAACATTCCAAGTCGCGCAACATCATCAAGGCTTTCAAGAGCGAGCGGCGTCCACGCAAGCGCGTTGAGGTCGAGGAGGAGGGACATGTCTCCTTTGCCCTGCAGTGCCGTCACTGCGAGGAGGCGCCTTGCGTTACGGCTTGCCTCTCGGGCGCTATGTCCAAGGATCCCAAGACGGGGGCCGTCAACAATGACCCCGAGCGCTGCATAGGCTGCTGGACCTGTATCCTGGTCTGTCCCTACGGCGCCATCCACCGGGTTGAGGACGGGCACGTCGCCGGCAAATGCGACCTCTGCCCTGATCGCGAAGTACCGGCTTGCGTGGCCAACTGCCCTAACGAGGCCCTGGTCATGGAGGAGGTCTAGAGTGTTCACTCCTATAAACACGCTGGCATTCGAACACCTCTGCATCCGCGCCGGCTGTGTTCCGCTCCCTCGACGTACCACCAGTATGCCTTCGGTCGCGCGCCTTGCCGGACGCGGCGCAGAGTCGCTCTCGGTGCACGACCGTGCTTATAGGAGGGAACACTGATGGCGCGTGATATCCGCTACGCCGTCATCGGGAACTCCGCCGCCGGCATCAACGCCTGCGAGGCTATTCGCGGGCTTGATAAAGAGGGAGACATCGCCGTCTTTTCGGACGAGCACTACCCGGCTTACTCGCGGCCCATGATCTCCTACCTGGTGGCGGGCAAGGCCGACGCCAAAAAGATGCTCTACCGGAGCCGCAGTTTCTACAAGTCCCACGGCATAGAACTCCGGTCCGGCACGCGGGTGGCCAAGGTGAGCGCCAAGCGCCACAGCCTGACCACGCAGACGGGCGAGACCCTGACCTGGGACAACCTGCTGCTGGCCACGGGAAGCACGCCCTTTATTCCGCCCATTCCGGGGCTCGACGATATCGACTACCTCACTTTCATAAGCTGGGCTGATGCCAAGCGCCTCTCCTCGCTGCTGCGCGGCAATCCCCGTGTACTCATTGTGGGGGCGGGGCTCATCGGCATGAAGGCGGCCGAAGCGCTGGCGGAAGGGCTGGCCCAGGTGACCGTGGTGGAGAAGATGGACCGCATCCTACCGCTGGCGCTGGATGACGAGGCCTCGCGCATGGTCTCCGATAGATTCGGGAAGGCTGGCGTGAAGCTGACGAACGGCACCAGCGTCACCTCCCTGGAGGCCGAGGGCAGCGGCAAGACGGGCGATGGCAAGGCCCGCGCGGGGCGGGCGACCCTGGAGGACGGCTCCACCATAGATTTCGACCTGCTCATCATGGCCGTGGGAGTGCGCCCGCGCCTGGAGCTGGCCACATCGGCCGGCCTGGAAACCAACCGGGGCATCCTCGCCGACGATTACCTGCGCACCTCGCACCGGGATATCTTCGCGGCCGGGGACGTGGCCGAAGCCCCCGACGTGGTCTTCGGCGAGCCGCGCGTCAACGCGCTCTGGCCCAATGCCGCTCTGCAAGGCAAATACGCCGGCTTGAACATGGCCGGCGCGGAGACACCTTGCCCCGGCTCTACCTCCATGAACTCCGTAGAGTTTCTAGGGCTGCCGGTGCTCTCCGCCGGACTGGTGAACCCTCCGGACGGCGGCTACGAGGTGATCAGCCGGCGCGACAACGAGGGTTATTACCGCAAGGCCGTGCTGCGTGACAACATCATCGTGGGCATGATCACCGCCGGCCAGGTGGACCGCGCGGGTATCCTCACCTCGCTCATCCAGGAGCGGGCCAACGTGAGGCGCTTCAAGAGCGCGCTGCTCGAGGAGTCCTTCAGCCATATCTATTTTCCCAAGGCGGTGCGGGAAGGCCGCATATTCGAGGAGAAGGTGGGAACCGATGCTGCGCGGCGTTAGATTTCCGGACGATAAGGATTTCTCCGGTTGCTCCATATTCGGGATGATGAACGTAAAGGGCGATATCTTCACGGGGGAGCCGCTCATCCGGGCCATCGCCAACATGAAGGAGCGCTCCAACGGGCTGGGCGGCGGTTTCGCCGGCTACGGCATCTACCCGGATATGGCGGACCTCTTCTGTTTTCACATGATGTACGACGATGACGGGGCCAGGCAGCAAGTGGAGGAGTACCTGGCCAGTAACTTCTCGGTGGAGGGAGCCGAGATCATCCCCACGCGGCCCTGCGAGGGCGTGGCGGATCCCCCGCTGCTCTGGAGATATTTCCTGGATCCCCGCCCCGGCCTGGTGCCGGAAGAGTCCGGCGTGGATGACTTCGTGGTGCGCGTGGTCATGCATATCAACGCGTCCATGGACGGGGCTTTCGTCTTCTCCAGCGGCAAGAACATGGGTGTCTTCAAAGGGGTCGGCTACCCCGAGGACATCGGCACCTTCTTCCAGGTGGACGAATACCCGGGCTACATCTGGGTGGCCCATGGCAGGTTCCCCACGAACACCCAGGGATGGTGGGGCGGCGCGCATCCCTTCAACATCCTGGACTGGTCGGTCGTGCACAATGGAGAGATATCCTCCTACGGCATCAATCGCCGCTACCTGGAGATGTACGGCTACAACTGCACGCTCCAGACGGACACCGAAGTACTGGCCTACGCGGTGGATCTGCTCATCCGGCGCCATGGCCTCTCCATCGAGGAGATGTCCCTGGTGCTGGCGGCGCCACTCTGGACCGATATAGAGCGGGAGAAGCCGCCCCGGCGCGAGTTGCTCACGGCGCTGCGCCAGACCTACGGAAGCCTGCTAATGAACGGGCCCTTCAGCATCATCGTGGCCAATCTCAACCAGATGATAGGGCTGACCGACCGTATCCGGCTGCGCCCCCTGGTGGCGGGTGAGAGCGGCCCCATCCGGTATATTTCCTCGGAGGAGGCTCCCATGCACCTCATCGACGACGGGGTCACCAAAACCTGGATACCCCGGGGCGGGGAGCCCATCGTGGCCGAGCTGGAGACGCGGGCGAAGGGCAAAGCAGCCGCCGGGGTTAAAGCCGCCAAGACCTGTATGGAAGAAGTTGGTATAAGTTGAAGAGCTATCTGCTGCCCGAATTCGTCATAGACCGCGACGACTTCCGCTGCATCCGCTGCGAGGTCTGCGTGCGGCAGTGCGCCAACGACGTCCACTGGTACGATGAGGAAGACGATGCCTGCTACCTCGACGAGACGAAGTGCGTAGGCTGCCAGCGCTGCGCCACCCTCTGTCCCACCAGCGCGCTCACCGTGCGGCGCAACCCGGCCAGCAATCCAGACAACGCCAACTGGACCATGGACGTGCTCATGAACATCTACAAGCAGGCGGAGACGGGGGGCGTTCTCCTCACGGGCATGGGATGCGACCGGGACTATCCCATCTATTGGGACCGCATGGTGCTCGATGCCAGCCAGGTGACCAACCCCTCCATTGACCCCCTGCGGGAGCCCATGGAGCTGCGCACCTACTTGGGGGCCAAGCCCGACGCGCTGGAGATCAAGGGCGAGGGTGCGAATCAACGCGTTAAAACCAGGATGGCACCCCAGCTCAAGCTGGAAATACCCGTGATGTTCTCGGCTATATCCTACGGCGCCGTCAGCTTCAACACCTGTGAATCCCTGGCGCGGGCGGCTACCGAGGCCGGCACCTACTGGAATACCGGCGAGGGCGGCCTGCACAGCAAACTCTACAAGTACAAGGACCACACCATCTGCCAGGTGGCTTCCGGGCGCTTCGGGGTGCATGCCGATTACCTGGAGGCGGCGGCGGCCCTGGAGATAAAGATAGGCCAGGGGGCCAAGCCGGGCATCGGAGGGCATCTGCCGGGTGAGAAGGTGTCGGCGGAGATATCGCGCACGCGCATGATACCGAAGGGGACGGACGCCCTGTCGCCTGCGCCCCATCACGACATCTATTCCATCGAGGACCTCTCCCAGCTCATATACGCGCTGAAGGAAGCCTCGCACTGGGTGAAGCCGGTATCGGTGAAGATAGCCGCCGTGCATAACTCCGCGGCCATAGCCTCGGGCATAGTGCGGGCAGGCGCCGATATCGTGGTCCTGGACGGCATACGGGGCGGCACCGGGGCGGCTCCCACCATGATCCGGGACAACGTGGGTATCCCCATAGAGTTGGCTCTGGCGGCGGCGGACACCCGGCTGCGCGCGGAGGGCATCCGCAACCGCGCCAGCGTAGTGGTGGCCGGGGGCATCCGCTCCAGCGCCGACGTGGTCAAGGCCATAGCCCTGGGAGCAGACGCCTGCTACATAGGTACGGCGGCCCTGGTGGGGATGGGATGCCACGTCTGCCAGAAGTGCTATACGGGAAAGTGCAACTGGGGCATCGCCACGCAGGACCCCTATCTGGCCAAGCGGCTCAACCCGGACATCGGGGCGCGCCGGCTGACCAACCTGCTGCGGGGCTGGTCCCACGAGATACAGGAGATGTTGGGGGGCATGGGCATCAACGCCATCGAGAGCCTGCGCGGCAACCGGCAGAGGCTGCGCGGTGTGGGGCTCTCCCGTGAAGAGCTGGATATATTGGGCATCAAGCATGCCGGGGAATGATTTGTAGGAGAAGGAGGTTACGGGGGGCATATTTTGAAGGGAAGCCGTTGGCGGCGCAGAACAATTAGGAAAAACCGGCGCGCTTTTGGCTTCTCGAGGTGAGCCCTTGAAGATCATGCATGGAACGAAGGAAGGACAGCCGGGAGTCTTCGAACGGCAGAACGGCACGGTGAGGATCGATGCCCGCCACCTGCACTTTCGCGAGTTGAACGCCATGGTCAAGAACGCAGCCCTGGACGGCGTCAGGGATATTGAACTCTCC
>JAHEXQ010000125.1 GCA_023252035.1 Actinomycetes bacterium
CCTCTCCGAATGGCTCTCGGGCCGCAAGGGCAAGCGGGTGCACGTGCTGTTTCCGCAGCGGGGCGAGAAGAAGCGCATGGCGCTGCGCTCGGCCGAGAACGCCAGCCAGGCCCTGCGCATGCACCGCCTCAAGCGCTCGGCCGACTTGAACTGGGTCTCGCGCGCCGTGAACGACCTCACGCGGCAACTGGCCCTGCCCCGGGTGCCCTACCGCATCGAGTGCTACGACATCAGCAACCTGGGGCCGACAGACGCGGTCGGCTCCATGGTCGTCTTCGAGGGCGGCTTTCCCCTGCGGCGCGACTTCCGCAAGTTCCGTATCAAGGGAGTGGAGGGGCAGGACGATTTCGCCATGCTGGCCGAGGTTCTGCGGCGACGGCTCGCGAAGCTGCCGGCCTTGGCCGAGGTGACCACCGATGGGCAAACGCCGTCCGTGCGCAACTCCTTCGACAAGCGACCGGACCTCATCCTGCTGGACGGCGGCAAGGGGCAGCTCTCGGCGGTGATACCGGTGCTGGACGAACTGGGGCAGGCCGACATCCCGCTTGCAGCCTTAGCGAAGCGGCTGGAAGAAGTTTACAGGCCGGGACAGGGCGAGCCGGCGGTGCTGCCGCGCGGCTCGGAAGCGCTGTACCTGCTGCAGCGGGTGCGGGACGAGGCGCATCGCTACGCGGTGGAGTATCACCGTACGCTGAGAGATCAGCGCACGCGCAGATCGGCCCTGGATGACATCCCCGGGGTGGGGGAGGTGCGCAAGAAGAAGCTCTTGTCACACTACGGGAGTATGAAGAAGATAGCGGCGGCCAGTCACGAGGACCTCGAAGGCCTGTCGTTCCTGGACAGGCGAGCGGCGGGCAACATCTACGAGCATTTCGCCGGGCGGGCGCGGACTGAAACAGACAGACGACGGAAGGGTGAGGGAAATGGCACTGCTGGCTTATAAGACGACTCTGGGTAAGGGATTCATCGAGTACGACGGGGATACGGTAGAGCACGTCTATCTGCCGGGCACGCTGAAGGCGCAGGCCACGCGGAAAGAGGCGCCGGCGGCCGTGCGCGAGCTGGCCGGCTGGCTGGAGAGCTGGTTCAGGGGCGAGCGCGGCCCCGAGCCGGCGGGGTTGAAGCAGTGGCTCAAGGAGGCACACATCCCCGAGTTCCACCGGTCGGTCTACCGCCAGATGCGGCGCATCAAGCCCGGCCACGTGTCGAGCTACGGCGAGTTGGCGGAGGCCGCCGGCGCGCCGCGGGCCGCCCGGGCGGTCGGCAACGCCTGCGCCCGTAATCCCTTTCCCATCCTGGTGCCCTGCCACCGCGTCATCAAGAGCGACGGCTCCATCGGCGGCTTCGGCGGCGATGCCAGTATGAAACGCTATCTCCTTGAGTTGGAGGGCGCGAAAGTCGATACTTAGGGGGAGCATTTAGTTAAAAACTGGCAGAAGCAGCACAGGCGCGAGGTGGGAGAAGCTGGAAATTATCATAATAACGGGCCTTTCCGGCGCGGGAAAATCGGTGGCCATCAGGTCCTTCGAGGATATGGGTTACTTCTGTGTGGACAACCTGCCCGCCGGCCTCATTGGCCGGATGGTGGAAGTGACGGCGGCCATGCCCGGCTCGGAGATCGACAGACTGGTCCTGGTCATCGACGTGCGCGGAGGCGTCTTCTTCGACGAGCTGCTCAGCGCTCTGGGCGAGCTGGAACAGAGGGGCTTCAAGTACCGCATCCTCTTCCTGGAGGCCAACGACGAATCGCTGGTGCGCCGCTATAAGGAGACACGGCGCTCGCACCCGCTGGCGAGGTCTGGCGATGTGTTGGAGGGCATCGGCGCGGAGCGACGGGCGCTCTCAGCCCTCAAAGGGAAAGCGGATCTCATCATCGACACCAGCGCGCTCACGGGGCCGGAGCTGCGGGAGCGCATCGGCGAATTCTTCCGGCTGGGAGCGAGGGAGGAGAACCTCAAGCTCACCCTGCTCTCCTTCGGCTACAAGTTCGGTGTGCCCCTGGACTCGGACATCGTCTTCGACGTGCGTTTTCTGCCCAACCCTTACTGGGTGGAGGATCTGCGCGATTTCGACGGCACCGACCCCAAGGTGAGAGAATATGTTATGCGGCTGCCGGAGACGGCGGAGTTTCTGGAGCGGTTCAAAGGCCTGTTGGATTTTGTGCTGCCGTACTACCTCATAGAGGGAAAGAGCTACCTGACCATCGCGCTCGGCTGCACCGGGGGCAAGCACCGTTCCGTGGTCATGGCCGAGGAACTGGGCAAGCACCTGGGCGAACGGGGCTACAGGCCTTCGGTAAAACATCGCGACTTCTAAAAAACCTGTGAGCGGGCAAGATAACGGGATGGCAAAATCTTTCACTATCGGCTGCAAGAACGAACTCGCGCGCATCCAAGCCCGCCGCCGCTGCTGCCGCATGGCGGAACTGTCGGCACTGCTGAGGCTGGAGGGGCGGCTGCACATCGAGGGCCACGAGCAGGTCTCCCTGCATACGGAGAGCGAGAACGCGGCCGTCGCCCGCAAGATATTCAAACTGACCAAGGACCTCTTCGGCACCAACCTCTCGCTGGACATCAACCGCATCCCGCGGCCGCGCAAGCACAACTGTTACTATCTTTTCCTCGGGCACGACGAAGCGGCGCAGATCCTCAACGAACTGGGCATCCTGGACGACCACCTGCACGTAGTTTACGAGGTGCCGCGGCGCCTGGTGAAGGCCAACTGTTGCGGCGCCGCCTACCTGCGGGGCGCTTTCCTGGGAGGAGGATTCACGGCCTCGCCCACGCGCGAGCATCACCTGGAGATAGCCGTATCCCACCCCCAACTGGCCGAGGAGTTGCAGGCCCTCATGGCGCGCTACGATATAGCGGCGCAGGTGACCCAGCGCAAGAACCTGCACCTGGTCTACCTCAAGAGCGCCCCGCGCATCACCACCCTCCTGGCCCTTATGGGCGCCTACGACTGCGTCATGGCCATGGAGAACGAGGCCATCCTGCGGGAGCTGAGGAACAACGTAAACCGGCTGGTCAACTGCGACACGGCCAACCTCAACAAGACGGTGGATGCTTCCCGGGAGCAGATCGAGGTCATCAACCGCATCCGGAGCGGTGCGGGTCTGCAAGCTCTGCCCGCCGCGCTTCAGCAGATCGCCGCAGCGCGGCTGGACCATCCGCTGGCCTCCGTCACCGAACTGGGCGAGGGCATGGACCCGCCGCTCAGCAAATCCGCGGCCTACCATCGCCTGCGCCGGCTCGTGCAGTACGACGCCAGCGGATTCTAGCCGCGTGGCTCCATGAGTGATAAGGAACTGATCTTCGAAAAAAGGTGCCCCGAACCTGTTCGCTTGGGACGCCAATGATTCTTGGGGCTTGGGGTAGAATAATATCCGGGTTGATGTAGCCTGTTCCTCACCGGCGGCAGTCAGCGCCGGCTTAAATCTGGAGGTATCCGTAGTGATCAAGAAGAAGACCGTCAAGGATGTCGATGTGAATGGAAAGCGGGTCCTAGTCCGAGTGGACTTCAACGTGCCTCTGGATAAGGCCACCGGCGCCATCACCGACGACATCCGCATCCGGGCGGCTCTGCCCACCATACAGTACCTGAGCGAGCAGGGGGCCCGGGTGATACTCTGCTCGCATATGGGCCGTCCCAAGGGGGAGGTGGTGGAGGCGCTGCGGCTGGATCCGGTGGCGGAGCGGCTCTCGGAGCTTCTGGGGGCCCCGGTGCGCAAGATGGACCAGGTGATTGGCCCCGAGGTACTGGTGGTGGTCGAGGCCATGCGGCCGGGCGACGTCCTGCTCCTGGAGAACCTGCGCTTCGAGCCGGGCGAGACCAAGAACGACCCCGACTTCGCGAAGGCCCTGGCGTCCCTGGCGGATGTCTATGTGAACGACGCTTTCGGAGCGGCTCATCGCGCGCACGCCTCCACCGAAGGGGTGGCGCACTTCCTGCCGGCGGTAGCAGGATTTCTCATGGAGAAGGAACTGGACACGCTCTCGGGACTGTTGGAAGAGCCGAAAAGGCCCTTCATCGCCGTGCTCGGCGGGAACAAGGTCTCGGACAAGTTGGGGGTCATCGGCCGCTTTCTGGACATCTGCGACGAGATCCTTACCGGAGGGGGCATGTGCTTCACCCTCATGAAAGCGCAGGGCCTGGCCATAGGGAAGTCCCTCAATGAAGAAGATCAGTTGCCGCAGGTGCGCAGCTTCCTGGACAAGAGCATCGAGAAGGGGACCGCGCTGCGGGTGCCGGAGGACGTGGTGGTTGCCGCTTCCTTCGCCGAGGATGCCGAACACCAGGTGGTGGAGGCGGGGGAGATGCCGGAAGGCTGGATGGGACTGGACATCGGTCCCCTGACCATTGAAGCGTACCGTGCGAGCCTCCTGGATGCGGGCACGGTATTCTGGAACGGGCCCATGGGAGTGTTCGAGTGGGAGGCCTTCGCGGCGGGGACGCGCGGCGTGGCCGAGGCCATAGTCGAGTCGCACGCCGTGAGTGTCTCGGGAGGCGGCGACACCAGCGCAGCGCTGAAGAAGTTCGGCCTGGAGAATAAGTTCACGCACGTCTCCACCGGAGGCGGCGCCTCCATGGAGTTCCTGGAAGGAGCCGATCTGCCGGGCGTATCCGCCCTGCTGAATAAGTGATGTTATCTGAAAGGAGTTGCAGATGAAGAAGCCCCTTATGGCGGGCAATTGGAAGATGAACAAGCTCCATACCGAGGCCAAGGACCTGGTGGAGCAGCTCTGGCCCCAGTTGGCGGATAACGAGGGGGTAGAGGTGGTCGTATGTCCGCCCTTCACCGCCCTGGCCACCGTGGCCGGGTCCATCGATGCCGGCGGGATGCGTATCGGGCTGGGCGCCCAGAACCTGTATTTCGCGGAGTCAGGGGCCTATACCGGCGAGATATCTCCGCCCATGCTGGCCGCGCTCGACGTGAAGTACGTAATCATCGGGCACTCCGAGCGGCGTACCATTTTCGCGGAGAGCGACGAGTTGGCGGCCAGGAAGGTGCGTGCCGCTCTTGACCACGGCATGACTCCCATCCTCTGCTGCGGAGAATCGCTGGAGGAGAGGGAGCAGGGCGTAACGGCGAAGAAGGTGGAGCGCCAGATCAGGGCAGGGCTGGAAGGTATGGCGGCGGAGGAAGTGGCGGGGATGGTCGTGGCCTACGAACCCATCTGGGCCATCGGCACCGGCAAGACCGCCACGCCCGAGGACGCGCAGGAGGTATGCGGCCACATCCGCACGCTCGTGGCCGAGATGCACGGCGCGGAGGCCGCCGCCGGCTTGCGCATCCTCTACGGCGGCAGCGTCAAACCGGATAACATCCGGGAACTGATGGCTATGCCCGACGTGGAGGGCGGCCTGGTAGGCGGCGCCTCTCTTCAGGTGGACGACTGGGTGGCCATCTGCAACTTTAACCTGTAACCAGGTTGACAAAAGGGTAAGACCCTTTTGTCAACCTGAAATAAACTTGGTGTTGCAAAGGAGTTGGGGGCCCTTTTGCTGCACGAAAGACGCTGCTGCCCTGTTCAGCGCCGGGTGCGCGTGATAGAATCTGCTCTTGGAGTAAGGAGAGAAGATGGCTGCACTGAGAGTAATAGTACTGGTCATACATATCATGCTGACGGTGGGCATAATGATCTTCGTGTTGCTGCACGCCGGCAAGGGTGGTGGGCTATCCGGGCTGTTCGGCGGGGCCAGCGGGCCCATCGGCGGGACCTCCATAGTGCAGAAGAACCTCGACCGCATCACCATAGTCGCCGCGGCGGCCTTCGCTGTGACCACGATCGCGCTGATTTTCATCTATAAATAATTGCTGGCCCGCGAGCCGGGCGGAAGCGGCGTGCGCAAATCAGGATAAAAGGATGCTCGCAAACCGGGCGGAAGGGGATCGTGAAAGCCCGCACAGCGTTGCGTGCAAACCAAGCGAAATCGACGGCTAAGGCGGGAAGCAGCGCAGCAGTTTGACGGCTCCGAAGGGATTCTGATATCCTTTTGCCAATTTAATACGGGATTGCTCTTATCGAGAGGGGCGGAGGGACTGGCCCTGTGAAGCCCAGGCAACCGATCCGCAAGGACACGGTGCCAAATCCTGCAGAGTACTCTGAGAGATGAGAGCCACGCGGTGGCCCTCTTCGTGTAAGGGGGCCGAACTGTTGTGGGGACCAGAAAGGAGCTAGCATTGACCAACCGACACTACTTCACATCGGAATCCGTGACCGAGGGGCACCCCGACAAGATCTCGGACCAGATATCCGATGCCGTTCTGGACAGCGTCTATACCGATGACCCGCTGGGACGGGTCGCGGTTGAGACACTGGTCACCACCGGACTGATAATGATCGGCGGAGAGATGAGCACGTCCACCTACGTGGATATTCCCAACCTGGCGCGCAGCGTCATCAGGGAAATCGGATATACGCGGGCGAAGTACGGCTTCGACTGCGACACCTGCGGCGTTATCGTGGCCATAGATCCCCAGTCGCCCGACATCGCCCAGGGTGTGGACCACGCCCTGGAGGAGAGGGAGGGTTACGAGGAGAGCGGCGTGTACGATACCCAGGGTGCGGGAGACCAGGGCATGATGTTCGGTTTCGCCTGCAACGAGACGCCCGAGCTGATGCCCATGCCCATAGCCATGGCCCACCGCCTGGCCAGTCGCCTCGCCCAGGTGCGGAAGGAGAACATCCTGCCGTACCTACGTCCCGACGGCAAGACCCAGGTGACCGTGGAGTACGAAGGCTACCGCGCGGTGCGCATTCCCACCGTGGTCATCAGCGCACAGCACGGGCCCTCGCTGGACATCGAGGGGCGCATGAAGCCCGACCTCAAAGAGACGGTAATCAATGCGGTCATCCCCGAGGAACTGCGCGCAGAGAATATGCGTGTCCTGGTGAATCCTACGGGGCGCTTCGAGGTAGGCGGGCCCATGGGCGACACCGGCCTCACCGGGCGTAAGATAATCGTGGACACCTATGGCGGCATGGCCAGGCACGGCGGTGGCGCCTTCTCCGGCAAGGACCCGACCAAGGTGGACCGCTCGGCTACCTATGCCGCGCGGCACTGCGCCAAGAACGTGGTGGCGGCAGGCCTGGCGGACCGCTTCGAGATCCAGCTCTCCTACGCCATCGGAGTGGCCCATCCGGTATCCACCATGATCGACACCTTCGGGACCGAGAAGGTGGACCCCGCTCTTATCGAGAAGCTCGTGCGCGAGCATTTCGACATGCGCCCAGCGGCCATCATGGATCGCCTGAAGCTGCGCCGTCCCATCTACCGCAAGACCGCGGCCTATGGCCATTTCGGAAGAAACGATCCGGATTTCACCTGGGAGCAGACCGACCTCGCCGATACCCTGGCCCGGGAGGCGGGCCTGAAGTAGGGCCCCTCTTCGTTTGAGGCAGCGATGGAAACGCCCCGGCCGCTCATCGGCCGGGGCTCATCTCCGGGCGTAATCCGTCAAATATGGTTTCTTTTTCTCCGGAAAAATGCAAAATTGAATAGGTGGCTAAGAGGCAGTCGCAAAGATCGAACAGATGGCTTTTCGGGCTCCCACTGGCATCCCAGTACGATGCATGAACAGGTGCGGTGCCTCACTCGAGGGCAGGAATTTGAGTTTGTCAGGGTGGGGCAAGAGAAAAGGGGCAACTGCAATTATGCGACAGCTTCTCAACGCCGAGTAAATAGCGGAATACCAGAGGTTAGCAGGAGGGCCTGGGCTCTGCATCAACCGGAAGCGGGAGAATCATGGCGATAATGCCCATACGCCTCTTAGGAGACCCGGTGCTCAAAGAAAAGAGCCGCGAGGTCAAGGAGATGGGCG
>JAHEXQ010000004.1 GCA_023252035.1 Actinomycetes bacterium
GCTTCTGGTCCTCGGTCTCGTCCGCCTTCCGCAGCTTCGGCCGGGCGGGGAAGTACCTGGGATTGGGCGTACTCTACACCCTGCCCTACCTGCTCGTGGCCGGTGTGCCCGGGCTCGCGTTCTGGGGGCTGAGAAGGAAGAAGCGCGCGGCTTAAAGACAGGAATCCCCGCAAAAGGTTAGACCCTATGCGGGAATTTCACTTTAACCTCTTATAAGACCCTGCTTTTTCTCCAGGACGATCTGGTGCTCCAAAAAGGAGATCTGGGAGATCTCGGCATCGAGGGTCATCTCTTCCCCTATGATGTTCCCAAGGACTAGCCGCCCGTTCTCCTCCCGGATATCCACCACATCCTCCATGAGCATCTTCTTCTCGCCCCTCTCAACTAGAAAGGCATGAGATTCGCACATCTTAACTCCGCCTCGCTTCCTTCTTAGCTCGGCCATTTCCGCCGTTGCTCTCGAAATGCAGACTGCGCAACAGGTGATTCCAGCAACACGCAGTGCAGACCTCCACCACGTAGCAGATGAACGAAGAATACTCGCTGTTCAGCCGATCCCGGATGGCCTGGCTGGGATACACCCTGCCGCTCAGCGGCCCCAACTCGTCCCCAAAGACGAAGTGCAGGTGCCGGACCTCCAGCTTGCCGCAGATAGGACAAGCCACAGCGGTGGCCTCGCCGGAAAGCCGCGCGATGCGCGTTACCTCTGGATGCGCGTCGCAGGCCTCCCAGCGCGAGATGCGCCCCGCGCGCAAGTCCCTCAGGGTGGATTTTCTCTTGAGCGTGTAATCTACCGTGCTAATCATCTTCACAGAATTATACATCAGGGCCGCTTGACAGGGGCAAGGGCCGTTGTTAGCCGGCCATGCCCAGTTTTCGCGCCGCCTTCCCCACCTTGGGGGCTACCACGGCACGGCAGTATCCCGAACCCGGGTTCTTCTCGAAGTACTTCTGATGATAGTCCTCGGCTCTATAGAACCGCTGCAGCGGTTTTAACTCCGTCACGATGGGCTTTGTAAAATCGCCCCGTTTGCGCTCCATATACTCTGCAACTCTCTTGCCCTGCTCCTCCGTCGTGTAAAGGATTATGGAGCGGTATTGCGTTCCGATATCCGCACCCTGCCTGTTCGGGGTTGTGGGGTCGTGCACCTGGAAGAAGAGTTCCAGGATCGCTTCCAGGCTGGCGGTCTGCGGATCGTACTCGACCTGCACGGTTTCCGCATGGCCGGTGAGCCCTCCCGAGACCTCCTTATAGGTGGGGTTCGGCGTGACCCCGCCCGCATAGCCGGGCGTCGCGCTGATGACTCCCTCCATTAGGTCGAACACCGCTTCGATGCACCAGAAGCATCCGCCCCCCAGCACGATACTCTCGGTGCTCATCTTGATCCCTCCGGCGTTGCTCCCTCGGGGGTGAAATCGAGCGAGATGGAGTTGACGCAGTGTCTCACATTTTTCGTAGTGAACCCCTCTCCCTTGAAGACGTGCCCCAGGTGCGCTCCGCAGCGCGCGCAGACGATCTCCGTCCGCATGCCGTCGGCATCGGGCCGCTCCTCCACGGCTCCCTCAACGGCATCGTCGAAGCTGGGCCAGCCCGTACCGGAATCGAATTTACCCTCCGACCTGAACAGGGGAGCCCCGCATCTCTTGCAGACATACATTCCCTGCTCGTGGCTATAAACGTATGCGCCCCTGAAAGGAGCTTCCGTTCCCTTATAGACTATGACGCGCTCTTCTTCCGGCGTCAGTTCCTTCATCTTCATGTCCATACGCCTCCCGTATATAGTAGGTGACCTCTCTGCTTTAACCTTAGCCCTAGTCCGCCTGGGGTGTTCTGATACAGGTCACAAACCATCTGGATGGCGGTTCTGGGGGAAACCGCGACCGGCCGTTCGTGAAGAACGGCAAAGGGTATATTTGGGGGCAAGACCGGTAGGCGGCTTCAGATGCTTCAATTCTCTCCTATGGCCCGCAAAAGCCCACTCGCAAAGACATTTTCTGTGACCCCAAATCGCGACGGATCAACTACAATCCGGGGTCAGACCCCGGATTGTAGTTATCTGCGGGCTCAGGCTGGCCGGTTGCCCAGGTCTTGATCACGCGCGCGGGCGTTCCCGCGGCCAGGCAGTGCTCGGGGATATCGCTGAGAACGAGGCTGTGCGCCCCGATGACGGAGTTGAACCCGATTTTCACGTTGCCGAGAACAGTGGCGCCCGTATAGAGGATGACGTTGTCACCTACGACTGGATAACCCGGTTCTCCATGATGGGCGCCGGAGGCGCCGCGTCCTCCCAGAGTAACGTTATTGAGGATCCAGACGTTATCGCCCAGCTTGACGCCCCGTCCTATTACCAGCGCGGCTGTATGCCAGATGTGGCATCCCGAGCCGATATCGGCCCCGGGGTCGATTTCGGCGCCCGTCAGCAAGAAGTTCAGACGGGCCGATAACTCTGCGATAAGGACATAGCCCTTCAGATAGAGCCAGTGATAGAAACGGTAGAACGCCAGGGCCTGGACCCCCGGTTTGGTCAGGATTATGCGCAGTGCATCCCTCGCTCCCGGTTTCCCTTTCAAAGTGCCCCTATCACTGAAGAGCGTCCGAATGTCGCCCCCAAATCCCAAGACCGCCCTCCTCTACAAAACCCGCAATACAGTCTATCAAATCTCCGCCGCGGTCAGGGCTTGGCCAGCTCCAGGGAGTCGATGATGCCGCCCGCCAGGTCGCGCGCCTCCAAGCGGAGGTTCTTGCCGTATACGGTCACCTCGACCCAGTTATAGAGAGCTCCCCGCGCCTCCGTCCACCAGTTGGAGAAGAGGGGACTCAGGGGGGCGCCCCCGCCCCCCGTCACCACGTAGCAGCGGGCATCGCTCCAGTCGGGCATCAAAGCCGCAGGGGACGCCGAGAAGTTGACCGGGCCGGACCTCTCGTAGTTGTGTTCGTGGCCCGAGAGGACCAGGTCCACATGGTACCGGTCGAAGACAGGACACCACGCTTCGCGCACCTTCTGGTTGGAGCCGTGTCCGAGGCCCGAACTGAAGGGCGGCTGGTGGAAGAAAACCACCTTCCAGTTGATGTCCGGATTCGCGTCCGCCGCTTGCAGGTCCTCCTTGAGCCACTGCCCCTGTTCGCTGCCGAGAGCGGTCTCAGTGTCCAGGCAGATCACGTGGACGTTGCCCCAGTCGAAGGAGTACCAGCGCTCGTTGCCGGGCAGGTTGAACTGCTCGAAGTAGAGAGCCGCGTTACCCTCGTGATTGCCCAGGGTGGGCATGAGGGGCGCCGCGGAATCAAGAAGACCCGCTGCTTCGAACCAGGCCATCCACTGCGTGGGTGATGCCCCGCTGTCCACGGCGTCGCCGGTATAGAGGGTGAATGCGGGCTGGGCGTCGTGAGCATCGGCAGCTATACGGCCGAAGGTGGTCGCCCCGTTGCGGGAATCGCCCATGGCCGCGAATCTGATCTCTCGCGAGGCCCCGGCCGATGGGGCGGTGCGGAAGGTCGCGCCCGCGCTCCAATCGGCAGCACCGTCGCCGCAGCGGTAGTAATAAAGGGTATCCGGGGCGAGACCGGTCAGCTCGGCCGTATGGAAAACCTCATGCCCGCGGGTATCCCGTGAGCCCTCCGCCCGGGCGCCGTAATCCGGCACGGTCCCGTATTCAACCACGGAGCCGGGAGCCTCGGGGTCGCTGACCCAGTTGACCGCCATGCCGCTAGAGGGGTCGCCGGGAAAAGTCAGGTGCACCTCGCGGATGCGCAGGCTGCCCCGGTCTGGCGACGGGGCGGGTGGCGATTGGCCCTGCCACGGCTCCGCCGCAGGCGGCGCGCTGGCGCAGCCCAAGGGCATAACGGCGCCTAGCAGGACTATCGATATGGCCAGAACGGCGGAGAGATATCGGGGGCCTCTCGCGCCCCGGCGGCTCCCTGGAAAATCGGCTTTCATGACTACTTAATGTATACCAGTTTGTAGGGCGTGTCGTCCTGGGCGGTTCTTATGTAGCCATGTACGCTGTCCGCGATGACCCGGGCGGTCTGGTAGAAGAGCAGGGGCATCATAGGGGCGTCTTCCAGTATCTTCTGCTCCGCATCGCGGTAGAGCTGCAGGCGCTTCTCCTTGTTCTTCTCCGAAAGCGCCGATTCCAACAGCTTATCCACGTCGGGGTTGCTGTAATTGGTAAGGTTGTTGCCCCCTGCGTTCCCGGAAAAGAAGAGCGTGAACAGGAGCGCGTCCCCGCTAGGGTAGTCCGGTCGCCAGGCGAACCGGAAGAAGCTGAGCTGTCCGGATTGCACCATGGCCGTATAGGTGACGGGGTCGAAGCCCTCGGTGACCAGGTTTATGCCTATGGCCTGGAACTCCTGGCGCAGCGCATCGGCTATGCGCTGATTATCCGCGGTGTTCGTATAGCCGAGCTTCATCTCGGGAAGACCCTGGCCTTCCGGGAATCCCGCCTGACGCAGCAGGTCCACGGCCTTGTCCGGATCGTATTCGTAGGCTGTGGCCCCGGGCTGAAAGCCCGGCATCCCCTGGGGCAGAATCCCGGTGGCGGCGGTGCGGCTCTCGTCCGCCACCACACCGGCCAGAGCATCCCGGTCTATGGTGTAGTTAAGGGCCTGTCGCAGCTGCGGGTGGCTCCTCCAGGGCTCGGTGTTCATGCTGAATCCGAGGAAGACGATCCCCATGACGGGATTGAAGATGGCCCGGCTGCCAAAGGAACTGCGAGCGTCGAGGAATTGGTCTGCCGGAACCTGCGCGTCTTGCAGCAGCCCGTCCTGGAAATCCTGATAGGCGGAGTTCCCGTCAGGATAAATCTTGAATATGAGTTGGTCTATGTGGGGCTTGTCCGCTCCGTAGTAGTCCGGGTTCTTATCCAGGACAATCTGAGTCTGGTGCTCCCACGCGTTCAGTTTGAAAGGCCCGGTTCCCGTCGCTCGGTCGGAGAAGCCGGCGTTTCCGGCCTCGTCGATAACGCTCTGCGGGACCGGGGCAAAGCACGGATGGGCCACCACCGCAGGGAAGTCAGCAAAGGGGCCTGACAGCGTGACCTGCAGGGTGTAATCGTCCGGGGCCTGCAGGCCCGATAGCTCCTGCGCCGTGCCCGCCTCTACCTCCGCGATACCCTCGATCATCGAGAAGCGGAAAGAAGCCGCAGCCTTCGTTTCCGGCAGCACGGCGCGATTCCAGGAGTAGACGAAGTCGCGCGCCAGGCAGGCATCGCCGTTGTGGAAGGTCACCCCGGGCCGCAGGTGAAAGGTGAAGGTCTTCAGGTCGCTGCTCGAGTCCCAGCTTCCGGCGATCGCCGGCTTGACCTCCATGCTCTGGGGATCATAGGTGGTAAGGCAGTCGTAGAGTTGCTTGGCCACTTGAAAATCCTGGTCATCCTGCAGGTGCGCGGGGTCCAAGGAAGTCGGGCTTCCGACGAGACCCGATGTGAAGGTGCCGCCCTCCGTCGGAGTCGGTGACCCGCTCCCGCACCCCACCATCAGCCCCGAGGCCGCGAAGGCCAGTAACAATCCGCATAGGATAGCGGTCCCCGGGACTCCTACCTTGCGCCGGATAGCGTTCATCGCGTTCTCCTTTCCCGCCTGCGACGTTTTCGCTTCGAAACCACGATACAATATTTCCCTCGTTTTGGGAAAATCACCCGGGGCCGCCTGTGTATAATATGAGCACTATGATCGAGCATGTCGCCTTAATCATGGACGGAGACCGCCGGTGGGCGGCGCAGCACGGCCTGACCGAGGCGGAGGGCTGGGAAGCCGGCCTGCGGGCGGCCCAGGCCGCGGTGCAGGCTGCCGCCGCCGCGCACGTGAACAGCCTGACGCTCTTTGCGCCGGAGGAGGATGGAGCGGGCCGCAACCTCCTTTCCAGCCTGGCGAGGTGGGAAGAGGAGGGCCTGCGTGTCCGCTACGTCGGTCGCTGCAGTCTGCCGGCGGACATCCTCGCAGCGCTGGAGCAAGTCGAGGAGGCCACGGCAGCCAGCCAGGGAATGTCCCTCAACCTGGCCTTGGACTACGAGGGGCGCATCGAGATCGCCGATGCCGCCGCGCGGGTGGCGGAGGAGATCGAGCAAGGGCGCCTGGCCCCCGGGGATGCCGGTGAGCAGCAGTTGGTGCGCCATCTCTACCGGTCTGACATTCCGGATATCGACTTGCTCGTCCGGACTGGCGGCGAAGCCCACCTCGCCGGCTTCATGCTCTGGCAGATGGCCTACGCTGAGATAGTCTTTCTGGATACGCTCTGGCCCGATTTCACGCCGGATCATCTGGCGGAGGCCATGGCCGAGTTCGGCCGCCGAATCCGGAAGTTCGGCGCAGTGGACACTATCTGACCGCTACGCGGCGTCACACCCAGGACTTCCGCCGGCGACCCGTTGCCCCGCTCTAGCAGAAACCCTCGATATTGTTCTTTATATAGACGCCCGCCGCGTTGAGCTCGCGGAAGGCGGCGGGCCGTCCGCGGGCCGCTTCAACTCATCCGCATATGTGGGCCGCTCCATCCGGAAAAACAGCCCGCAGGGGATACGGTCCACCCACTCGCAGGACTTATCCATGGCGGCATGCCAGTCCGAGGTATCGTGCGCGGCCGCCGCGATTCCCAAAGCAGCCCCGGTATGCCAACTGGCAATCAATGGAACGAAGGGATGCTTGGTTAGGAGTAAAACGATTAATTGGGTATAATTCCGCTTGGACGAGAGATATCTACCGACATCTCGAGAACAGAGAGGTGATTGCTTATGGCAGTGAAAGTAGGGATCAACGGGTTTGGTCGCATCGGCCGCAACTTTTTCCGCGCGGCCAAGGACAACCCAGAGATCGAGATTGTTGGCATCAATGACCTGGCCGATACGAAGACCCTGGCCTACCTGCTGAAGTACGACTCCGTGCTGGGAACCCTCAAGGAGGATGTGAGCGCGGATGGCGATTCGCTGGTGATAGCGGGGAAAAAGGTCAAGGTAACGGCGATTCGCGATCCCAAGGAGCTTCCTTGGAAGGAACTGGGCGCCAAGGTCGCCCTGGAATCGACCGGGCATTTCACCAAGGCGGAGCAGGCCAGGGCGCACCTGGATGCGGGAGCGGAGCGCGTCATCATCAGCGCCCCCTCGGACAGCCCGGACCTCACCGTGGTCATGGGCGTGAACGACGACAAATATGACCCGGCGAAGCATTTCGTCATAAGCAACGCGTCCTGCACCACCAACGGGCTGGCCCCGCCGGCGAAGGTGCTCCTGGACGAGTTCGGCTTCGAGAGCGGCTACATGACCACCATCCATGCCTACACCAACGACCAGCAACTGCTGGACTTCCCGCACAAAGACCTGCGCAGGGCCCGCGCGGCGGCGCTCTCGCTCATCCCCACCTCCACCGGAGCGGCTCGGGCCATCGGCCTGGTCGTCCCGGAGCTGGACGGGAAGATGGACGGCATAGCGGTACGCGCCCCTGTGCCGGACGGCAGCCTAGTGGACCTTACCGCCTTCCTTGGCAAGGAGACGACCGCGGAGGAGATAAACGCCGCGCTGAAGAAGGCCGCAGCGGGCCGCATGAAGGGGTGCCTGGTCTGCTGCGAGGATCCCATAGTATCCGTGGATATAGTGGGCAACCCGGCATCCTCAATAGTGGACTGCGGCCTGACTTTCGCCAAGGGCAAGATGGCCAAGATCTTCGCCTGGTACGACAACGAATGGGGTTACTCCAACCGCCTGGTGGACGTCATCCTGATGGTGGGCAAGCAATAACCGGCATCTGAGAAACGGCCTCCCGGCCGCCGCGGCCGGGAGGCTTTCTTCCGTCTTGGAAGAGCGAACATGTTCCGGGTCTACTCTTTTGGCCGCTTGGATTGCCGGAGAGGGATTACTCCAGGAACTCCTTGAGCACTACGGCCTGGTTGTGTTCTTTGCCCTTGGCGGAGTAAACCAGGATGATGTCGCCGCGGCTAGTCGCTTCCAGCCGGTTCTGCGCGGCCGGGTTTCCCCTCAGCTCCCGCCGGTAGCGTCTGCGAAACTCAGGGTAGCGCTGCGGCACATGGCCGAACAACTTGCGCAGTTCGTCCAAGGAACCCGCCTCTTTCAGCCAGGCGGCGATATTTGGCGTCTTTTTTCTAACGCCCCGGGGCCACAGGCGGTCCACCAGGTAGCGCTCCCCATCCGAGGGCTCGGGCGCATCGTAAGCACGCTTTATCCGTATCATCGCCTAGGTCCTTTCCGCCCGTCCGGCGAATACTATGAAGCCAGCATATTTGACGCCCCCGATGTGCTTTTCTATGCGGCAAGGGGGGTCCGGAGCTTCAGGAAGGAGGCGGAATGGCGAAACACATTCGCATGATCACCTGGTCCGCGGGCGCGGGCAAAGTGCTGGAAGGCAACCTTGATGAACTGTTGCCGGAGAGGGGAGAGCTCCACTGGATCGACATCCAGCATGCCACCGAGGCCGACCTGGACAAGCTCTCAGAGGCCTATGGAGGCGCCAAGACAAACTGGGCGGAAGTCGGCCGGAAGGCCCTTGTCCCCAAAGCCCAGACCTACGCCGGTTTCGTCTTCACCGTCTGGTTCGTCTTGGAGAAGTTCGAAGCCGGCAAGAACATCGAGCCCTCGCAGGTCTTCCTGTTCATGGGGAAGGATCAACTGGTGACGGTGCACCGCAACACTATCGGCCTCCTCGACCAGGTTTGGGATGCGTATGCGGCCGACATGAAGATGATGGCCGAAGGCCCCTTCCGGCCCTTCTTCCGCGTAATAAGCGACGCCACCAATGCCGGGCTGCCGGTGCTGGAGGACCTGGATACCGAGATCGACAGCATCGAGGACGGTTTCCTCAACCTGCCGAGCGACGACCAGTTACCCAGGCTGTCCCTGGCCAAGCACAACCTGCTGGATATCAAGCGCATATTTTTCTTCGAGAGCGCCAGCATCTACATGCTGGGGAGCGACGGAGGCGTCTTCGGTCCGGAGGATCGCCGCAGCCTGGAGGAACTGCACCAGACGCTCCTCTACCTGGTGGACATGGCGGACACCTACCGGGATGTCATCACCGGGGCGATAGACCTGCACCTCAGCGCCATCTCCAACCGGCTGAACGAGGTGATGAAGCGCCTGACGGTGATAGCCACCGTCTTCATGCCCCTCACGTTCGTAGCCGGGGTCTACGGGATGAACTTCGCGCACATGCCCGAGCTCACCTGGCGCTGGGGATATCTCCTGGTCTGGTTACTGATGCTGGCTATAGGCATTTACATGGTCGTCTATATCCGGCGCAAGAAGTGGTTTTAGCCACGCAACGGCTAAAAATCTTCCTCGCCCGGCCCGGCCCGCTCAGCGCGGCAGCAGTCCGGCTATCTCCTCGGCGGCCCGGTCTGTAACCCTGTCTTTGCGCCAGAGATAGTTGATTAGAAAAGCGCACTCTGGGGTGTGGAAGACCCGGGATATCCAGAAGTTCAGCGGGATGAGAAAGCAGACGAAGCCGAGCAGGCAGGAGACTATCCCCGAACTGAGGCTGCCCGCGAAGACGGCCCGGATGCCGTCGGTCCCTTTGCTTTATATTTGCGCGCCACCGAGCGCAACTGGCGCCAGCAGAGAAATCCCGGCGTCGCGGCCATGTAGGTTATCAGTACGAGAAGGAAGACCGCGAAGAAGCCCAGTGCGTCTCCCCGGACGGCCCATATCGCTGATCGGTGCGAGCAAGCAGCACAACGCATGATTTGCATGGCCAAGGAGGTAGGGGGGAGCCGCGTCGGGCAATCTGGGCACACGCTGGTGCCTGTGCAGATTATTGCAGGGAACTTCACGTTCGGTTTCCCGGGTGGGACTGCGGGTAACGAATCATAATCCTTGCCGATCAACTACAATCCGGGGCCCCGGATTGTAGTTGATCGGCAAGGTCTCGGCGTTTGAGCCGGTCAGGTCTTGAAGAGGTGGTGTTCGGCGAGGCCGAAGTAGTCGGTCACCTCGTGCTCCGCGCCGGAGTTCTCGATGAGTTTGCCGCTGAAGGGGCCGAAGGCCTGGTGGAAGTCGGACATGAGGACGCCCGCATTGATCTTGTCGGCGCGCTCTCCCTCCGGCCTCAGCTCCACATCGACCTTGCTGTCGGTGGTGTGCATGTGCCAGGGAGCCAGCGCGTTCCCCTCCTCGAAACTGAATTCGGCCGCCGTGAGAGGTGTGAGCTTGCCGTCCACCCAGAGGCAGTTCTCGTTATAGATGTCGTCATCCTCGATGAGATTGTCGCAGATGTTCAGGGCGATGATGCGGCCTTGCGCATCACGGCCAGCGAAGGTAGCCCACTTCCACCAGCTACGGTAGGGGTAGAAGGTCTTCTGGACGTCCATGAGCGAGATGTCCCGCTGGGGGTCGAGCTGGTAGGTGATGTCCCCGAAGCGGACAACGCCCTCCACCGGGCAGGCCGCCTTGTGGGTATAAAGGGGCCGGTTCGCGGCTATGGGGCTGACACTCACCAGCGGCTGGTAGAGATTCACATCCTCCAGCACGCTGAGATCAGCTTCCAGAGCCGGTAATCCGCGCTTCGCCTTGATGCGCACGGTCAGGTCATGGCGGCCCTTCTCCAGCCAGCTATGCATCTCGATGTTGTAGCCGGGCTGTTTGAAATAGGTCCAGCCGTCCCATAGTTCGCGGCTGACGGTCATGGCCCAGGGTCCCGTCTCCTTGTGGTGCTCGAAGACCTTCTTCTGCCTGCGGTCAAAGATGTAGCAGAAGGAGGTGGACATGTACTTGGAATCGAAGGCCACGAAGCCCAGGTAATACTCGGGATGGATGATGCCGAAGTGCTGCCATTCTTTGAGACGCAGGTCGCGCATCCAGCGCGGGGTCTTGCCCCTCTTGTCGCGAAAGTCCACGTCCAGGATGTTCAGCTCCCGGAAGGGCTGAGCGAATTTGCCGTAGCTCACCACCCGGTTGTTTTCGGCGAATCTCGAGGGGGTCTCTATGAGTTCTTGCACCTTCCCGTCCTTTCCCTCAAAGCCGGCGGCCCGCGCCGGCTACTGCGATCAGAGCGTGAATCACAGCGCGAAATAATCCGTGATGAGCCAGCGGGAATCCACCTTCCGGATCAGAAACCGAAAATCCCCGCTCTCTCCTGTCCGGAAGGATTCGGTCACGGTCACGCTGGCGTGAGAAGTCCCGTTGGGGAAATCCACTCCGCTGGTTCGCCAGGAACGCAAGCGGTTATCGGCTGGCTGTACGACGGCCTGGTTGAATTCTTCCAGGCTGCGGTCCCGGCGCTGCGAAGCCTCCGGAGCCAGCAGGTTGTAGGCAGTCGCAGCATCACCGTTATTGACCGCCCGGATGTATGCATTGGTCGTATCCAGGGGCCCCCTGAGGAAATGGACGCCCGATCCGATGCCCAGGCCGATGACTGCCCCGAGTACCAGCAGGCCTATCGCGCCTATTAAAATGCCGACCACCATGCCGGTCCTCTTGCCTTGGGGGACCTTCGGCTGGTTTGCTACGGTTGCGGTTTCTGCCGCAGCCGTTCCGGGGGGAAAGGGTGGGGAAGCCGCCCCGCGCGCCGCACGATTCTCTGCGTTGTCTGGTTCCTCTTTCCCGGCTTGGAGTTCCGCTCCGCAGAAGGGACAAAAGCGGGCCGTCCCGCTTATCTCCCTGTGGCAGGATAGGCACTCGGGCATGGCGCACCTCGCTTAGCTCGGGGTCAATTCTGTCAAGTATTGATTATACAACGATGTGGCGCCCATGGCCCAGGCAGCAGGCCGCCATCCCTCGCGTGGCGCCGGTGACCCACAGAGCCCTCCTCTCCGGCGGCGTCCGAAGCCCGCCTGCGTCGGGCTTTAGGCTATAATGGACTTACCTATCCGGTCGGACGGTTTCTCAACATGAACATGGAGGGCTAACATGAGCGGAAGGCGGGCGAGTCTGTTACTGAAGGCAATTCCCCCAGTGCTGGTGGCGCTTCTCCTCGCCGTGCCCGTGCTGGGTGGCTGCAAGTCCTCGAGCAAAGGCGGGGGTGGCGGGGGAGAGGGCCCAGCGGATGCTATCGTCTTTGTGCGGGGGACCGACATCTGGCTCATCCGGCCCGATGAAACCGGGGAGACCCGGCTCACGGCCACCTCCGACAAGAAAGCCAACCCGAGGCTATCGCCCGACGGCAAAACCGTCGTCTTCACCTCGTTCTCGAGTTCCCAGGATACCAAAGACGCGGTGGTGAAGAAGGTGCGGCTGTCGGGGATGACCGCGCCCGACAACGGCCTGGAGACCTTGGCAAGCGGATTCGCGCCATGCTTCGATCCGGCGGGCCGTCTCTACTTCGTGCGAACCATCCCCGGCCTTCCGGGTACCGTCCAGGCGCGCTTTGACGATATCTTCCGGATGGAGGACGACGGCTCCGACCGCGAGCTGACGGACTTCTCCTCGGTGGTGGATATGGGCGGAGGCCTGGCCATCCAGTACCTGCAGTTCTCGCCGGACGGGGACAAGCTGGCCTTCATGCGCGGCCGGCGCAGCGACTCCCGGTGGATCGCCGTGATGAGCCCGGACGGCACGGGCGTTCAGTTCCAGGATGCGCCACCGATAACTCCCGATACCACGGGCAAAGGCCTGGCGGAGGGAGCCTTCGACTTCTTTGGCAACCAGGCGCCCCTCATCTCCCACGGCGATCTGCAGACCTCGAACAGCCAGAAAAACCATAAACTCTATCGCGTGGACCTGAACGCGAAGTCGGAGACCGTCCTTACCCGGGGGCCCGAGGATACCAATCCGGCCCTCTCGCCCGACCGCTCCCGCATGGTCTTCGAGCGGAACGGCCAGCTCATGCTGGCGGACGCCAATGGCGCCAACATCTCGACCCTCACCTCCGGCACCATGCCCTCCTGGGGTAAGGCCGTGGAGGTGGAGAGCGGCGGCGACCAGGATGGCGGTACCGGGCAAGCCAAGATCGCCTACGTGAAGGATTATTCCAAGGTCTGTATCGCCAACGAGGACGGCAGCGACGAACGCCAACTTACCACCGATCCCGCCAATGCTTATGGCGGGCTCGCCTTCTCCCCGAATGGGGAAAGACTGTCAGCGTGGCTGATGCGGGGCGACAGTGTGCCCACTCTGGTTGTGATCGATGTGGCTAGCGGCAACCAGACCGATCTCTGGAGCGGAGATTTCCGCTCCTCCTGGATAGCACAAGGCGTTGATCCCTGGTTCGGCAATACCAGTTGGGGAAGCGATTCGGTCCTCTACGCCACCGGCGTGAAAAACGTCGCCAGCAAATTGATACCCCAGGTAGTGACCGTCGATATCCTCTCTCGCCAGGTCCAGGTAATCCAATCCGCAGCTCAGAACCCCGCCGCAAGCCCGGACGGGGGAAAACTACTCTTTGTCAAAATGCCCGGCGACCTCTCTCCCCTTATCGGGCATGACTGGGGTCGCGATGATTTTGGGGACCTGACCCTGCGCGACCTCGCGTCCGGCGGCGAGACGCTCATACAGCGCTACTGCTTTGAGGCCGTTTACTCCCGCGACGGTGCTTCGCTCGCGGCCGTGATCTGGAGCGAGCCGGATACGCAACTGAAGATACTGGGCACCGATGGCATAGTGAAGAGGCAGCTCTCCATGGTCGGCCCCGGTTTCGTACTGGGACATCCGGACTTCAGCCCGGACGGCGCTCAGTTGGCCTATCACGCGGGGACGAATTCCGGTTTCGGGACGGCCGCGAATACCGACGTCATGATCTCCAAGACGCAGCCAGCATCCGGTGAAACCCCCACTACCATCGGGAGGGGCCGCTACCCGGCCTGGTCGCCCAGGTAGAGTATGGAGCGGCGGCGAGGTCATCGACCCTGGCCTTCTTCGGCATCACGGTCGTCTGGGGAGACACGTTTGCGCTGATCAAACGCTTGCTGGATTACCTACCGCCCTTCTGGTTCATGGCTCTGCGGTTCGGGTTGGCCTTCTGCATCACCGCGCCCGCGGTTGTGCTGCGCGGCGAAAGTCCCAGCTCGGCGGGGTTGAGAGCGGGATTGCTCCTGGGCGTGCTGCTCTACGTTTACTATACGCTGCAGACCTTCGGGCTGCAGGGGACCATGGCGAGCAACGCCGCCCTCATCACCGGCATGTTCGTGGTTTTCATCCCCCTGCTGTCCGTCGTGATGCTGAATAAGCGCCCGGACTCGCGGGAGCTTATCGGAGTAGTGACGGCGCTGGTCGGGCTGATTACTCTCACCGTGCAGCCGCATACCCGCGGAAGCATAGGCGACGTGATGCTCCTGGCAGCACCGTGTTGCTATCGCTCTACGTGATAGCCATGGATATCTACGCCCCCATCGTGGACCTGCTGGTGCTGACCGCCGTGCAGATGGGGGTGCTGTTCGTGGGCGTTACCCTTTCGGGCTCATTACCGAGAAGGCCGTCTTGCGCCCGCTGAAATTCGTCTGGTTCTCCGTGGCTGTCTGCGGAATCTTCGGATCGGCACTGGCCTTCTGGGTACAGGGCTATGCGCAGAGGGAGCTTCCGCTATCCCGCATGGCTGTGATCCTGATAATGGAGCCGGTCTTCGGGGTGATTTTCAGCATGGCCATCCTGGGGGGGGGCAGCTGGGAGCGCGCGGCTGGACCGGATGCGCTCTCATCCTGACGGGAATGCTCATCTCCGAACTGTGCCGGCACGCGCATCCCTAGCTCGGTAAACGAAAGGGTCAAAGCCCTTCGTTCACTCTGTTGCTGCGGTTACGATTGGTCGTCGGTCTGCAGGTGCAGGTCTTGGGAGTGCAGCCTTGGTTCCGGTTCCTGCGCCCGTTCCGCCGCCAGGGGCAGCCGCATGACCACGTCGGACCATTTCCCCGGGATGTTCACCAGGTTGAGGCTGCCCCGGTGGGCCAGCAGGATTCTCTGCGCAAGGGCAAGCCCCAGGTCACCGTGTTCCGGCCGGATGTTCTCCTGGGTGTCCTGTGGGGCGCCGATGGGGTTGACACGCCGCGTCCGGGACTCGCGGAAGCTGATGGTAAGCACCAGGTCGCTGGCGTCAGCCTTAGCGGAGATGGTCACCCGGCTACCGGGCTCGCACTTGGTGGCCACGAACTTGAAGATATTGGCGAAGGATTTATCCAGGCGCTGCGGGTCCGCGTGGACGGTTGGCAGATCGGGCGGCATTGCGAAGCTGACGGAAGAGAGTCCGCAGACCGGCTCCAGGAAAGGCAGATTCTCCTCAGCCAGGCGCCCCAGGCTGACCTCCTTGCATACGAGATGCGCCTTCCCTGACTCCAGGCGCGATATGTCCAGCAGGTCCTCGACCAGGGCTGTGAGGCGCAAGGCCTCGTCGTTGATTATCTCGGCAAACTCGCGCTCCTTATCCGGGGAGAAATCCTGTTGGAGGAGCATCTCCACGAATCCCTGGATGGACGTGAGCGGGGTGCGCATCTCGAAAGAAACGGCGGAGACGAAGTCGGAGGTCGATCTCTCCATCTCGGATATCCGCTTCAGCTCGGCCAGAGCCTCCTCCTTCTGCTTCACCTGCTCGCGGCTCTCCGCGTCTAACCGGTTGACGAAATAGCCCGCCACGAAGAAGCTCGCCACCTGCACCGCCAGCATCTGTACATCCTTCAGTTCGAGGTTGCCCCGCAACAAGACCGTCAGGAGATAGGCGGCGGATACGGTCCCCGCCAGCAGGAAGAAGCTGTGCAGGTAAGCGAAGTAAGCCAAGCCGAAGGAACTGATCAGCAGAAGCAGAGGGAAGACCGGGCTGAAGGCGCCCCCGGTGACGTATATGGCTACCAGGGTGGCCGCGACGAACATACCGCTGCCGAAGAGGTAGGAGACGGTGAAGTGGCGCAGGAGGACGCCCTCCACCGGCGCGATGGCCAGCGCCATATTCACGAGAAAGGAGGCCAGCAGCAAGGCGAGCAACGGGCCATAGCTTATCTCCACGCGGTGAGGCAGCAGAAGGCACCCGATCATCACCGGTATCATCACCCAGAGCGAGTGGGAGAGGGTCTGCCAGAGGTTTGTCCGGAACTCCATGCTCAACTTCCCTTTATTGGCAGCAGCACCGAGAAGGTGCTCCCCTGGCCGTATTCGCTGGCCACCCGGACCTGGCCTTTGTGCATGTCGGCCAGGTGTTTGATGATGGCCAGCCCCAGGCCCGTACCGCCGATCTCGGCAACGGCACTGTCCTCACTGCGCCGGAATCGCTCGAAGATGGACTGCAGGTCCTGCTCCCGGATGCCGAGGCCGCGGTCGGTCACGGATATCCTCATGAACTTTCCCTCTATGCCGGTGTCTATCTCGATGGGCCCGCCCTCGGGCGAGTACTTGATGGCATTGGAAATGAGGTTCTGCATTATCTGGTGCACGCGATCGCGGTCGGCGTAGACGAGTGGCAGCCTCTTACGCTCCTTGTAAGTGATGGTGTGCCGGACGGTCTGGGTGCGGAAGAATGTGATGTTCTCCTCGATGACCTGGCCGATGTCCAGCATCTCCTTGTCGAGCTCCGCGCCCGCGTCGATCTTGGACAGGTTCAGCAGGTTGGTGATCATGCGCGAGAGGCGCTCCGACTCGTTCAGGATTATCTCGTAGAACTCGCCGCGCTTCTCCGGTGCCAGCTCGCGGGAGCGCAGCATCTCGCTGAATCCCTGGATGGAGGTGAGCGGCGTGCGCAATTCGTGGGATACGGTGGAGATGAAATCCGTCTTGGCCTTATCGATCTGATGGATGAAACCGCTCAGGTTCAAAACCTCGTCGCGGGATAGCTGCTGCCGCTTCAACTCCTGCGCGACGCGGTTGGCTATAAAGCAGGTAAGGAAGAGATAGACGAGGTTGAAGGCTATCGGCTGCAGGTCATGCAGGACCGCGTTGGAGTAGCCGAAGATCACGGCCAGGTAAAAGATGGCGAGTATGGCCGTGCTCACCATGGAGAGGGAGAGCGTGAAGAGGGTCCCCGCCACCAGGGGGCCCACCAGCAGCAGACAGTAGAAGGGGCTCGCAAGGCCGCCGGTGTAGAAGACCAGCACGCAGATGACGAAGTAGAAAGGGACGAGCCCCAGGAAGAACGGAGGGACGCGTATGAACATCTTCCCGCCGCGCGCCGGGAAGATGTTCACCAGGTTCATCACGATGGCCATGACTCCTATAGTCACGAGAGAGAGGATGGCAACGGAGTAGTCGATGGGCACCCGGTGCGGGAGATAGAGAATGACGGCGAGTCCCGGGAGAGCCACCAGGCATATGGTCGTCAATATGGAGCTCAGTCTTCGCTCGAAGGGCATAGTCATACCTCATCCTATCTGCTGGGAATATATTTCACGAGCGGCCCCGGTGAATCCTCCGCGCCTATCAATCCCTACCCCGCCGAAAACCGGTTCGTGGTAGATAAACACTGCCTGTCACTGTTTATCTACTTGGCGGCCGCAACTTGAGCTCTGCGGGGGAGCGCCGGCGGGAAGCAGAAGGGATGGCCCGCAAGCGGTTAGAATACTTAGAGATGCGAGGTCTATCTACGATGCGAAAGAGGATGCTGTTCGCTAGTCTGGCCGTGGCTATCATGGCGGCCGGTTTCGCGCTGCCGGCCGCGCCAGTAGCGATGGCGGCGGAGGCGGCGCCTTACCGCTGGGCCGGGGGCGACGACATCTGCGGATTCCCGCAGCCCGCCACCGTCTTCTACTTCGCCGAGGGCTGTACCAGGCACGGCTTTGACGAATGGCTCTGCATCCTGAATCCCAGCGACCAGCCGGCGCACATCGGCGTGGGATTCCTTTTTCCCGACGGAGCCCCCATGTCCCGCTACGACACTCTTCAACCGGGAACCCGCTATACGCTCTACGTGAACCAGCAAGTGGGTCCGGAGCGGGACGTCTCCGTCACCGTGGCCTCGGACGTGCCCATCGTGGCGGAGAGGCCCATGTACTTTAACTACCGCGGCGTCTGGGCCGGCAACCATGTTGCGGCGGGTTCGAGCGTTAAATCCACCGAATGGTATTTCGCGGAAGGAACCACGCGCGCGGGGTTCGAAGAATGGCTCTGCGTGCTGAACCCCGATGCGGGCACGGCCCAGGTCCAGGTGGAGCTCATGGAGGCCGGCGGTATCGCGGGCAAGTGGAGCTTCCCCGTGGGCCCCTATTCGCGCGGCACCCTCTCCGTCAATGCGCTGGCGGGGCCGAACAAAGACGTATCTATCCGGGCGAGTTCGGATGCGCCCGTGGTGGCCGAGCGGCCCATGTACTTCAATTACATAAAGGGGATCAGCGGGGGGCACGATGCCATGGGGGCCCCCGCCATCTCCACCGCCTGGTATTTCGCCGAGGGCACCACACGGGCCGGGTTCGACGAATACCTCTGCATGTTCAATCCGGGTTCGGAGACGGCCACCGCCAACGTGGCTTTTCTGACCTCAGGGGGCGCCTCGGTAACCCGCAGCGTGAAGGTACAGCCGCGGAGCCGTTCTACCATGGTCGTGCGGAGCGAGGTGGGTGACGGGAAGGACGTCTCCATCCAGCTCGGTTCGGACAAACCGATAGTCGCAGAGCGGCCCATGTACTTCAGCTATGCGGGCGGCGTGGGAGGTGGCTCTGTCGCTTCGGGCAGCTCGACGCCCTCGAAGACCTGGTATTTCGCCGAAGGTTGCACGCGGGCCGGCTTCGATGAATGGCTGATCCTTATGAATCCGGCGACCCAGAGTGCCGACGTACAGGTCAGGTACTTGACGGGCGCGACCAGCGTCACGACCGCGTACAAGGTGGAGCCGGGCACGCGAGCCACCGTGCGGGTCAACGGTGAAGTGGGGGTGGACCAGGACGTGGGAATGGTAATCACTTCCAGCCAGGGCATCGTCGCTGAACGGCCCATCTACCTGCAATATCTCCCGCTGAGCGGGCCTACGCCCTTCGTCCTGGCTACGGTGGACGGGCTCACGCTGCTGGGCCCGGTCTCTTACGAGCAACTGGTGGGCATCATGTACCATGAGGCGCCGGTGTCCGATGTCGGCGCCGGCTCAGCCAACGCCAGGACCATGCAGCCGCAGGGCGGCTGCATGGGCAACGACAATTACGACAACACCCCCACGGACCTGATGCTCGGCCCTGCCGGCGATCCCTACTACTGGATCGAGGCCAGCCGCTACCGGGGCACCAATGCGACCACGGCCGTGGATGTGGGCTCACGCGCCGGCTGCCCGGTACTGGCGCCGGTCACCGGAACGGTGGAGGTGGCCTCGCCCTACATGCTCTATAACGCCTACCACGACAACGTCGTGAAGATCAGGCCCGACGGGCGTGCGGACGTCGTCGTGGAACTCCTGCATATGGGCGCGCTGACAGTCAAAGTGGGGGACCGGGTGCAGGCGGGGGTCAGCGTGGTCGGGACGGTCAACGACCTTTCCAGGTATTTTCAGTCAGATATCGGCTACTACTACACGGGCGAAGACGGCAACCACGTGCACGTGGAGGTCGACGGCCAGTAACCCCGCAGGGCTGGCTATTCACGATACCGATGCATCCATCAAACCCTGGATATTCACGAAAGTAACGGAGATGTTGGCGATCTTCCGCCGGAAAGCCCTATCTACATCTGCTGCTACAACGAAATTGGCTCCATGCGCATATCTTTCGCGAAATGCTCGCATGCCGCGAGCATCAAAGTTGTCAGCCGACCATTTGCACTCGATCACGTCCGGGTTCTTGCCGTGCTTGAGCAACACGAAATCCACTTCGTGCCCGCGCTTATCACGCCAATAGCGGATCCAAGGGCCATAGCCACGGCTCTGCAACTCATTCAGGACATAATGTTCCCAAAGGATTCCTAGATCTTCCTGTCGCAGCTCCCTCCAACCTTTGAAGTAATTGACGAAACCCGTATCGAATGCGTAGACCTTGGGGGCAGAGATGATCTCTGTTGAAGTCCGTGTGGAAAAGGGTCTGATCACATGGGCAACCCATGTCGCCTCCAAGACCTTCAGATAATTGGAGACCGAGGTTCTGCTCAGTTCGGTGACCCTGGCAAAGGTAGTCGCTTTAAATATCCCGCCGCTGCGTGAGAAGAGCAACTCCAGCAATCTTTGGAACGAGTGGCGGCGTTCCAGCCGAAAGAGTTCCTGAATGTCTTTGGCCCAGAAGGAATCGATCCACTCCTGGAAATCCCTTTCCTCCGGTTCTCCTCGCAGGAAAAAGGGAGGTAGTCCTCCGCTTGTTAAGCGATGACGGAGATCGGTATCACCGAAGTCCTGCTGATCCTGGCTCATCATAGGGGTCAACCATATCTCACGTTTTCTTCCGGTGCGCGTATCTCGGAACTTAGCGGACGCTTGCAGGGTTGATGACCCCGTGGCAAGGATTCGCGTCTTCGGAAAATGGTCGGCCGCAATCTTCAGAAGCTCGGTCGGATTCTCAAGCCTGTGGATCTCATCCAGGACTATTCTCTTGCCTTGATGGTCCGTCAGGAACGATTCAGGGTCATCCATAAGCCGCCTGACACGGGGCAACTCGCAATCGAAGTACTCAGTGCGATCCAGGCTCTGACTGAGCACGGTCTTGCCGACACGCCGCACGCCGGAAAGCCATACCAGGGGGCGGGCCTGCCAGGCTTCTTCGATTTGTGCCAGCCAATAGCTTCGAATCTTCATGCAAATAGTATTTCATATAGTGACACCAAATGCAATTCTATTTGCACTTGGTAAAACGATTACCGGCGTCACCCGGCGAAGTTCGCTTACTGGGTGATCTCGCTGATGGGGACGTTCACCAACGGGGTCGAGGAGTACTGGGTCGTGCCCAAGTTGGGATCGATAGCCATGCTGGGAGAGGTGAAGCTACCGGTCACCGCTGTGCTGCCTACCCGATGGTACTCGAAATGTGTTCTCTGCCAGGAATAGTTCAGATCCACGAGGCTGTCGTTCACCACCTGCTGCAACCCCACCGCCTCGACATAAGCCCTGGCCGGGTCTATGGCCGCGCCATGGGTGTCAAAGGTGAAGAACACCTTCGTCGCCGGGCCGCCCGAATAGCTGGGGTAGCGCACCAGAGGACGCCAGATGAAGGAATCTTTGACGGCGTCCTTGCCGAAGAGCCAGAAGGTCCCGCTTCCAGTGTGTAATTTCAGCTGCAGCGGTGTGAATGACCCGGGAGGCTCGATGTTCAGGTTGGTGGGCCACTCGATGGTTATGTACAGGTGCACGAAATTGGCCGAGTTGAAGGTGTCATGGCCCTGCAGGCCCCGGTAGTCGTTGATGATGGTGCTCTGGGGGTCGAGATCATCGGAGGGAACGATGTTGGTGAGGGTGTATCTATAGTCTCCCCAGGTTACGCCGGGTTTGGCGGGCGCGGCTGTGGTAGCCTGCGCCGCCTGCGTCTCCGCGACGACCTGCGGCAGCCGGCTCGCCAGGGGCAATCCCACAAATGTCGCCATCAGCGTCAGGAAAAAGATACCGGTGGCAACCGCCTTCTTTACCACTTCTACCTAGCTTCTCCGTCTATCTCCACCTCAACCATCCCTACCGGTGGGCATCTCGCGGCAATAATCTCCCGAAAGGGGCTTCTTAACTTTACTATATCGACACGACGCTTAAAACTCTTGATATGCTGCAGGCTTAAGCGAAGCTGGCTGGGTTGTCAGCGGCAATAAGGGTGGTTCGGCCGGCCGGACGCGCCGGCCGTGCTATCGCCCTAGACATTCTCAAAGGCCATGGAGTCCACCACCGAGGTATAAGCTACGACGCTGCGATTCACTGCGCTCATGGCGGCGGATATGCCGTCCTTCAGGAAGTCGTCCTCCACCACTTGCTGGATCTGGCGGAGTATGTCGAGCACCTGCTTCATGGACCGCACGAAGTCCCCGGCGGAGTACTGTGGATAGGTGTCCATGATGTACTCCAACTCCATCCCCTCGGCCCAGTCGTAAACCACGTTCACGAAGCCGATGTCCGTCTGCCGGAGGAGGTCCAGGCTCTCCGCTTGCTCCACGGATTTAAGCTTGGCTTCCATCGCGCGGGCGCGGGCGATAGCCGCTCGCAGCTTGGGGCGCCTCACCTCGCGCAGCATCAGCGGCCGGATGAGTCTGCCGCCTCGCCAGCGGGGCGCGCCGCCGTCCCGGGATTCGAAGACGAAAATTGAGGCGAACGCCGCCAACTCCGATGGTTCCAGTTCGTGGAAAACGCCCGCGCTGAGACATTCGGTCAGCAGGAGGTCGCACTCGTTGTGGATGGCGGAGAGCATGACGCCCTTATGTGTCGGCCGGTCGTCATCCAGGTATCCAAGCTGGTTCAGGACTGCGCGCACATTCTGCAGCTTTCGAGAAGCCACATCGCTGCGAGCTCCCATCTGCCGCCTTAGCTCCTCCATCTCCTTATGGAGGATGCCGGCAGTGCGGGCTGCGTTCTGACATTCCTCGCGCCGCTCGCACTGGTGGCAGGGATGCAGCTCCAGGTCCGCGCGAGTCTCCTCGACCTCCTGGCGCAGCGTGCGGTCCGGATGGTCCTCCTCCAGCTCCTCAGTGGGCAGCCGGGGAGGCAGCTCGAACTTGGCCAGCGCGTCCATGAGGAACTTCCTGTTCTTCTTGGTCACCGGTGAAAGGTGTTTCTCCTCGATGTGGCCGATGGCCTGCGGCGGCGTCCGGAAATGCCGGTAGATGGCGTTGAGGTAGCGCCCATACCGGTCCAGGACTTTGATGCGCGGATTGCCCACCTTATCCTCTCCCATACTCAGGACCACCGCGGCGCGCCGTTTACCGCTGCGGTCTATCACCAGCACGTCGCCGGCGACCAACTCCTGCAACTCGTGGTTTATGGCTTCGGCCTTGCGCCGGTGGTGCCGCAAGGCCAACTCCTTCTCCAGCCGGGAGAGACGAGCACGCGCCTCCAGATAGTCCTCGGCCTCAGCCCGCTCGCAGGACATCTTCTCGAAGAGCTTCTTGATACGCCCTTCCAGCTTTTTCAAGTTGCGCTCCAGGCGCACGACTTCCTTGTCCGCGTGATACTGCGCGAAGCTCAGGTTCAGAACGTGGACCGCTTCGGTGAAGTCGTAGTTCCTGAGCAGGTTGGCGGCCATGTTGTAGGAGATGCCGAAGCTGGAGGTGATGGGCAGGCTCGCGGTGCGCGCCAGATGCTGCACCTCACCCAGGGTGACGAAGGGGCTGTAGAGGATGACGGCGTTGCCCACCTTATCGATGCCGCGCCGTCCCGCCCGCCCGGTGAACTGGGTGTACTGCGTGGAGGTGAGCATCTCGTGGGTCTCCCCCTGGAACTTGTAGAGCGACTCGATGACGCAGGTCTTGGCGGGCATGTTGATGCCCAGGGAGAGGGTCTCCGTGGCGAAGACCACCTTGACCAGGCCTTGTGCGAAGAGATCCTCGACTATCTCCTTGAAGATGGGCAAGAGGCCTGCGTGGTGGGCGGCCAGCCCCAGCTTCAGCGAGTTCAGGAAGTGATCGAAGCCGAAGACCCGCAGGTCCTCTTCGGGCAGCCAGGCGGCCCTCTCCAGCGCTTGCTTCTCGATGACGGCCTTCTCCTCAGGGGTGGTCAGGTCCAGTCCGTCCTCCCGGCAGTGCATGACTGCGGCGTCGCATCCGGCCCGGGAGAATATGAAGTAGATGGCGGGCAGCATCTTCGACTGGCCCAGACGGTAGGCGACCTGGGACCGCTTCGGTATCAGGTTGCGGGAGGCGCGCGCCTGGGCTTTCTCCCCGTTGCTCTTTCCGCCCTTGCTCCTGGCGGCCTGCTCCGCGCTGCACACGGTGCGCTCGGCGTTGTCCGAGAAGAGGTTCACCATGGTGCCGTTGATGAAGTAGTAGTGGCGCAGGGGTACTGGCCGGCGCTC
Organism: Actinomycetes bacterium; assembly: GCA_023252035.1. Classification (GTDB taxonomy): domain Bacteria; phylum Actinomycetota; class Geothermincolia; order Geothermincolales; family JAHEXQ01; genus JAHEXQ01. The sequence continues at coordinate 23,732 of JAHEXQ010000004.1, forward strand.
GCTCTGGACGACGACCATCTCGCCGCGCAGGTCGTTCATCCAGCCTCCGAAGTCATCCGGATTGGCCACGGTCGCCGACAGGCCCACGATCTTGACGTCGGCGGGCAGGAGGATGATTATCTCCTCCCAGACCGCTCCCCGGAATGGGTCGGTCAGGTAGTGGCACTCGTCCAGGATCACGTACCGTAGGTCCGTCAGGGTCTCGGACTGCTCGTAGATCATGTTTCGCAGGATCTCGGTGGTCATTATTATGAGTGGCGCCTCCGGGTGGATGGTGTTGTCTCCCGTCAAGAGGCCGACCTTGCCGTCGCCGTAAATGCGTGAGAAGTCGCGGAACTTCTGGTTGCTCAGGGCTTTGAGCGGGGTGGTGTAGAAGGCCTTCGCGCCGGAATTCTGCGCCAGGAATACGGCGTACTCGGCTACGACCGTCTTGCCGGAGCCGGTGGGGGCGACGACCAGGACGGAGCTGTCGGAGTTCAAGCTCTCAATGGCCGCCCGCTGAAAATCATCCAGGGGAAAGGGGTAGTTTCTCTCGAATTCCTCAAGGTAACGTGCTGCTGCTTTATTCGGTTCCATGTACCCATTGTAGCAGACGCCGTTCAGGAGGCCGGATGAGGCATGCCCTTCGTGCCCCTTTCCTTTTGCCGCCATGCAGGTCTCGGGCTCTTAGGGCATACTATAAGGCGATGAAAGACGTTATGAAGATCAGGCTACTGGCCCCCTCGGAGACACGCCTGGCGCTCAACCTGCTGGGTGGGGATCCCGTGCTCAACCAGGGCCTCATCCACAACATCGTCAAGTCGGGCCTGAATAACCTGGGCCTGATCGGGCAGGGCTCCTACCTCGGTCTGTTCGCCGACGGCGACCTGGTCGCCCTGCTCTGCCACGACAACCAGGGCATCTGGAGATTTCACGTGAACCAGCCGGCGGAACTGCTTGAGCTGGCCGATGCGGCGCTGCGGCAGGGGATGCGCCCCGTGCTCGTCATGGGCGAGGCCAGGCTCATGGAGGATTTGCTCACCGCTATGGCGCGCGAAATGGGATATCTGAAGCTCGTGGAGGACGAGGTTATGCTGCTCCTGGCGGGGCCGGATTTCCGGCCCCGCCAGGACCGGGAGTCGCGCTACGCGGTCTCCGACGATTTGGAGCAGGTAGCGGCGCTGGAGGAGGGGCTGCAGCGTGAGCTGCTGGGGCCGGATGGCTGGCGCAAGGCGGCGGTGCGGCGTTACGCCGCCGAGCTGATTCAGAAGCGGGATACCGTCTTCTGCGAGGCGGATGGCCGGGCGGTGTCCAAAGCGGACCTGGAGGTCCGCATCACCGGGGTGGCGAGCCTGGGCGGCGTCTTTACGCTCGCAGCCTACCGCGGACGCGGCTACGCCGCGTCCGCCTGTTCCCTGCTCTGCTCGGATATCCTGGCCTCCGGCGCCGGCGTCACCCTCAATACCGACGCGCACAACCTCCCCGCCCTCGCTCTCTACCGCTCGCTCGGGTTCCACAAGCACCGGGACTATAAGGTGGCGGTCTTCAACGCATGAGTAGACAAACAGTGCAGGGCACTGTTTGTCTACTTCTTGTTGGGGCGTGGATAATAACTATAATGTTTATACTGGGGCTGCCGGAAAATAGAAACGGATCATAAGAAAGGTGAGCTCATGGAACTGGAAGGACGCTTTAGACCCAAGAGGATAATCGATAATCCTTCCGATGAGGAACTGCGCGCATGGGCGCTCGAACAGGGAGGCATCATAACCCAGGCCGGCAATCTCGCGGTGGTTACCGAGGTACGCAACCGCAGCGCCAAGTTCACCGAGGTCTTCCACAACAAGAAGCCCAGCCCCGAGACGGAGATACTCCTCCAGGATGTCTTCGACTATATCAAGGGCCAGGAGATGATCCGCCTGGACCGGGTCATGTGCCTGCACGAGAACTTCCGATTCCGGGCGCGCGTGTATGTCACCAACGGCTTCGCCCGCATCCCCCTCATGTGGGGAAATACCCTCTTCATACCGGAGAATCCGGATGCGGAGCCGGATTTCGTCACCATTACCGTCCCGGAGTGGCCGGACCGCCGCGTTCTGGTATTTCCGGATGAGGGATACACCATCATCTTGGGCACGGACTACAAGGGCGAGAACAAGAAGGCCATGCTGCGCCAGCTGATGTACAGGGTGAAGAAAGGCGGCTGTCTGGGCCTCCATGCCGGCTCCAAGATAATCCGCGTGAAGGACGGAGATGGGCTTCGGGACTGCGGGTTGCTCTTCTTCGGGCTCTCGGGTACGGGCAAGACCAGCCTCACCTGCCATTCGCACTGGCTGGATTTCCCCGAGCGCGTCATCATCCGCCAGGATGACGTGGTCATCCTGCAGCCGGACGGCAGGTCCCTGGGCACCGAGGACTCCTATTACGTAAAGACGGACGCCCTGGACCTGGAGAGCCAGCCGCTGCTCTATGCCGCTTGCCTCAGCCCGCGCGCCATCCTGGAGAACGTTATGATCCACCCGGAGAGCCGGCGCATAGACTTCAACGACACCAGCCTCACCTCCAATGGCCGGGCCATGGTGAAGCGCTCGGATGTGGCCTTCACCGACAGCAGCATCGACCTGCCCCGGGTGAACTACGTCATCTTTATCACCCGGCGCAACGACGTGGTACCGCCCATTGCCAAGCTGAGCCCCGAGTGGGGCGCGGCGGCTTTCATGCTGGGCGAGTCCATTGAGACCTCAGCCGGCGATCCCACCATGGCGGGCCGGGCCATCCGGGTCGTCGGCACCAATCCCTTCATTGTGGGCTCCGAGGCCGAGGAGGGGAACATCTTCCTGGACATACTCCGCAAGAACCCCGATATCCAGTGCTACAACCTGAACACTGGTATGTTCGGGGGCAGCGAGGGAGAGAACATCACGGTGAAGGACTCCGTGCGCATCATCGAGATGATAGCCCGGGGTACCATAAAATGGAAGCAGGACGGCTATTGGGGTTTCGATGTCGCAGAGGAGATACCCGGAATCGACATGGAGCGCTTCAAGCTGGCCAACTACTACGAGCCGGCTGAGAGCGAGGCTCTCTCGGCGGCTCTCCGCAAAGAACGGGTGGAGTGGCTGGAGCGTTTCGAGGATCTGGACCCGAAAATCATCAACGCAATCCGTGGACAGTAAAGGCGCACAGCGAGGGGGTGAGCGCGTTGGATTGGGAGGAATATGCCGGCCGTCTCAAAGAGTTGCTCGGACTGCCCGGCGAACCGGTAGCCGTCACTTATACCAATGAAGAGATGGAGGGAGAGCGCGAGAAAGTCCGGTTCTGCCTCGCCCTGAAAGAGGCGGACAGCGGGAATTCCTTCATCATCGAGCCGGGGAATTCGGCCTGTCCTGGCGGCACCTGGCACTGCGGACTCATGGAGCCCGCGTCGGGGCAACCGAAGAGAAGGCTGCAGTGGTTCCTTACCCGGGGCGAGAAGCTAACCCACAGCATCGTCACTTTCGAGCGTATGCAGAAGATGGGGACGCCGCCGCCCACCGGGCTGGCCGAGCGCATCCTCGTCGGGCCGATGGCCGCGGCGGCGATCCGGCCGGACCTCGTGGTCTTCCTCTGCAATGCGACCCAGGCCTGCCGCCTGATGGCCCTGGACCAGTACTGGGACGGGGTGCACCCGCGCCTCGAGCCGGCGGGCGCCCTCTGCCACAGCGTCATCGCCTATCCGCTGATGTCCGGGCAGACCAATCTCTCCCTGGGCGATATCACCGCCCGGCGTTCGCAAGAATACCCCGACGACGTGGTCTTCCTGACCGTGCCCTACGAGCGCATGGCCAACCTGATGGCGGCCATCCCCCAGTGCACCGCGGGGACCGCGGAGTTCGTGCGCCCTGCCGATTTCGGCGGGTAGCATTAGCGGTAGTCGAAGCCTTCAAGGGAGCAGAATATGGATGAGAGTCCGTTTTGGGAAAAGGAGCTGGAAACATTTCCCACTGAACAACTGCGGGCCCTGCAGCTGCGGCGCCTGCGGCGCGTAACCGAGCTGTGCGAGCGGAGCCCTTACTACCGGCAGACCTTCCGGGAAGCCAACTTCGAGTCCTCGCAGTTGAAGACCCTGGATGACCTGAGGCGCATTCCCTTTCTGACCAAGGAGGATCTGCGGGCGAGCGGCCCCTTCAACTTCCTGGCCGTGCCGCAGGACGAGATCGTGCGGGTGCACTCCACCTCCGGCACCACGGGCGTGGCCACCCCCATCTTTCATACCGGCGAAGACATCGAGGCCTGGGCCAACCTGGTCGCGCGCTGCATGTACATGGTAGGAATGCGCCGGTCGGATGTTTTCCAGAACACCATGGGTTACGGGCTCTTCACGGGAGGCCTGGGATTCCACTACGGAGCCGAGCGCGTCGGTGCCATGACCATACCCGCGGGCGCGGGGAACAGCCGGCGCCAGATAAGGCTTATGCAGGACTTCGGCACGACCTGCCTCCACATCATTCCGAGCTATGCTCTCTACCTGGGCACGGTCTTCCAGGAGATGGGCCTGAACCCGGCTGCGGATACGCAATTGCGGCTGGCTTTCATCGGCGCCGAGCCCCACACGGAGCGTATGCGCGAGCGTATCGAGGAGCTCTATGGCATCAAGGCCTATAACTCCTACGGCCTGACCGAGATGAGCGGGCCGGGCGTCGCTTTCGAATGTCCGGAGAAGCAAGGGATGCACCTGTGGGAGGACAGTTTCGTCGCCGAGATCGTCGACCCCGCGAGCGGGGAGCGGGTGGCCGAGGGCGAAGAGGGGGAGCTCGTGCTCACGGCCCTGCACCGGAGGGGCATGCCGCTGCTGCGCTATCGCACGCGAGACCTCACGGCCGCCATACCCGGCGCCTGTGCCTGTGGCCGCAGCCATCTCCGTATAGCGCGCATTAAGGGCCGCACGGACGATATGTTCGTCATCAAGGGAGTGAACGTTTTCCCCATGCAGGTGGAGAAGGTCTTGCTCTCCATCCTGGGTGTGGGCTCGAACTACAGGATAGTGCTGGAGACGGTGGAGATGCAGGACCGCATGAAGCTCATGGTAGAGGTGACCGGAGGCCTGTGGAAGGGAGACGTGCAGGAGCTCAGCCGCCTGCGCGACCGGCTCGTGGAAGGCCTGCGCGAAGAGATCATGATAACTCCCAGGGTCGAGCTGGTGGAGCCCGGCTCCCTGCCGCGCAGCGAGGGCAAGGCGGCGCGCGTCGAGGACCTGCGCCGTAACCACTAGGACCACCGTTTAAGTGAAACAGCGACGTCGTTTGAGGCGGAGGGGGGATGGCACATGGCGCACCAGATAAATGTCTTTGCCCAGAACCAGCCCGGCCGGCTGGAACACATGACCAAGATCCTGACGGAGGCCGGTGTCAATATCCGGGCTATCACTATCTCCGGGGTGGGCGATTTCGGGGTGGTCAAGCTGCTGGCGGACAATCCCGACCTGGCCTGCCAGGCACTGGAGGCAGAGGGTTTCTCCGCCTTCAAGAAAGAGATCCTCGCCGCCGTCATGGACGACCGGCCCGGCGGCCTGCACCGCATTTTCAACATCCTGGGTGGAGCGGGGATAAACGTAGAGGACGCCTACGGTTTTGTGGTGAAAGACCGGGAGACCGCGGTGCTGCTCATGGAGCTGTCGGCCATCGCCGAAGCCGAGCAGGTCCTTGCTGCCGAGGGCGTTGAGATACTGAGCGAACGGGAACTGTACGAACTCTAGTGGACCGGAACCTCAAGGTTAGGAGTTGCGGGGTGGCCAGGAAAGGGCGGCAGATCTCCGCAGGGGGCGTGCTCTACCGGATGGGTGAGGCCGGACCGGAGGTGGCTCTGATCTCCCTGAAGGCCGGCAAGGTCTGGGCCCTGCCCAAGGGCATCGTGGATGAGGGCGAGAAGCCCGAGCAGGCCGCCCTCCGCGAAGTGCGTGAGGAGACCGGCATGGAGGGCGACATAGTGGCGCCCCTCGGCTACATCAAGTACTTTTATTACTCGCGTGACGACGACACCCGCTACTTCAAGCTCGTGCACTTCTTTCTCATGCGTTACCTGGCCGGTAGCGAAGAGGATCACGATTGGGAGGTGGAGGCCGTTGCCTGGTTTCCTCTCGAGGAGTCCATCAAGCGGGCCAGCTACAAGACGGAGCGCGGCGTCCTTCAGAAGGCCGCCGCGCTGCTCGCTCCCCTTTCGCAACCTCCGGTGTTATAGAGGCTGAGATCATGAAAGGTGTTGCATAAGATTGAAAGAAGGGTCACCCTTTCTCACGCTCTGGCGTAGGTGGTTTCCATGGCTTGTTGCCAGGTGAAACCCGTAGCGTGATATCATCGTCTAAGATAGCAGTTCGGAGACGGTATTTTGCGCAAGAAGCTCATTATCATGATAGTCGCGGTCATGGTCGCCGCCCTTGCGGGCGGCATCTTCGGCGGATGCGGCAGCGGCACCGGGGAGGCGTTGCCCGAACGCTCCCTGCCCGCCGATGCTTCCCCCGAGACCGTTCTGGTGGAGGCCCTGCGCAACACCAACGACGCGAGGACCTTCCACTATGACCTGGAATGGGCGACCATCATCCTGCCCACCCGCCAGCAGACGAACAAAGCCGTCATTGACATGGAGGTCGTGGCGGACCAGGATATGCAGAACTCCAGCGCCCAGGGCACGCAGAACATCGCCAACGTGACCCTCGACTTCGTCATCGTCGGCAACACGGAATACCGCAAAGAACAGTTCAGCAACGGTTGGGTCGCGGTGCCGCAGCAGACTACACTCCTGGATTTCGGGTCGGTGCTGAAGAACGCCACCGAGTACCTTAAGAACTTCCAGTCCATCGAGCAGGTGAGCGACGAAACCATCAACGGCCGGCCCTGCATCCATCTCAAGCTGAAAGCGGACGTCATGAGCATGTTGAATCGCCCGGACCTGCGCCAGTTCCTGGCCACAGGGCCCGCGGGGGCCGACAACAACGTGACCATAGATATCGACAAGTACCGGGCTTCACTTGCGGATCTGCAACTGAGCATCGAGTACTGGGTGGACAAGGACTACCTGGTGCTGCGCAAGAGCTTGCAACTGTGGGAAGAGCGGATGAAGCCCGGCACCTCGCCGGATGTCGGCTCCGACAGGAATATCACCCTGACTATGCTACTGTCCGCCTACAACCAGCCCTTGAACATCCAGGCGCCCGAGCCGGTCGTGGGCGCTTCTCAATAGAGGCGGACGAGGGTGGATGAATAAAGTCGGCAAGCGAATTGGGACCCTGGCCCTCCTGGCCGTACTCGTTGTCGTCTTGGTGGGGAGCGCGCTCTGGGCCACGGGTTGCGGCTCTTCCCAGGATGCTTCGGCCTTGTTGCTTGAAGCCGTGGACAGGACCTCGTCCCTTCAGAGCGTTAGAGCGGAGTTCCTGGTGCAGGGATTTAGGGGCGACAAGAATGCGCAGATGCCTCTGCTCAGCCTCCCCGGAAGTACGGCCGTGGACCTCACCACCAACGCCCTCGAGGTGAGCAGCACCCTCCCCGTCCTGGGGACTCCCTTGGGTTTGAGACTGGTCGACGGCGACCTGTACCTGAACATCTCCGGCAGGTGGATGTCGAACCCCGAGAGCCTGCTAGGCAGCCCGGGACTGGAGGCAGTCGGGCAGAGCCTGCCCGCTTTCGGCGAACTGTTCCAGCTCGTGCGTTACTTCAGCCAGATTAAGAAGCTCGGCTCGGAGGCGGTCGATGGTTTGGATTGCGACCATCTGGCGGTGAAGCTCGATTATAGCAAGATCATCGGCGCTGACCAGATACCGGCCTTCCTGCAAAAGCTGGCGGGTGGGGCTCGGGCGGCCGGCGACGCCTTGCAGAAATCAAACCTGACCATCGAGGCCTGGGTGGCCAGGGGCTCCGGGTTGCTCAAAAAGGCGCTCTTCTTCTTCAACATCGACTTACCCAAACTGCCGTTGCTGGACATGTTCCTGCAGGAGGGTCCCGCCGGGTTCCAGGTCGCCGTGGAGTTGCGGGATTACAATGAACCGGTGCAGGTGGAGGTGCCCCGGGACGCCAAGCCCGCCGGCCCCGGTTCCGGCATCCCAGGCCTGAACATGTAAAGCCTGAGCCGCCGATTCTTCTCGCCCGGCTCAAGCCACGTTCATGTTATTATTAACCTTCAAAAAGCCCTAATCGGAGGTTTGGCGTGTATTTTCAGGACGTGATCATAGCTCTGCAGACCTTCTGGACCAGCCGGGGTTGCCTGCTGGGCCAGCCTCACGACATCGAGACGGGGGCCGGTACCTTCAATCCATCCACCTTTCTGCGCGCCCTCGGCCCCGAGCCCTGGAGCGTTGCTTACGTGGAGCCGTCCCGCCGGCCCACGGACGGGCGCTACGGTGACAATCCCTACCGCATGCACCTGCACCACCAATTCCAGGTCATCGTGAAGCCATCGCCCGATGATATCCAGGACGTCTACCTGGAAAGTATTGCTAGCCTGGGATTGAAACTGGCCGAGCACGACGTACGCTTCGTTGAGGACGACTGGGAGTCGCCCACCTTAGGGGCGTGGGGGCTGGGCTGGGAGGTCTGGCTCGACGGCATGGAGGTTACCCAGTTCACCTACTTCCAGCAGGTCGGCTCCATAGACTGCAACCCGGTCTCGGTGGAGCTCACCTACGGGATGGAGCGTCTGGCCATGTTCCTGCAGGGCATCGAGAACGTTTACGACCTGGCATGGAACGAGCGCTATTCCTACGGCGATATCCAGAAGCAGGCCGAGGTGGAGTGGAGCCGCTACAATTTCGATCTGGCCGACACCGCGCTGCTCTTCCGACTCTTCGATCAATATGAGGCGGAATGCCGGCGCATAATAGAGGAGCAGCTCGTGCTGCCGGCCTACGACTACGTCCTCAAGTGTTCGCACGTCTTCAACCTCCTGGACGCGCGAGGCGCTATCAGTGTTACGGAGCGCACCGGCTTCATCGCCCGCGTGCGCCAGATGGCCCGCGCCTGTGCGGCCGCCTACCTGGCGCAGCGCGAGGGGATGGGATTTCCCCTTCTGCGACGCGATGAGGAGGGAGGTGCCGCATGAGCCGCGAGTTGCTCTTCGAGATAGGTACGGAGGAACTGCCCTGGGGTGCTATAGAGTCGGGACGTGAGCAACTGGCGGAAAAAGCGGAAAAGTTCTTCCCGGCATCCGGCCTGCATTTCTCGGGGATGGAGGTCTATTCAACACCACGGCGGTTGACTCTCTATGTGGCGGAACTGCCGGAGAAACAGGAAGATACGGAAATTTGGGTTACCGGGCCCCCGGCAGAAATTGCTTTTGCGGAAGACGGCTCTCCGACAAAAGCGGCTATCGGTTTTGCTCGCGGGCAGGGAGTGGATGTATCGAGCCTCAAGATCGTCGACAAGCCTAAAGGGAAGTTTGTAGAGGCATATATAAGGGAGGAAGGCCGTCCCACTCTAGAGTTGCTGCCGGATATGCTGGCGGAACTGGCTCGCAGCCTGAATTTCAGGAAATCGATGCGCTGGGGCTACGGCGAGCTTCGCTTCGCGCGTCCGGTCCGCTGGCTGCTGGCGCTGTACGGCGCGCAGGTGGTCCCGGTCGAGCTGGATGGCCTGGTGGCCGACAACACCACACGAGGTCACCGTCTCTACAGCAGCAATAAGCTGAT
>JAHEXQ010000126.1 GCA_023252035.1 Actinomycetes bacterium
CGTGGCCAATAAATGGATCATAGAGAAAGGCAACTTGCTCACGCCGGATCACCAGGCGGGACTGGTGCGGGTCAAGCTCCAGCCGAACCTGGGGCAGTCCGGGACCACGCGCATGGCCAGCATCGTGGAGGATTACTTTCCGCAGTACTTCAGCGACGTGCAGGGGATGAACGTCGCCATAACCGGCGATCCCTCCACCACCAAGGATCTTGAGGACTACGTGTATTCGAGCACGTGGCTCCTGATTCTGGTGGCCGTCGTCTTCTTGCTGGCCATCCTCTTCTTCGCCTTCCGGCGGTGGACTGACATACTTATGCCGCTGCTGATAATCGGGCTCACGGTGGTGTGGGTCTTCGGGTTGATGGGCTGGTTCGATATAACTTTCTCGCTGATATCGGGGGCTATCGCTCCGCTGATGCTGGGAGTGAATATAGCGGACTGCATCTACATGATGAGCCGCTTCTACGAGCAAAGACAGATAGGTATGGATTCGCGCCTGGCGGCGGGGAAGGCCATAACGACAGTAGGGGTTGGCGTCATGCTGAGCGCCGTTTCCACCTTCTTCGGCTTCGGTTCGTTCCTACTTTCAGACCTGCCCGCACTGGGGCAGTTCGGCATAATGTCCGCCGTGGGGGTGGGCATCTGTTTCATCCTGAGCGTGACGCTGCTCCCGGCCATCATGATCGTGCGCGAGGATCGGCACATAGCGACGGGGAGCAAGAAGGTCTTCGGCATGCGTTCCCTGCGGAAACAGGAACATGCTGGGCTGGATAGCTTGCTCAGGGGGGCGTCGGGGCTGGCCCAGCGCAGGCCATGGGCGGTTCTCGGCGTAACACTGGTGGTGGTACTCGGGGGGTTCGCCGGTACCTTCAAGATCCAGACCACCTCCGACCTGCGTACGCTCATCCCGCGCAGCCTGCCCTCCATCAAGAGCCAGTTCCTGGAGGAGCAGATATTCGGAGGGCAGCAGGAGGATGTGGTCCTGGTGACCGGTGACATCCTAACCCCCGAGGTGCTCACCGCCATCCACGATTACCAGTTACAGTTGGGCCAGCATAGCGAGTTCTTCACCACCAACGGCATCGTCACGGTGGGCGAGCTGATCTATGACGCCACGCTGGCACTGCATCCAGAGAGGTTCCCGACGCCCGAGAGCAGATCCTTCGAAAACGTAATAACCTCGGAGCCGGGTGGCGTGCGCGCCGCCTACGAGAATAACGTTGTCGCCAATTTCGGGCCTCAATATGGATTGCTGACGGCGGATGGCTCTAACACCATTATAGATGTCCGTTCCCAAGCCGCCAGGACTTCGGAAGAAATCCTCGCCAAGAACGATCTGCTGCACGACACGCAGAGGGCCACCCTGGCCCTGCCGGGTTTGACCTCGGGGGTGGGAGGGATAACGGCGCTCACAGCCGACCTGGAGAGGAATCTGGTACCCACCCAGATATGGACGAGCTTGATAACGTTCTTCCTCTCCGGGCTATTCCTCATGTTCGTCTTCCGGAACATCGGCCTGGCTTTTGCCACGCTGTCAGTGCTCCTGGTTGGGGTGGCCACGGAGATGCTCTTCCTGCTGCTCGTCCGGTGGCCCATGGACATGCTCACCGTGCTGGTGGCAGCCATGATCATCGGCATGGGTATCGACTTCAGCATCCACATCACCAACCGTTTCATGGAGGAGTGGGGGCGAGGGAGGTCGCCGGTGGGAGAGGCCCTGGACCGGACGGTACTGAGGGTGGGCCGACCGCTCACCTTCTCGGCCATCGCCACGGCCGGCTCCTTCCTCATAATAATGCTCTCGGCGCTCACCATCATACAACGCTTCGGAGCCGTCACAGCGGTGACCCTGGTGGCCTCGCTGATAGCCAGCGTCCTCATCCTGCCTGCTTTGATAGTGGTTCTGGAGCGCAGGAAATCCGCGCCCAGAATTGTCGAGGAGCCGGTGGGGCAACTTTCCGAGGAGCCCGCAGAGTCTTGAAAAGCCGGCTCGCATCTACCCTTGGGTATAAATGACTGTATGAGGGGTCTCTACTTCGACGGGAATCAGCTCCGATATCGTGAGGACTTGCCGCAGCCCGTGCTGCCGGCGGGGGAGGCATTGGTAGCCGTCCAGGCTGCCGGAATCTGCCGCACCGACCAGGAGATCCTCGCTGGCTACATGCGTTTCCACGGAATACCCGGTCACGAGTTCATCGGAACCGTGATATCCACCTCCGAGCCGGAACTCATGGGCAAGCGCGTGGTGGGCGAGATAAACTGCCCGTGCGGAGGGTGCGAACTCTGTCGCTTGGGCCTCCAGGCACACTGCCGGGACCGCACGGTCCTGGGAGTAGCGCAGAGAGACGGCGCCTTCGCGGAGTACCTGGCGCTACCCGCGGCCAACCTGCATCCCGTGCCCGACAGCCTGCGGACCTTTTCGGCCGTTTTCGTGGAGCCGCTGGCGGCGGCTTTCCGGGTGGCGGAGCAGTTGCCCATCGGCCCCCGTTCCTCCGTGGCGGTGGTGGGCGACGGCAAGCTGGGCCAACTCGTGGCAAGGGTCATGTGCCTGAACGGCTGCGACCTGCTGGTGATCGGGCACCACCCCGCCAAGCTCAAACTGCTTGATCGCCTGGGCATCCGCACTGCCCTCGAAAGTGAACTGGCGGTTCGCGATTTCGATTTCGTGGTCGAGTGTTCGGGAAATCCCACGGGGCTCGATCTGGCGTTGCGCATCGTGCGCCCGCAGGGGACCATCGTGGCCAAGAGCACTTACCAAGGGGATAAACAGGTGAACATCTCGGCCCTGGTGGTCGACGAGATCTCCATTGTGGGCTCGCGCTGCGGGCCTTTCAAGGCTGCTATCCGGGCACTCACGCGCCGCCTGATCGATGTGACCGACCTCATGGACCGGAGTTTTCCGCTGGAGGAAGGCCTGGTCGCCTTGGACTATGCCGCCCACCGCGACGCACTTAAGGTTATAATCGACATGCAGATCTCGCCCGCGGCGGGGTTGCACGGACCCGGCGAACCCGTTATGGAGATTCCGTAGGGGCATACCCATCCTGAAACAGGAGGTCATATGGACCTGTCGGATTTCGTCCGCGCAGCGCGCGGCGACAGCGTTGTCGATCTTCTCCTGCGCCATGCACAGGTCGTGGATGTACACGCCGCGGCCGTACAGGCTACTTCCGTGGCTATCCATGCGGGGGTGATCGTCGGCTTCGGCGAGGACTACCAGGCGGTACGTACGGTGGACCTGGAGGGAGCCTATCTGTGCCCCGGTTTCATCGACGGTCATGTGCATCTGGAGAGCAGCATGGTCATGCCGCCGGAGTACGCGCGGGCGGTAGTGCCCCGGGGTACGACCGCTGTGGCCACCGACTTCCACGAGATAGCCAACGTGCTGGGTCTGCCGGGAATTCGGGCGCTCATGCAAGCGGGGGAAGGGCTACCCCTGGATATCTGGGTGATGGCCCCCTCCTGCGTGCCGGCCACGGATCTGGAAACCGCGGGGGCCCGGCTGGAAGCGCCTGACCTGCTGGAGCTGCGGCGTGAAAGCAGGGTGATAGGACTGGGCGAGATGATGAATTTTCCCGGGGTTGTACACGGAGACTCAGGCGTGCTTGCCAAGCTGGAGGCCTTTCTTGGAGCGCCCATTGACGGCCATGCTCCTGGATTGACCGGCCGGGAGCTCGCCGCTTATGCCGGGACGGGGATAGGCTCGGATCACGAGTGCACCAGCGCAGCCGAGGCGCGCGAGAAGCTGGCCCTGGGTATGCGCGTAGCCATCCGGCAAGGTTCCACCGCGCGCAACCTGGAGGCGCTGCTCCCCGCAGTGACGGTCGCGAATTCCCGGCGCTGCTACTTCTGCACCGACGACCGGCATCCCGAGGACCTGTTGGCCGAGGGCCATATGGACGAGATACTGAGAGAGGCCGTCGCCGGCGGGCTCGATCCCCTCATCGCGCTGCAGATGACGACGTGCAACGCACGCGAGTTTCTCGGTCTGCAGGGGACAGGCGTGGTCGCTCCCGGCTACCTGGCGGACCTGGTGGTACTGGCGGACCTGGAGCGGTTCTCCGTGAGGCAGGTCTATAAGAACGGCGTGCTGGTGGCGGAAGACGGGCGCCTGTTGAGCCAGGCTGCGCTTGAATTGCCCGGCGCGCGAAACACGATCAAGATATCCTGGGAGAAGGCGGGCGATATCCGGGTGCCAGCCCGTTCCAGCCGGCTCAGGGTTATAGGGCTGATCCCCGACCAGATCGTGACCGAGTCGCTCGTGGAAGAGGCGCGCGTCGAAGAGGGGATGGCCGTGAGCGACCCGGAACGGGATATCTTGAAGCTCTGCGTCTTCGAGCGCCACACGGGAAGGGGCAATGTAGGCATCGGTTTCATCTGCGGCCTGGGGCTGCGGTCCGGGGCTATGGCCTCGACGGTCGCCCACGATTCCCATAACCTGGTAGTTGCCGGCGTATCCGATGCGGCTATCCTGGCGGCAGCGAGAGCCGTGGAGGCCATGGGCGGCGGCCAGGTGGTGGTCGATGGGGGAGAGGTGAGGGCGGCGCTCCCGCTGGCTATGGGGGGGCTGATGAGTATGGAACCCCTGGAGGTTGTGACCGCGGAAGTCCGCTCGCTGCGCGGCGCAGCTCGCGGACTGGGATGCAGCTTGCGCGACCCCTTCATGGCCCTGGCCTTCATGGCGCTGCCGGTGATACCGGCGCTTAAGCTCACGGACCGCGGCCTCTTTGACGTCGGAGAATTCCGGCACGTGGGCCTGTTCGTATAAGCGGATGCCCCAGGACAACGGGGTGCAGTAAAAGGGTCAGTTGCCCATGCCACGCTAGTGGCACCATTAGAGAGTGAAAATGGGTTCAGTGTACCACCGCGATGAGCCACAATATATGGTATGCTGAATGCTATTTTCGGAGCAGGCCCACTTGTGACGCTCGAGAAAGCGGGAGGCCATACGGAATAGACGTTCCTGGAGGAAGGAGAACTCTATGCAGCAGATCAAGAAAGTCTTTGTGGTCGGTTCCGGCCTTATGGGCGGGGGTATCGCACAGGTCAGCGCGGTGGCGGGTTACGAAGTAGTCATGCACGACATCTCCGACGAGCGCACCGACCTGGGAATGGCGGCTATCAAAAAGTCCTTGGAGAGGTTCCTCTCCAAGGAGAAGATAACCCAGGAGCAGTTCGACGGCGCGCTCGCTCGCTTGAAGACCACCACGAAGCTGGAGGACGCAGCGGACGCCGACCTCTGTGTGGAGGCCGTCTTCGAGAACATCGACGTGAAACGCGAGGCATTCGGGACGCTGGACAAGCTCTGCCCGGCCCACACCATTCTGGCCAGCAACACCAGCGCCATCCCCATCAGCTCCATCGCGGCGGCCACACAGCGGCCGGAAAACGTGGTGGGGACGCATTTCTTCAGCCCGGTACCCATGATGAGGCTCTGCGAGATCATAACGGGGGTTCAGACCTCGGAGGAGACGCTGGGCGCGGCAGAGGCCTGGGCGAAGTCGGTGGGCAAGACCACCGTGCGCGTGCTGAAGGACCACGCCGGCTTTATCGCCAACCGCATCTTCCTCCCTATGATCATGGAGGCCATTAGCTTGCTCGAGGTGGGCGTGGCGTCGCCGGACGACATCGACACCACCATGAAACTGGGGTTCAACCATCCCATGGGCCCGCTGGAGCTGGCGGACATGATCGGCATCGACGTGCTGCGGAACGCGGTCACGGCCGTCTATAACGACACCCAGGATCATAAGTTCTCGCCGCCGCCGCTCATGAAGCGCATGGTGGCCGCAGGGCTATTCGGCCAGAAGAGCAAGAAGGGTTTCTACGACTACACCACAGGGGAGAAAGTAAGTTACTGGAAACTATAGCTGCGCTGTCCTGAGGGGGCGCGGTGCGCCCCTCGCTTAACCCGTGGGAGGTAAGCTCTTGCATTACCGGAATATCCTGGTGAAAAAGGTGGATGGCTTGGCCACCATCACTATCAACCGCCCCGAACAGATGAACACCATAAGCCTGGATGTGATCCGGGAATTATGGAATGCCCTCAACAGCCTGGAGGTAGCACGGGACGTAGGCGTGATCATCCTCACTGGGGCGGGGGATCGGGTCTTCGTCGCCGGTGCGGATATGGAGGGACTTCCGGGCATGTCGCCCCTGCAGGCCATCAACCGGGCCAGGCAGGGCCAGGCTTTGACCGGCAAGATCGAGGATAGCCGCAAGCCGGTAATAGCCGCCGTTAACGGCATCGCTTTCGGCGCGGGGCTGGAGATATGCCTCGCCTGCGACCTAGCCATAGCTGCCGAGAACGCCCAGTTCAGCCTGCCCGAGGCGCGCCTGGGGTTCATGCCCTTCTGGGGCGGCTCGCAGCGGCTGCCTCGCCAGATAGGCAAGCGCCGGGCCAAGGAGCTCATTCTCACCGGAGATGTTATCGATGCGGCGCGCGCCCTGGAACTGGGACTGGTAAACGCGGTAGTGCCGAGCGCCCGGCTGCATGAGGAGGCCCGCGGCCTGGCGAGCCGCATCCTGCGGTGCGGTCGGGTGGCTGTACAGCAGGCCAAGGCGGCCATCGACGGCGGCATGGAGATGCCGCTGCGCCAGGGGCTGGAGCTCGAGGCCACCTGCCTGGGGGTCTGTTTCTCCACGGAAGAGCCCGCCCGCGGAATCGAGGAGTTCCTGAAAGAGGACTAAACGCGTCTGTGCTAAAATACTCCGCATGGAAGTCAAAGCCGTCTTCACGGGACTTTTGAGGCATTACGCCGGCACGCGCGAAGACACCTTCGAGTTGCCGGAGGGGGCTGTCGTGGCAGACCTCCTGCGCGAGGCAGGACGCCGCTACGGCGCCAGATTTCCGGCCGGGGTTTGGGATGCCCAGACCGAGAGCTTCGGGAATATCGTCATAACCGGGCGTAAAGGTGGCGGCGTGATAGACGGTTCCGAGGCCCTTCAGCCCGGAGATGCCGTGATGATCATAGCGAAGCTCGCCGGCGGCTGATGGACGGGACAAGCCGCGCATGAAGACTCTGATCATCTCGGACGTCTGGGGCTTCGGCCTCATCGAGACGAAACCCTTTCCGCTCCTGCAGCAGCGCTTCGCTGCTCTGCGCAACAAGGCGCTACTGGGTCCCGATTACGGCGCCATGTACATCGCAGCGTTTCTCCGGGCACATGGTAAAACATTCCAAGTGGCAAACCTGGTGGTGGACTGCCTAAATGAGGAGAGCTTGTTCCGCGAACCCTGCGAAAGCGGAGACGGCCGGGTCGACACGGATTCGCCCGTAGCCACTCCCGAGGTGGCGGAACGGTTGAAGCGGCATTTCGAGAGGGCCCTCCGGGAAGCCTCGCCCGACCTCATTCTCTTCCCGGTATCCATCTATCACCTCGCCCTGCACGCGCGGGAGCTCATGTCTCGCGCCAAGGAGTTGCTGCCCGGCGTGACCATAGTGGCGGGCGGTGTCTATTCCTCCATGCACGCCGAGGAGCTGCTCACGGAAGGGCGCGCCGATTACGTGGTGCGTGGCGAGGGTGAATGTACGGCCCTGGAGCTGATGGAGGCAGTCGAGTCGGGCGGGGGAGCGCAGGATATTGCCGGTGTCAGCTTCCGGCGAGATGGCCGGCCGGTGCACAACCCGCCGCGGGAGCGCGAGGCCGACATCGACCGCTTTCCGCATATCTACAC
>JAHEXQ010000127.1 GCA_023252035.1 Actinomycetes bacterium
ATAGATAGAGGACGAGGCATAGAGCAGGACGAGGCTCGTTCCATAGATGGCAAAGCTGACGGTGGCCCACCCGTCTCCCCGCCCGGCGGAGAAACTGAGGAGCACGATGAGGGCGGTGATGCTCAGGATTACGCCCAGGCCGTGGGTTATACTGTTGGCTATCTCCTCGCCGGCGGCGGCTAAACCGGTCCTGGCTACCACGAGTTCGGTTGTTGCGGTTTCATCGGTATATGGAACCATTGGGCATAGACTATCACATTAAATGACTAGTGGCACCGCAGCCCGACTACGATTACAGAGCCAGGACCATCGCCTTCGCGGAATCGTCCAGCTCAGTCGGCGGCGATCATTACGCTGCTGGCCTTGATGACCGCCCAGACCTCTTTTCCGGGTGCCAGCTCCAGGGCTTCGGCGGAATTCTTGGTTATGACGGAGACGACCTCTCCCCCGCCCTCGAGTTCGACCACTACTTCCGCGTTCACTACACCCGGAAACACGCTTTTGACCTTGCCCCTCAGAACGTTCCTCGCGCTTAGTTTCATAGGAACACCTCCTCCCGTATGCAGAAACGGCCTCGCTCTGCTCGCGAAACCATTTCTGCCCATCCGCAGATGCGCTAAACCTGCCCGGAAGCCGCCTGCACCAACATGGGTATCACGACTTGCGGTTCCGGCCCAGCCGTTGGGATGAAAGGTTCCTCCACACTCTTCTGGACGATGCAGCGCATGGAGTCCATGTTCATGAAGAAGAAGTTCAAGAAATCCTGTCTCTGCTCCTGGGTCAAATTGGCCGGGAAAAGCGCGAGCTGTGCCGCCGAGGTGTCCCCGGGAACCCAACCATAATTCGGGAGATAGAATTCGGCCCAGAAATGGGAACCGGCGCCGCCCGAGGACATCCGGAAGCCGCCCGTCGCCCGGGGGGGTGCCAATGACCCGCAGAGCGCGCTGAAGTAGATACTCTGGTCGAAGGTCTTTTTGGCCTGCTGGAAGATCTTTTCTGCCTGAGTCTTGGATTTCCCGGGCGATGTGTCACCACACCCGATCACCATGACTAGCAGTAGAGCCGCCAGGAGCAGGGAGATCGGGAGATACATCCGGTGTTTTTTCGTGCTTTTCCTTTCTTAGGGTCAAAGGCAAGGTTATCGACGCCGGTGAAGACATGCCTTAGCCACGGGCGTCGTTGACAGAAGTCCGCCAAATATGGTTAGCCAGCGCTACCGACTTCGGGGTATATCTTCCGGAATCGACCAGCACAGACGAGAGCAGATAATCCTTCTGCTTCGGAGATACGAGCCGGAATCCATGCTTCTCATAGAAGGCGGCCGTCCAGTAGGCTGCGGCCCACGCGTGCCTGCGAGCACGCGAATGTAAGCTTCTCGCCAACCGTCGGCGAAAATCACTCCCGCGGTAGGCCTGCGCCGCACCGTTGATAATCTCCATAATCGCATCGAAATCCCTTGCCCGCCTTCCGCCGCCATGAACCTGACATAGCACGTCCGGTCAGGCGGCTTCCGTGCGGGATTTCATTGCCGCGTGCCCCACAGGCATAAAATCAGGGAGGAGGGGTATGTTACTCCCGAATAGCGAAAGGAGCAATCATGGAGAAGAAATACTTCACAGCGGAAGAAGCCAGGCGCTTCGGGGAATCGTTGGGAATCGACTGGAAACTGTTCGACGTCGAACAGTTTCGCATGGGTATGGATGTCGAGCTAGAGCACGGCACGCGCGACGCTGCCACCAACGTAACGGACGATGACCCGCTGATCACGGGCAAGATAGCCCTGGCGCACCTCAACGAGTTTCCGGATTACTACACGCGCCTGGAACGGATGGAGGAAGAGGCGAAGCGCTTCCACGGCAAGAGCTGAGGAGCGATGGCGGCTCCAGAGGCACGGCGGCCGCCTGGTGAACCGAGAGGATCCGGCGGCCTACAGGGGGCTGGGGATTTATAACATCGTCATAGGTCTTTTCCGTATGGGCCGGGCTATCTCCATGCTTCTGCTGAGCAGGACCTCCGGTGCTCCCATCCAGACGAGTTACCGAGGCCATCATCCCGTCACCGGAACTTCTCGGACTTTGCTGAGGACCATCGGGCGTGCCCGCCTAGGCCCGCTGATGGCCGTATTCCTGTTTCTGGCCGTCTTCATTTCTTCTTCAGCATTTTTGCCGTGAACATGGCCCTGCGGTACCGGCGCAGAGGTCGCTTCAGCGATTGCTCTTCGGGGAGAAGCTGCGCATGCTGCTGGGCCTGGTGGCCGAGCCGGCCCTGGCCTGGCAGGTCTTCGGAGGGACACGCGCAGATAGGAGCCGAGGGCCCCTACGCAGGGCATGGGCGAAAGGAACATGTTCGGGCACCTTTCTGTTCGCTTTCGCGCCGGTCAAACGCTGAAGATGCCCGAGTCGAAATTCTCCTCTACGAATTCCCGGTGTTCTTTCACGAATTCGTGGAGACGGTCGGACAGGTCGCTGAACTCCTCTGGGTCAAGACGCCCGTCCTGTCCCACGCTCCGCACAAGGCCCTCCAGGATCTCGCGCAACTCGGCTACCATCCGTTTGGCCCGGGCCGATTTCTCTTTCAGAGATCGTGCGCGTTCCAGGGCGCTGCTCAGATCGAACAGGCGCGCCAGGTCCAGCGCGAGAGCAGAGAGCGCCGCTTGCGCCGGCTCAGCGCGGGAGCCCTGGTCCAAATACCAGTGCAGGATGGCATTGGCATATGCGGCTAACTCCACCAAGTCGGGTTGCTCCTGTTGAAGGCCCGCCCTGAGCTCATTCACGTAACCCGCAGCCTTTGCCGCGGCACGGTCTTTGTGTAGCGATTCCAGGTCGAGGCTGCTTATCCGCTCCAGAAGCACCGCCGGGCTCACATTCTCGGGAAAATCCATGCCCTATCCCCCGCCTTCCACGAAGCGTAGTTCCGATACGAACTCCATTGTATCCGTATTTATCACGATTCTATCACCTATCTTGCGCGTGGCCTTGCAGCTGTAGACCTGGGCCTCCCCCCACGGCATCAGGACCGAAGCCCGGCCGATCGCTCATATTGGAACAGACGCCAGGAATCACTACAGTTCCGGCTTTCAAACGGTAGAGCGCCTGACACAGGCGCCTTCGTCAACCGAAGCAACTGGACCACCTTGCCTCCGCTCGTGTCCCAGGAGCGCCAGAGCGACCTGACCTCTTCCTCCTTATCGGCGGTTTCCTGCATCACCTGAGCGAGACGGCCGGATCGTCAACTTCGCCAGCAGCCAGGATCTGGATCTCTTTCTCGCCTTGATGGACCATCTGCTGCGTTTTAGATACGCCGCTCCGGCGGATCCTCGCCCCCCTAGCAGGAAATAGAACGCGAACATCTATACAGCGGGCGGAAACCTGGACGCCGTCTGGGAGGCGCCTTTCTTCCGGGCTTTCCGCGCGTGGCAGCGCGATTACGGATACGGAGCCGCCAAGCCCAGCGGGTCTGAGAGCGGGAATTTCTGGGGCTGCCTGTTTCCGCTGCAGAACAGTCACCTCAAGGCAACCCGCGGGATGAGGTTGACAAGAGGGTCTGACCCTTTGTCAACCTACGCATAGCGCTTTCATCGCTGACCACAGCTAGCGGTGCTCGATCACGATCTTCGTCGCGCCCTTAGACCCCTTGTGCACGAAGGTCCGGATGGCCTCCTGATACTCTTCCAGGGGAAAGCGGTGCGTGATGATCCCATCCAGGTTCAGCTTCCCTCCAGCGAGCATCTCCGCCGCGATATCCCAGGAGGTCCGGCCATCCGACTCCACGGCGTGCGAGTTGATGCCCGATAGGGTGACCTCCTGGTTCCATACCGGCGAGTAGTCGATCCGCTCCGGCTTGAAGTCCGCGCCCAGCAGCACCACATGGCCTCCGCCCCTCGCCCAACGTAAGGCGTTGTTGACGGTGGTGCCATTGCCCACCGAATCGTAGATCAGGTCGAATCCACCCATGAGGATGCGGTTGCCCAGGCGCGAAATGTAACGAGCGCCGGAAGCATCGGCTACGGCCGGGAAATTGTTCTTCTCGTCGGGGATAATGCCGGAGGCACCCAGCTTCCGGGCCATCTCCGCCTGGAAGGGATAGCGAGCCACGCTCCAGTACTCGGCATCCGGCTGAACCGCCCTGGCCACCGCCAGAGTGAGCAGGCCGATGGTGCCTGCACCGATGACCAGCACCTTATCGCCGGCAGCCGGCAATCGGCTATAGGCTCCGTGCACGGCGACCGCTACCGGCTCCATCAGGAGGGCTTCATCGTTGCTCAGCGCCGCGGGGATCTTGAAGGCCTGGCTCCTGTGCATGACCATATAGGGAGAGAACCCGCCTCCCTTATCGACCACCACCGGGTCGCGCCGGCCCCAATTCTCACAGAGGAGGTAGCTGCCGCGCGCGCACTGCGGGCAGGGCGGGTCTATTTCCATCTCGAAGCAGGTGGGCCAGTCCATACGCAGCCCGATCCGGTCACCCACCGCGAAGCCCTCCACCTCCGAGCCGGCTTCGATCACTTCACCCAGCAACTCGTGCCCGAGATATTTCCTCCGCCAGGCCGGCGTGGCCGCGGGAAAGGCTTTGGGGTGCACCTTCATGAAGATGAAGGTGATATCCGTGCCGCAGAGCCCGCAAGCCTTGTTCCTGACCTTGAGCCAGCGCGGGTTGGGGATATCGGGCTCGCGGATCTCCCGGCACTGGAAAGGCGAGAGCCGGCCGAAGGCAGCTTCCTTATCGAATACCGATAGGACATTCAGGGCAGCCACTTTGGGTAGGCTGTTGTCGAAGTAGAGTGCTTTTATTCTTTAGCTCCTTATCCCCTGGTGGGCGTGAGACCACGTCCGCTTGCTCTATCCTATTATAACCTGACCAGGCCGGGTACGATGGCGCGGCAGCAGGCCGGCATCGTGCCCGGCATGAAGACAAGGGACTTAGAATGCGGGAGTGGAGGTGTAGAGGCAGAGCATGCCGCTCTGTCCGTTCCTCTCGGCTTTGCAAAGCTCTCCACCTAGAACCCGGCGCAGGGAGTCTTTGATGTCCTCGGCGACCCGCCCCAGGCTCTCGCCTTCCAGGACTTTTCCGGCGTTTACGTCCATGTCGTCGCGCATCGATTCGTAAAGTCGGCTGGTGGTGGCGATCTTTATCACGGGCACCAGCGGGAACCCCACGGGATTACCCCTTCCGGTGGTAAACAGTATTACCTGGGTGCCGGCTGCGGCCAAACCCGCCATGGACTCGGTGTCGTAGCCAGGCGCATCCATGAGTATGAGCCCGTTTGCCGAGGGCACCTCGGCATAGTCGACGACCTGCTGAATAGCGGTGCTGCCCGCCTTGGTGATGCAACCCAGGGACTTCTCGCGGATGGAACTCATACCTCCGTCCATGTTGCCCGGAGCGATGACCATGCCCGCTGCCGGACCGAGGATATCCCTGGTCCGCTGCTCCGCCGCGGAAATCATGTCCTCGATACGCGCTGCGACTTCCGGACAGCAGGCGCGTACCTGGAGGATGTGGCTGGTCCCGATCATCTCGGTATTCTCCGTAAGTATGACGGTGCCGCCCGCCTGCACCCGCCAGTCCGCGACCAACCCGACGCTGGGATTAGCACTCACACCCGAGAAAGCGTCAGAACCTCCACACTCCAGCCCGAGCATGAGCCGCTCCAAGCCCACCTCCACCGGCTGGAGTTCCGACACCTGCCGCGCCAGGTCTTCGAGAAGTT
This sequence comes from Actinomycetes bacterium, assembly GCA_023252035.1. GTDB lineage: Bacteria > Actinomycetota > Geothermincolia > Geothermincolales > JAHEXQ01 > JAHEXQ01. The sequence goes on from JAHEXQ010000127.1 coordinate 5,711, forward strand.
CAATCCCCAGGCCGCTGCGGCCTGAGAGCCGCCCTCTGCTTGAATCTCCAGGCTCGCCACGGACTTTCCCGACTCGGCTATCGCCGAGGCCAAGTACTCCGCCTTGATCACCTCGCATCCCAGGCCGACGACCAATACCGCTCCCACATTGGGATGCCGCCCTAGGTTTATCAGGGTTCTCATATGCAGCTCGAGGTCGCGCCCGGCCCGCCCGCACCCGTGGCCGTGGTATAGCGGCACTGCCGCGGGCATCCTCTGATGGATGAGGGAGGCAACGCCGTTGGAGCAGGACACCGTGGGAATTAGCGCCAGGTGATTGCGCACTCCGACCCGGCCGTCCGCGCGTTCGAAGCCGGCGAAACACTTCATCACGCTCGCTCCTCTGTTTCCATATTATGGGTGTGTACCCATTCCCCCGCTCTGATGGCGATGGCGGCTCGCCCGATAATCTCGCCGTACTTGAAGAGCGGCTTCCCCTGCGCGAGGGCCTTGAGCGCCACCTTGTGGCTGAATGGTATGTCGTTCGCAGCCATGAGTTCACCCCCGGGGGACAGGGCCATGCACGCCCCGGCGGGAATGTTCTCGAGGGCGACACCCACGCTGTCCGCTGCATTGATGATCAGGATCCTGTATTTCATATCATGCCCTCCTGATCGGAGCAAACCTGCAAGGATTATTCCTGGTCAGCCGCGCCCTGCGGCCTCGAGCTTCTCGATCTTCCCGAGGATCTGCATTATCAGGTCCTGCTGATTCTCCAGGTGTAGGAGGATGGTCTCGATCTCCTTTTCCGCCCTCCGGTCGGTCTCGTAATCGTGATCGCCGCGAATCTCGGCACGGCGGCCCTGGATGTTCTGACCGATCATGATGAGCGGCATAAGGTGGATTTGGATGAGGTTGGAGATAAAAAGCCAGAGGACAAAGGCGGGATAAGGGTCGAATCTGAGACTCTTAGGCATGACGAAGTTCCAGCCCAGCCAGAATACGGTCCAACCGGCGATGATGAAGAAGAAACCCATGGTGCCGACTCGCTCGGTGACGAAGAGAGCCAGTCTGTCGAGCTTCGACATCCGCTCCCGGTGGATCTCGCTGACATTGCGGACCGGCGGCAACTTGGCTCGCAGGTCCTTGACCTTCTCAGGCGCTGCCATACCGGTGATTTCAACGGGACGGGCCTAATCTCCTTGCCCTAGCAGGCGAGCGGACTTGGAGGTCTCTTCGTGCGCGGAGTCTTTCAGGGAGCTTTCCACAGTCTAGGAGTGGCAACTCGTCGGTGACTCCTGTTCGTGCTGTATTTCGGTCACCTCGCCCTGCCGTGCGCTCCAGGTATCTCCATGACTTGCCGCTTCGTGCCAGCCGGCGGCCGCAGCGCCGTCCTCTCGCGACCGGGATGCACGTTCGTCCCGGGATTCCTCAGGCTGCGCCTCCTGGTCCTGGTCCTGGTCCCCCTCACGGCTTTCGGATGGGTGACCCTTCCCGTACCGGAGTCTCCTCCCGCTCCGGTTCAAGGGCGTCCAATCTCTCGTTCAGCTCGTCAGCACGGGGTGGCCATAGGAACGGCCTGTCGGACGGCCTGATATGCCGGAATACGCCGTGATGGGCTATCCAATGCACTCCGATCACCAGGAAGCCGATGGCGAAGCTGCTGAAATGGGGCGCGAGCTGGCGCAGCGCTGGACCAAGTTCCCGGCTCACCTGATCCTCCGTATCGCCGGAATATCCATATTGAGGATGAGCAAACCGATAGGCACGGCGAATATCCCATCGCTGAAGGCCATAGAGGCGCCCCGCGGTGACGTCTTACTCTGCGAAACCCGCTTCTCTCGCCCGGGAGTTCATGCCCTCTGTTTCGGCCTGTCCCGCGCTCTACCTTTCGAAGCTAACCAGAACAACCCATGGCCGCTTCTCTCGAATTGCTATAATAACCTCAGGGAACTGGGTGGTCTCAAACAGAATCGT
>JAHEXQ010000213.1 GCA_023252035.1 Actinomycetes bacterium
CGACCTGGTCGCGCGCCTTGTGGACCTGGCGCTGGCGAAAAGCTGAGGAGCTGTCGAAAATTGCCCGGCTAAGCCGGCTTGCCGGAACCGCGCAGGGCTACCGGCAGGATGGCGGAAAGTATCCTCTCCAGGTCGTCCTCCCCGTTGAACTCAATGACCATGCGCCCTTTACGCTTACTCTGGTAAACGAAGACCTTCGCCTTCAAGCTAGCGCACAGCAGGCGCTCGACATCCTCCAGCCTTTGCCGCTTGGGCTTGGGGACAGCGGCCTCGGCCTTACGCGCCTCGCCCGCCAGGATCTTGCGAACCTCCTCCTCTGCCTCACGCACCGACAGACCCCCTTCGATAATGCGCTCTGCGAGCTTCGCCCGTAGGGGGCTTTCGGCTAATCCGAGCAGAGCCCGGGCGTGGCCTTCCGAGAGCTCGCCGGCCACCACCGTGGCCTGGATCTCCACGGGGAGTTGCAGCAGCCGTAGCGTATTGGCTATGGTGGAACGGCTCTTACCCAGCCGGCGACCGATCTCCTCCTGCGTCATGGAAAAATCTTCCATTAGCTGTGCGTAGGCGTTCGCCGCTTCAATGCAGTTGAGGTCCTCCCGGTGCAGGTTCTCGATGAGCGCCACCTGGAGGGACTGCTGGTCCGGCGAGTCCTTAACGATGGCCGGGATGCTTGCCAGCCCGGCCGCCTGGGCGGCGCGCCAACGCCGCTCCCCTACCACCAGCTCGTAGCCATCCCCAACCGGCCTTACTACGATGGGCTGGACGATGCCGTGTTCCTTGACGGAATCGGCCAGTTCCCGCAATCCCTCCTCTGAGAAGGTCTTTCTCGGCTGCAGCCGGTTCGGGCTGATGCTGTCCAGTGGGAGATACTCATAGCGCGCCTCGTTCGCCGACCCAGCCGAATCGATTAGGGCTGACAACCCCTTTCCAAGGCCGCGTTTAGCCATTCTCTATCACTTCCTTTGCAAGCTCTTGATAGGCAAGGGCCCCTTTGGACATCCCGTCATACAGGGCTATGGGCTGGCCGTAGCTGGGCGCCTCGCTCAGCCGGATGCTCCTGGGGATGATCGCCTTGTATATCTTATCAGGGTACAGCTTTGCAACCTCGTCCACCACCTGCCGGGACAGGTTGGTACGGGCATCGTACATGGTCATCAAAATGCCGTTGATCTCCAGATCCGGGTTCAGGTGTGCCTTCACTTGTTGGATGGTGCGCATCAACAGAACCAGCCCCTCCAGGGCATAAAATTCGCATTGGATGGGGATAAGCACCTCCTCCGCCGCAGTGAGCGCGTTAATCGTGAGCAGCCCCAACGACGGGGGGCAATCGATGAAAACATAATCGTAGTCCCCTGCGATGGGAGCGATAGCGGTCTTCAGCCGGGTCTCCCGGGACATGGCGGACACCAGCTCTATCTCCGCACCGGCGAGGTTGATGGTGGAGGGAACTATCCATAGCCTCTCCACCGCCGTCCGGAGCGCTATGTCCTTCAGCTCGACCTCCTCCGCGAGCGCCTTGTAAATGCACCGCGTTATCTGCCGCCGCTCGACGCCTAGTCCGCTGGAGGCGTTTCCCTGAGGGTCGAGGTCTATGAGCAAGACCCTCCCTCCCTCCATAGCCATATAGGCCCCCAGGTTCACCGCAGTCGTGCTCTTACCTACCCCGCCCTTCTGGTTGGTCACGGCTATCACTCTTCCGCGGCGCCTCTCTCTATCGCCCTCGCTCGGTTCCCTTCTCCTCCTCCATATACGTTCGCTCACCCATCCGCCCCCGGCTTCATGAATATCCGCCTCGAGGTGCGCCAATGCGCCCCCCTCGATCTTCCTCCTCCTCTCCTCGCCTATCCCCTCTGCGCCCTCCGCATCCAGGTTCTCGGCGCCCGGTTCCTTTGCTTTTCTTAGAAACCTCATTTTCCCTTCCTTAATACTAGAGTCCGGCCCCTTTCAACCGCCGATCCGCTCCAGACTCAGCACCGCCGTATCGCGGCCGGTAATCCGCCGCGATGAGCGCTCCTCCCCTAGCAGGAACCCTGTCTTTCGCAGATAATCCTGCGCTCTCTCCATCTCACCGGCGGCCCCCGATCCTGCCAGCATCACCATCTTCCCCTTTGGCTTAAGAAGCCCCCTGCCCAAAGGAAGCGCCTTTCGCCAGTCCGTGACCGCCCTCAAGAGCGCCAGGTCGAAGCCTGCTCCCAGCTCCTCCTGCT
>JAHEXQ010000214.1 GCA_023252035.1 Actinomycetes bacterium
TCATTCCGCACATCTCGGCGATGATTTCTCCGAATTATCTCGGGCTCTCATCAGCCCCGGCTGTAGGCAGAAAGCGGCACGCCGAGAAGGCCCAAGACCTGCTTCTGCAGGTCGGTCAGATCGGGATCGAAGGCCTGGACGAACTCGCCGTCCCGCGTCAGGGCATGCCGTTCCGTCAGACTGAAGAGGCGGAAGACCTGCTCCGAAGTGGGGCGGGAGGTAACCCGTTCCTCGGGATAGAGAGGCAGTTCAGAGATGCCCTCCCTAGCCATGGCCAGGCGCAATTCCCGCTCGATAAGGGCGCAGAGAAGCAGCGCCAGGAAGTAGCAGAAGAAGAGCGCCTCCACCCGGCCCTCGTTCTTGAGCAACACCGGGGCGATCTCCAGGCTGGACTTGGCCTGACAGATGCGCTTCTCCACCTCGGGCTGGCGTTTGTGGGCACAGAAGACCTCGGACGCGGTCAGGCTCCGGTCGTTGGTCAGAAGCGGGTACATGCCGTCGGAAACGTGATCGTAGGCGATGGCCTCTTCATCTAAGGTCCAGGTGAGGGAGAAGTGCTTCTTCTCCTGGCGCACGTACTTGGTGTCGGGCCCGGGACGGCCCCGCCTCTCCTGGCGGTAGGTATGCTCGGCCACCTGCTTTAAGTGCACCTTCAGATACCGCTTGACGTGGTGGCGCTCACAGATGCCGTCTATCCTCTTTCTCACCTTGTAGCGGGAGCGCATCCGGCAGCGGGGACCGGCCAGGGTCTCGGCCAGATCAGAGAGGTCCTGCTCGGCCCTGCTGATGCGCTCCTGGCGGGACTGGGCCTGCTTTAAGCGCAATAGCGTGCTAAACACCCAGAAAAGCGGCCAGCCTTCCGCCGAGGGGACGCGGTAGCGCACCACGAAGCGGCGGTCCCGGGGGCCTCCCTTGCCCTTGGGGTTGGCCCGGTCCCGGACCTTCTCCCAGGCCGGGGTGTGGCTCTGGATCCATTCCCGGAACTCAGAGTCTTCTGACCGGCTGCGGGGCAGCACGGTGACGAAGCGTCCACCCTGGCGGTCTATGTACTCCATGGCCTCGGATGAGCAGAGCTTGGAGTCGGCCACGTAGAGGAAGCCGGGGCTTCCCACCGCCAGGCGTAAGGCATCCCAGGTCTCTTCATGGCTGCGGGAGTCCGAGGCGTTGCCCGCTTCCGAGCGGAACTGCACCGGCACGGCGCCATCGGTGGTGGTGGTCAGGATGAAGAGCAGCTGTTTAAGATCGGGACGGTGGTCCTTGGAGTAGCCGTAGGTGATGAAAGGGGCCCTCTTGCCCCGGATGCTCCTGCCCCGGGCCTTTGAGTACTGGCCGGAGAACTTGACCGTGGTGGAGTCGTTGTGCAGCTCGGCTAGCGCCAGGGCGAACCTCTGTTGCGCGGCGATCACCACCTCGGTGGTGAGAGAGGCCCGGTCGGCTGAAAAGAGGCGGTCCAGCGCCCGGCCCACCGCGTCGTCGGTGAGCGAGTAAGCCTCATCTGTGGCAAGCCCGAAGCCCTCCGGCGCGAAGGCCGATACCGCCTCTCCCAGCCGGTAGACCGGCTCTCGCTCCGTGGCTATGGAGCGCACCAGCACCCCGACGGCCTTGGCGTAGGCCAGGCGGCAGCGCCCGTCGGTGGTGGGAACGGCGGCATCGAGCAGTTCGGCCAGCCCGAGTCTTGAGATGAAATGGTTGAGCAGGGGCAGCGGCCCCAGGCGCTCGGTTGAAAGCTCGAAAGGTCCCTGCATGCTCCCCCTTGACTCTTTCCTCTACTTGCTATAGTATAACAGCAAGTGTATTTCTCTGTCAAGGGGTCAAGATGCCGAAAAAGAAGAGCGCCGAGCGCCGCATAGCCGAGATTAAGGAGAAGATATCCGGGATGGACCTGGTCTGTGCGGGAACGCTTCAGGAACGCATGAAGACCTGCGGCAGGTCCTACTGCCGGTGTTCGGAAGATCCAGAGGCAATGCACGGCCCCTATTACGAGTGGACCCGTTACGTCGACGGCCGCCTCGTCAGCAAGACGTTATCACCGGAACAGGCCCGGGTGCTCGAGAAAGCCATCGCCAATTATCGCGAAATAGAGAATCTCCTCAACGCCTGGAAGCAGATATCAGCCGAGAGCATCCTGGGCATGAAGAAGCAAAAAGGCTAGTTGAGCTGGGAACTTAATTCGGAGATATCTGTTCTGAGATGTGCGGAATGAGAG
>JAHEXQ010000128.1:0-1695 GCA_023252035.1 Actinomycetes bacterium
CTGCCGTCCACCAGGATCTGCAGGAGCATGTTGAAGACGTCCGGGTGGGCCTTCTCGATCTCGTCCAGTAGGACCACCGAGAAAGGCTTGCGGCGCACCGCCTCGGTCAACTGACCGCCTTCTTCGTATCCCACGTAACCCGGAGGCGAACCCACCAGCCGGGATACCGTATGTTTCTCCATGTACTCGGACATATCGAGCTGGATGAGATGGTCCTCGTCACCGAAGAGGAACTCGGCCAGCGTCCTCGCCAGCTCCGTCTTGCCCACACCCGAGGGACCAAGAAAGATGAAGGAACCGCTCGGCCGCTTGGGGTCTTTCAGTCCCGCCCGGGTGCGGCGGATGGCCTTGGATATAGCTATAACGGCCTCGTCCTGGCCAACCACACGCTGGTGTAGAGCTTCCTCCATGCGCAGCAGCTTAGTGCTCTCTTCCTCGGTCAACTGATAGACGGGAATACCTGTCCAGGACGAGAGGATATCGGCAACATCCGCCTCGGTCACCTGGATCTGGTGGCTGCCGGAGGGAACCTTCCAGTCCGTCTCCAGCTTCGCCAGTTCCTCGATGACGCTGTGTTCCTTATCTCGCAGGGAGGCCGCGTTCTCGAATTCCTGATTGGCGATGGCTTCCTGCTTCTCCTGCCGCACCTTCTGGAGCCTCTCCTCCATATCCCGGAAGTCCGGCGGCGCGGTCATCGCCCGTATGCGCAGGCGGGACGCCGCCTCGTCGATAAGGTCGATGGCCTTGTCCGGCAGGAACCGGTCTGAGATATAGCGCGAGGCCAGATTGGCCGCGGCCACCAGGGCCGTGTCGGTGATGCTCACCCGGTGATGCGCCTCGTAGCGATCCCGCAGCCCCTTGAGGATGTCGATAGTATGTACCACCGTCGGCTCCTCCACCATGATGGGCTGGAACCGGCGTTCCAGGGCGGCGTCCTTCTCCAGGTGCTTGCGGTATTCGTCGATGGTGGTGGCGCCGATGGTCTGAAGCTCCCCGCGCGCCAGCGCCGGCTTCAGGATGGAGGCCGCGTCGATGGCGCCCTCCGCGGCACCCGCTCCCACCAGATTGTGCAGCTCGTCGATGAAGAGGATGATATCTCCGCGGCTGCGGATCTCCTTGACGACCTTCTTCAGGCGCTCCTCGAAGTCGCCGCGGTAGCGGCTGCCCGCCACCAACGCTCCCAGGTCCAGGGTGTACAATTGCTTGCCCTTCAGCGTTTCCGGGACCGTGTTGGCCACGATGGCTTGGGCCAGGCCCTCCGCCACGGCCGTCTTGCCCACCCCAGGCTCCCCGATGAGCACCGGGTTGTTCTTGGTGCGCCGCGAGAGGACCTGCATGACGCGCTCTATCTCTTTCTCGCGACCGATCACGGGGTCGAGCTTGTTCTGGGCCGCTAGTTGAGTCAGGTTGCGGCCGAACTGGTCGAGCACCAGGCTCCCCGGCTGCCCTGAGGCCTCGGCACCGGGCTCCTTGGAGGAGGACTCCATTCCCGTGAGCAGTTGCACGACCTGGCTCCGCACCCGGTCGAGGTCCGCTCCCAGTTTCGCCAGCACCTGCGCCGCCACTCCCTCACCCTCGCGGATGAGACCCAGCAGGATGTGCTCGGTTCCGATATAGTTGTGGCCCAACTGCAGGGCTTCCCGCAGCGAAAGCTCCAGCACCTTTTTTGCCCGGGGCGTGAAGGGGATGTGCCCG
>JAHEXQ010000128.1:1705-7454 GCA_023252035.1 Actinomycetes bacterium
TTCCGATGATCTCGACCACCTGGTCGCGCACGGCTTCCGGGCTGATGCCCAGGGACTCCAGCGCCTTTGCCGCGATTCCCTCGCCCTCTCGCATAAGTCCGAGAAGCAGATGCTCGGTGCCTATATAATTATGATTCAACATCCGGGCTTCTTCCTGCGCCAGAACCACCACGCGCCGCGCCCGGTCCGAAAACCTCTGGAACACTAAAACAACCTCCGATACTTTTAAGGTTCTTACCCTACTACTTCTTTATTACCTTTCGGCCTTAACCTAACATAACATGATTTAAACTTTCAAAGACGGCTGTCATGTTCCAAATCATATAACCCCCAGAGGGCGAAGCGAACAAAAAGCTACCTGGCCCCGAACATGTTCGCTTTTCCCGGGTCAGCCCGACATTCCGAGTTCGAAACGCCCCGGCCTAACGTTCCTCTACGAAGGTGCGGAGCAAGTCCGCCCTGCGCCGGTCGATCTCCCCTTCCGGTGTCTCACCTCGCGCAACCCTCTGCAGGTGCGCGTCTCCCAACGCGGTCAACGCCAGGTTGAAATCCCGCACCTCAGCCCCCAGGATGCCCACCTCGCTGCCCAACCTGACCATGGATAACAACTCCAGAGCCTCCTCGAAGGATACAGCGCTCGCATAGAGGATTATCCCCAGGGAGCGCCTGACATCGTTCTCCAGCGAGACGCGATTTTCCGCCATCAGGACCTTGCGGGCTGTGCGCTCCTTCTCAATCACCTGCAGCGTCACCTTGTGGAGCTCATCCAGGATCGCGCTTTCCGACCGGCCCAGGGTCTTCTGATTGGAAAGCTGGAAAATATTTCCATGCACGCGTGTGCCTTCACCGTAGAAACCCCGCACCATCACGTCGTTTCCGTAGAGCACTCCAATGAGGTTGCCCATCTGTCCGTTCAGAATGAGGCCCGGCAGGTGCAACATCACCGAGGCGCGCATTCCCGTGCCCAGGTTGGTGGGACAGGCGGTCAGGTAGCCCAGATCGTTGTGAAAGGCGAACGCCGCCACCTCCTCCAGCCGGCAATCAAGAGCCTCGGCCCTCTCCCAGCCCCGCTCCAGTTGCAGGCCGGGAAGGATTATCTGAATGCGCAGGTGGTCCTCTTCGTTGATCATGATGGCCAAGTCCTTCTCCGGGGAGAGAATCATTCCCGCACCCGGCGCCGGCCGTTCCATGTGCGGGCTGAGCATGTGTTCTTCGACGAGCTTCAGCCGTTCCCGGCGCGGCAGCTTGGCCAGCGGCGAGAACTGACAGGTCGAGAAGTCCTCGCTCTGCCCCAGGGACTCCAGGAGGCGCTTCCATATCTGGTCCCGCTGCTCATCGCTGAGCAGGTGGGCAAAGGGATATCCCTCGAAATTGCGCGCCAACCTCACACGTGTGGAGACGACGAATTCAGCGTGAGGACCCGCCTCGGCGGCCCAGACCGGTATGCTCTGTTTACGGCTGGCCCTGGCCATAGTGGCCGTCCCCCTCGGCCCCGGCAAGCTGCGTCTCCAGGGATTTGATCTCGTCCCGCACTTCCGCGGCGACCTCGAAGTCCTCGCGCTCCACCAGCTCGCGCAGGCGGTTTCTCAAGTCCGCGAGCCTGCGGCGCATCTGTACCGAATCGGAACATCGGTTGGGGACCTTGCCCACATGTAGGTCACCGTACTGGAGTTCCCGGAACATGCCGCCCAGCGGCTCGGCGAAGGCCTCGTAGCACTCCGGACACCCCATCCTTCCGGTCTCTTTCAGATCGCTGAGGGTTGTACCGCAGCGGCTGCAGGCCAGAATCTCGTTCCTCAAATCCTCGATCTCCAGGCTATCCAGTCCCAGCTCCAGAGGACCCGAAACGATCTGCGGTATCATCGCCAGGAACTCGAAGGCACCGCCCGGCATCATCAACTGGCGCGCGCAGTCCTCGCAGAGCCTCTTCTTCACCACATTGTCGTTCTCCATCTGGGTGATGAAAACGCTGGCTATTTTCTTGTGGCATTCATCGCAGAACATGGGACAACCCTCCATAGATTGGACACTTATATTAACGCCTAGGGGACCGCGAACGCACCCTTTTTCTATACGGGTTTCACAAAATCCTTTAGAGGAAAATGCCCTGAAGGGCGGGCGTGCGATTGCGCTCTCGCCGGAGGTTGTTCCGACCTACTCCGGTCGCAGGTGCGGGAAGAGAATCACATCCCGGATGGATGGCGCATCGGTCAGGAGCATCACCAGGCGGTCCACACCCAGGCCGAGTCCGCCGGTAGGGGGCATACCTATCTCCAGCGCTCTGAGGAAGTCCCTGTCCACAAACTGGGCTTCCTCATCCCCCTGTCGGCGCAACTCGGCCTGCTTATTGAAGCGCTCCCGCTGGTCGATGGGGTCGATCAATTCGGAGAAGGCGTTGGCCAATTCGCGGTTCGCGACGATAAGTTCGAATCTCTCCGTCAGTTCAGGATTGGAGCGGTGGATCCTGGCGAGCGGTGAAACCTCCTTGGGGTAATCCATCACCAAGGTTGGTTCGAAGAGCGTCGGCTCCACCGTCTTCTCGAACAACTCGGTGATTATCTTGCCCTTTCCCCAAGCCGCTTCTGAAGGCACCTCGTAGCCGCGCGCCAGTTCGCGCAGGTCGTCCAGGCTTCTTTCAAAGGAGATCTCCTGTCCCGTAGCCGCGGCGACGGCATCCAGCATGGTCACCCGGCGCCAGGGTGGGCTCATCTCCAGCGGCCTTCCCTGGTACTCCAGGCGCATAGCCCCGTTCACCTCGCGCACGACGGTAGCCAGCATCTCTTCGAGGAAGCCGGCCAGATCCATATAATCCACGAAGGCCCAGTAGAACTCCAGCATGGTGAACTCCGGGTTGTGTTTAATGGAGATGCCTTCGTTGCGGAAGCTGCGGTTGATCTCATAGACCTTCTCCAGACCGCCCACGATCAGCCTCTTCAGGTAGAGCTCGGGCGCCACACGCAGGTAAAGCTGCATATCCAGCGCGTTGTGATAGGTGACGAAAGGCCGGGCGGTGGCCCCACCGGGGATGGGCTGCAGCATGGGCGTCTCCACCTCGATGAAACCCCTTTCGTCCAGGAATCTCCTCAAGGCTTTGATGGTGCGCGTGCGCGTTATAAGGGCATCCCGCACCTCCGGATTGACGAGGAGATCGACATAGCGCTGCCGGTAGCGCGTCTCCACATCGCGGAGGCCGTGCCATTTCTCTGGGAGCGGGCGCAGGGACTTGGACAGCAGTTCGTAGGAGGAGATGCGCACGGTCAGTTCGCCTCGCTTGGAACGGAAGATGGTTCCCTCGACGCCCAGCCAGTCCCCCACGTCCAGCATTCCAAAGGACTGGTACCTCTCTTCGCCCAGGCCGTCCACGGAGGCCAGGAGCTGTATCTTGTCGCCGAAATCCACCAGATCGCAGAAAGTGGCTTTGCCGTGCCGGCGCAGGCCCATGATGCGGCCGGCCACCCGGGTGACGTCCTCCGTCTCTTCGCCGGCGGGCAGCTCAGCGTACTTCTCTTGCAGGGAGTTGATGGGATCACGAGGGCTGAAACGGAATTTGAAAGGCTCTTCGCTTCTGCGAAGCTGCTCCAGCTTCTCCAGCCGGCGGCGCATTACCTCCGCGAGTTCTTCCTGCCGGCAGGTTTCGTCCGTCGGTTCCACGCGGCTACTTCTCTATCTTCAATATCTTGTACTTGATGACCTCGCCGGAGGGTACGGACACTTCCACCGCCTCGCCCACGCGGCGCCCCACGATGGCCTTGCCCACGGGCGACTGATCGGATATGCATTCCCGGTTACCCCGGGCCTCGGGCGAGCTCACTAGGCGGAAAACCAGCTCTTCCTTCCGGTCCATGTCTTTAAGAACCACCTTGGAGCCAAGGGCTACCGAGGTCGCATCCAGTTCCTCTTCCCGGATGATGCGGGCGTTATCCAGCGTCCGCTCAATGTCAAGGATGCGCCCAGCGACAAACGCCTGCTCCAGCTTGGCATCTTCGTATTCCGAATTCTCGGTTACATCGCCGAACGCCCGGGCGTGTTCCAGCCGCTTGGCCACTTCCCAGCGCCGGGTATTCTTGAGGTAGTCAAGCTCCTCCTGCAACTTTTGATAGCCGTTCTTCGTCAGCACTATATCGTCTGCGTGCTCTTCCCTGTGGAACTCAGTCTCTTCCATGTTTATCACCTTGACTCCGCCCTAGATGTTCATACAAAGCCTAATTTACTCCGCCCTAGATGTTCACACAAAGCCTAATTATATGACAGTTAGGCGAGCCGGTCAAAAGAATCCAATAGGCTCTTCCGGCACCCTCAAGCAGAGCAATCATCTGAGACGAAGAGGGTTTTATGGGCCCGGAAGCCGGGAACAATATATACGGCTCCGCCGGGCCACCCTCTACTGAATTTTGGGGTCAGGGATGCCAGGGCAGTGCCACCAGCAGAGGATGGAAATGACGTTGTTTCTGAACATACCCCAAATTTGGTAAATCGCAATTGTCCATGTTAGAGACGGTTATCGCAGCGCGCGGATCGAGCCTGAACTGTTTTCTTACGGCAGTGGAGGGAATAAGATTTACAAACGATGTTCTCAAGATCTGCAAGGAGCCCTGTTGCTTGACGAGCTGTTCAAACCAAAGTCCATAGCGATCATCGGAGCATCGCATACCCCTGGGAAGGTCGGCAGAGTCGTGCTGGACAACCTGCTACGCTCGGGCTTCCCCGGCGATATATACCCCGTGAATCCCAAGGCCGATAAGATCCGGGGCCGCCAGGCCTATCCCAACGTGCGGGCGATCCCCCGGCCACCTGAAATGGTGGTGATTATCGTTCCCGCCCAGGCCGTGCCCGAGGTCCTGAGGGATAGCGCGGAGTCAGGCGTGAAGTACGCCGTGATCATATCTGCCGGCTTCAAGGAGGCAGGGCCTGAGGGTTACAAACTGGAGAAGCAGTTGAAGGAGATAGCCGCGGAGACAGGAATCCGGGTTCTCGGGCCGAACTGCCTGGGGCTGGCGAATACGGAGACGCCTTATAACGTGACCTTCGCCAACGCCGATCCACTGCCGGGTCAGATCGCTTTCCTGTCGCAATCGGGCGCCCTCTGTACCTCTGTCCTCGACTGGGCGCTATCCGTCGGGCTGGGTTTCTCCAAATTTGTGAGCATGGGGAACAAGGCTGATATCGATGAGATCGTTATGCTGCAGGCCCTGGCCACGGACGATAACAGCCGGGTTATCAGCGCTTACCTCGAGGGCATAGACGACGGCAGTGGATTCCTGGAAGTCGCCCGGTCGGTATCCAGACACAAGCCCGTGGTCATCTTCAAGGCCGGCGTCACGCAGGCGGGCATCAAGGCGGTCTCCTCCCATACCGGGACTCTGGCCGGCTCCGAAAAGGCCTACGAATGCGCTTTCCTGAAGGCAGGCGTTGTCCATGCCCGGAGCGTGGAGGACCTCTTCCAGATATCGCGGGTCGCGGCCAGCCAGCCCATTCCCCGTGGCCATGGCGTGGCTATCGTCACCAACGCCGGGGGCCCTGGAATCATCGCCGCAGACGCCCTGGAGCAGGCCGGCATGCAACTCACCGGCTTGGTGAAGGCTACCACCGATTACCTGCGGGCCAACCTGCCCGCCCCCTCTAACATCTATAACCCAGTGGATGTGCTGGGGGATGCCCGCCCGGAGCGCTATCGGCTGGCTGTCCAAACGGTGGCGAACGACCCCGGGGTGGATGCCGTCATGGTCATTCTCACGCCCCAGGCAATGAC
>JAHEXQ010000129.1 GCA_023252035.1 Actinomycetes bacterium
CAACTCTGCCGGATGCGGCGTGAGGACCAAGGGTGCCGTTCGCTCCGCCAGGACCTGCGGGTCCGCCGCTGCGCAGTTCAGGCCGTCGGCATCCAGCACCAGCGGTCGCACCACCTCTAGCAGAAGCCTCATCACCAATTCCCGGGTCTCGCCCCCGGTACCTATGCCCGGCCCCAGCGCCACGGCGTCAGCTCTCTCCGCCGCACGCAACGCTAGAACTGCGGCCTCCGCCGAGAAGGCCTGCTCCGCCGTCTCGGGCAGCGGCAGGGTCATGACCTCCGTCAGTTTCGTCTCCAGTATCGGGTTGAGACTGGCCGGCACACCCAGGCTGGCCACCCCCGCTCCCGCACGCAGTGCCGCCAGCGACGACAGAGCGGCGGCGCCGGTCATGCCCACCGAGCCGGCGAGCACCAGCACGCGGCCGCTGGTGCCCTTGTGGGCATCGGCAGCTCGCGCCGGCAGCAGGGCGCCGACTTGATCCTCGTCGATGGTCGCGATATCGCTCGCGGCGACATCCGACAGCAGCAGCGCCGGAATGCCTATGTCGCGTACCTCCAACTCCGCCACCATTTCGGCCCCGGGATAGAGGTAGAGGCCTGTCTTGGGCAGCGCGAAGGTTACCGTCCTTGCGGCGCGCACCGCAGGTCCGCGCAGAGAGCCGTCCGCACCGTCCACCCCCGAGGGGATGTCGGCGGCCAGCACTGGCGCCGCCGAATCATTGACCGCCTCTATCGCCGCGGCGTAGAGGCCCCCGGCCATGCCCCGGAACCCGATGCCGAAGATGCAATCTACGATAAGATCGGCCTTTCTCAGGGCAGCGGGCTCCGGGCCCTCCGCCGGCCACTCCTGGAGCATGCGCGGGTCAAGTCTAGCGTGATTCGCCAAGGCATCGGGGTGTAATTCGGAGGCGCCGGTCAGCATGATGACGCGCACCTGCGCTCCCCATTCAGCCAGGTACCGGGCCGCTACCAGGCCGTCGCCTCCGTTCTTGCCCTTGCCCGCGACCACCACTATCTTGCGGCCCTCGGGCACTCCCAGCATGTTCCGGGCCGCCAAGGCCAATCCCCGCCCCGCTCTCTCCATGAGGTCCAGCGGATGGCTGCCCGACTTGGCTGCCGCCCCGTCCAAGGCCTGCATCTCATGGGGATAGATGACGCGCAGCTCAGGTACCTCCTTCACCGTGCGAAGCGCCGCCTCCGCCCCCGTCTCCCAGGGCTATGGCCACCGCTACAGCCAGGTTCCCGGTATGCGTCAGGCTCAGGATGATATCCTCCACTCCCAGTTCACAGGCGGTCTCACGCGCCCTGCCGTGTAGCAAGAGCAAGGGCCCGGTTTCTCCGGCTAGCGTCTCGAAATCCTTCCAGTGGATGCGCTTCATATTGAGGGTTTTGAAAGCAGCTTCTTTGGCGGCGAAGCGAGCGGCGTAGTGTTTCGCCGGGCGGGCCTGCCGGTCGCAAAACTCGCGTTCGCAGTCAGTGAAAAGGACCGTAGCGAAACGCTCGTGCCTGTGGATGGCCCGCTCTATGCGATGGATATCAACGGCGTCAATGCCAATGCCGAGAATAGACAAATTTCCTCCAGGCCGTTCTTTGATAAGACTTCGGGCCACAGATAGGTAATCCTTCCCGGTCGGCCGCCTTCCAAACCCAGTGTGGCAAAAGGGTACGACTCTCCTCCGCACCGCCAAAGCGCAAGACATTTCACCATGAGCCTTCTGGAATCCCTGCGCGAGCGACTCGAGAAACGGATACCGGACAAGACCCTGGGACACCGGATTGCTCACCGTCGATCTCGCCATCCCTGAGCTGAGCGAGGGTGCTCCCTACCCTAGCCTGATTTGGGGAGGATAGCCACAAATAGCGCAGCGAGCGCCTCCTTTTTCATAGCGCGGCCTAAAACGAAGGTGCAGGACGCTTCAAGCAGACTAAGCGGAAACATACCCTGCTTCGCATCAGGAAGGATGTTCACACGGTTTGTCTTGCATTTGATCCGAACTCCCACAGCATTTGAACTGAAATCTGGACTTCCCGGCATACGGAGGTCATTAGCAATCGGAGCGGCCAGTGTGCTTTGAGCACTTTTTGGGTTATAGTGCTGGCCGGCATATAGAGCGTTTGATTTAGGACCAGCCATTCCGATCTTCAACCATTCTCCGCCATACCAGAAGCCATAGATAGCCATTTTACCTTGCGGTAGACTCGACGAGGGCTTGCGCGGAGCTTCTAAGTACCCGGTCTCGGAGCCTCCCCAGAATAGCGAGGCGCCAGCAAGGCCGGCTACGGCGACGAAATCCTTGAGAGCATCCTCAATTCCTGCTCCCCAATCGGTCACATCCCTCGCTCCTTACGAAGCCGCCCAGCATGCTTCACCTACATCTCGCCGCTGACGAGCTTGCGCAGCAGCGTATTGAGCAGGTCGTCGAGCGTAGAGTTTTCAGTGGAAAGAAGGGCCTGATCACCTTTTTCGCACATCTGCTCTACGGCGACTACCCCGGTTTACAAAAAGGTCAGACCCTTTCGTCAACTTAGTGTCCCTTCCCATAAATACGCTGGCATTCGAACGCCAATCCATCCACGCCGGCTGTGTTCCACTCCCTCGACGTACTAAGAGTACGACTTCGGTCGCGCGCCTTGCCGGCGCGGCGCCTAGGCGCTCCCGGTGCGTCACCGTATTTATGGGAAGGGACACTTAGCTATTCGACGGTGACGGTTTTCGCCAGGTTCCTCGGCTGATCGACGTTGCAACCCCGCAGTTTGGCGATGTAATAGGCGAAGAGCTGCAGCACTGGCGAGATGACCACCGGGTAGAATGCCGCCTCCGTCTCGGGCACGTAGAGGACCTGGTCCGCCACTTCGGCTATCTCCTCGTCTCCCCGGGTCGCCACGGCCAGCGCCGGGGCTCCGCGCGCCTTGATCTCCTGCAGATTACTGAGCATCTTGTCATAGACCCGGTCCCGGGGTGCCAGCACCAGGACGGGAAATCCCGGGTGCAGGAGGGCGATGGGTCCGTGCTTCATCTCCCCGGCCGGATAGCCCTCGGCGTGCACGTAGGATATCTCCTTCAACTTCAAGGCCCCCTCCATGGCGACGGGATAGTTGATATTGCGGCCCAGGAAGAGGAAATCCTCGCTCTGGTAGTAGCGCTTTGCGCATTCCTCTATGCAGGCGGTATCGTGCAGGACCTCCTCCAGCAAGGCCGGAATGGCCTCAAGCGTATTCAGCGTTTTGCGCACGAAGGCGCCGTCCAGCCCTCCGCAGACCTGGCCCAGGTATAGGCCGAGCAAATAGACCCCGGCGATCTGCGCCAGGAAGGTCTTGGTGGCCGCCACGCCTATCTCGGGGCCGGCGTGCGTGTAGATGACGCCATCGCTCTCCCGGGTCATGAGGCTGCCTACAGTGTTCACAATGCAGACGACACGGGCCCCTGCCGCGCGAGCGCCCCGTACCGCCGCCAGCGTATCGGCGGTCTCTCCCGACTGGCTGATGGCCACGACCAGGGTCTCGGGCCCCAGCTTGGGCTCCCGGTAGCGGAACTCCGAGGCTATATCTATCTCCGCCGGCAGGCGCATCCAGCTCTCCAAGATGTAACGGCCGATTAGACCGGCGTGATAGGCAGTGCCGCAGGCCACGAAGCTCACTCTTCGCACACCCCGCAGCTCTTCCTCCGGGATGTTGAAGTCGGGCAGAACCAGCGCGCCGGCAGCGTCGCGCGCTCCCCGCAGCGTATCGCCCCATGCCACGGGCTGCTCTAAGATCTCCTTCAGCATGAAGTCCGGGTAGCCGCCCTTTTCCGCCGCATCGATATCGAGGGGCAACTCCACCTCTTCCCTCTGGACGTCCTCGCCCTCGAGCGTCTTTATGAGGTAGCCTTCCTGCGCTACCCGGACCACGTCCCCGTTCTCCAGGAATACCGCCCGGCTGGTTGACTTGAGGAAGGCGGGAACCGCCGACCCCAGGAACATCTCTCCCTCCCCCACACCGAGAACCAGGGGGCTCTCCATGCGGGCTCCCACCATGATCCCCGGTTCCTGGGCGGAGAAACAAACCAGGGCGAAGGCGCCCTTCACCTGGCGCAGCGATGCCTGCACCGCGGCGAATAGGTCGCCATGGAGATTCTCCTCTATCAGGTGCGCCAGCACCTCGGAGTCGGTTTCGGACCTGAATATGTGGCCGCGAGCCAGAAGACCGCCCTTCAGCTCACGGAAATTCTCGATGATGCCGTTATGCACCACCGCTATCTCTTCCTTGCAGTCCAGATGGGGATGGGCGTTTCTCTCCGAGGGCCGCCCGTGCGTAGCCCACCTGGTGTGGCCGATACCTATGTTCCCCCGGGCGGAGAAGCGCGCAAGCGCCTTCTCTAGATGGTCGAGGTTGCCCTCAGTCTTGAGCGTACGGATGCCGGAGCCGTCATACAGGGCGACGCCGGCCGAATCGTAGCCGCGATATTCCAGGCGGCGCAGGCCTTCCAGGAGAACCCCTACAGCCTCCCGGGGCCCCACGTAGCCTATGATGCCGCACACTCTATCGGGTCCCCCATCCCATCTCGGCTCTAACCGCCGCGGCCAAGTACTCGGCCAGCTCAGCCGCGTCCTCCTCGCTGGCGTGCTCGACCATCACCCGCACCAGTGGCTCGGTACCCGAAGGCCGCAGGAGGATGCGGCCCGTGCCGTTGAGCGTCTCCTCGAGGCGGCGCACTTCCTCCCAGACCCGGTTCGCGCCCATCAAGCGCTCCGGCTCTTCCACTTCGACGTTCAAGAGCACCTGGGGCAGCCGCTGCATCACCATGGCGAGCTCGCCCAGCGACTTGCCAGTCTCCGCCATGACCTCCAGGACCTTCAGGCCGGTGATGAGCCCGTCCCCCGTGGTGGAGTGGTCCAGGAAGATGACGTGGCCGGACTGCTCGCCGCCCAGGTTCAGGCCGGATGCCAGCATCTCCTCCAGCACATAGCGGTCGCCCACCTTCGTCTGGATAACCTCGATGCCCGACCGCTCCATAGCCTGCCTGAAACCGAGGTTGGTCATGACCGTGGTCACCACCGTATTGCACGCCAACCTGCCCGCGTTCTTCATGTGGGAGGCGCAGATGGCCAGGACATAGTCGCCGTCGACGATGTTGCCCTGCCCGTCCGCGAATATGACGCGGTCGGCGTCTCCGTCGAAGGCCAGGCCCACGTCACCGCCCTGGCTGCGCACCAGTTCCGACAGCACCTCGGCCCGGGTGGAGCCGCAGTGCAGGTTGATGTTGGAGCCGTCAGGCTGGTCGTAGAAGCTGGAAACCTCGGCTCCCATCGAGTGGTAAAGCTCCGGCGCCGCTCTGAAAGCGGCGCCGTTGGCGCAGTCCAGCACCACGCGCATGCCGGAAAGATCGTGGCCGCAGATGGATCGCAGGTGCTCGAGGTAGAGCTCCCCCGTTTTCTCCACCGGAATCACCCTGCCCACGCTGGAGCCCTCCGGCCGCGGCAATTCATCACTGCTCTCGATGAGTTCCTCGACACGCAGTTCCAGTTCGTCGGGGAGCTTAAAACCATCGGCAAGGAAGACCTTTATGCCGTTGTAGTCCATGGGGTTATGCGACGCGGAGACGACGATGCCGGCGCTGGCCGAGAGTTCCTGGGCCAGATAGGCTATGGCCGGCGTGGGCAACACGCCCACATCAGCCGCCAGGCCGCCCGCCGAACATATACCCGCGGTCAGCGCCGATGCGAGCATATCCCCGGAGAGACGGGTATCCCTGCCCACGATGATGAAGGGCTGACCAGCATCGCGCAGAGCTTGGACCACGGCCTTTCCTGCCTTCATCGCCAGCTCGGGCGTGAGGTCCTGGTTGGCGATTCCCCTTATCCCATCGGTCCCGAAAAGCTTTCTACGGTTCCCTTCTGGTGACATACAGACTCGTTTCTGGCTTCCAGCCGGGGGCGTGTACCCGCCATCCTCGCTTGAGGACCCTTCGAATATAGCACCGCCTTCAAAACCGCTTCAAGGTGAGCATCCCCGAAAAGGACAAATAAATGCCCTCTGAGTACCGCTTCCTAGAAATATTCGAGGAAAGGCAGGCAGAAGCCTGTTATCTCTTCGAGAACTGCGGCCGCTTGCGGGCTTTCTTGAGGCCGTACTTCTTGCGCTCTTTCATCCGGGGATCCCGGCGCAGCAGGCCCGCCCGCTTCAGCTCCGTCCTCAGCGTGTCGTCGGCGTCGAGCAATGCCCGGGCGATGCCGTGTTGCAGCGCGCCTGCTTGCCCGGCGATGCCGCCGCCCTCGAGTTTCGCTACGACGCGGTAGCGCTCCGCGCTCCCCGTCAGCTCCAGCGGATGTATGACCTGGATCCGTAGGGTCTCCAGCGGGAAGTACTCTTTGAGGCTGCGTCCGTTGATCTCAAAATCACCCTGGCCAGGGTATATCCTGACCCTGGCTACCGAGGTCTTCCTTCTCCCGGTTCCGTATCCCAAAAGGTCGGGCAAATCCTCACTCTCCTGCCTCAATGTCTTCTATATCTTGAGTTCCTGCGGCTTCTGCGCGGCATGCGGGTGTTCGGGGCCCGCATAGACCTTCAACTTTGTGAGCATGGCCCTCCCCAGACGGTTGTGCGGCAGCATACCCCGCACGGCCTTGCGCACCACGAACTCCGGCCTCTTCTCCATAAGGGCCCTATAGGGTGTCTCCTTCAGGCCCCCCGGATACCCCGAGTGCCGGTAGTAGATTTTCTTGTCCAACTTGTTCCCCGTAAGCCGGACTTTGCCGGCGTTTATGATTATCACGTAATCGCCCACATCCATGTGCGTAGCGTACTGCGGCTTGTGCTTGCCCTTGAGTATCCTGGCGACCTCCACGGCCATACGCCCCAGCACCTGGCCCTCGGCGTCCACTACGTACCATAGCTTCGCGATCTCCTTCTCTTTTGGCGTATATGTTCCCATATCTAAGTGTCCTCGTCTCCACGGAAAGCTGCACAACAAGCAATAATGATAGTGGATGCCCCTCTGCCTGTCAACAAAACCGCAGGTAAAAGCTCTACCCCCTTTGTTGCGTTGATCGACGCCGGAATGCATCAAGAGAGTCCGATCCCAACAGTTGCGTTCGTTTACGATGCTGGGAAGGACGCTATCATGCAACGCGGGTTCTGACCTCCTTGTTACGTTGATCGACGCTGAAACTGAGCAAGGGGGTCGAGCGGGGCGGGGAATCTCAGCCCCACCTCTCACAGAACCGTACCTGAGCCTCTCTCGACTCCTAGGCTCTTACCGTCCGGCTGCTTGAGCGGCCTTGCTCCGCCCCCCTGCCCCGCATCGGTACTCCGGCCCTCCCCACTCGGGTCTCTCCCTTAACCTCGGGGCGACGGGTTCCCGCGTTGCGTGCGGGAGCCTGGGCCAGGTTCAGGCCTCTTCACCGGACGCCGCACGGACGCTAAGGGGGTTTTGCGGGCTC
>JAHEXQ010000005.1 GCA_023252035.1 Actinomycetes bacterium
TTGACACCTACATACTGATCCAGAACCCGGGGAAGACCCCTGCATCGGTGAGTATCCAATACCTGGAGAGCGGCGGGCAGGTGGTCACGAAGACGTATGCCGTGGCCGCGAACTCCCGCTCCACCGTCCAGGTGGACCTGATTCCGGAGCTGATCTCGTCCGCCTTCTCGAGCATCGTCAGCTCGAACGTGCCGATAATCGTGGAGCGGGCCATGTACTTCAACTACAACGGCCTGACCGGCGGGCACGACACCCTGGGGTACGCGCCCTAAGAAAAGAACGCCGTCCGGGCACGGGGGGTGAAAAAAAGGTCTGACCTTTTTTTCACCCCTTTCGGTTTCGCAGCGGATGGTGTGAGTTGACGGTCTGGCTCGTATTGCCATATGATGCTTCTGTCAGGGATTCAGCAGACTTCACAGCTCCCAACATCCCAGCTTATCCGCAACACGGTCGCCGCTCGCATCTACACAGGGGTCAACTTCTCAGTTGAAAGGAGCAGGGCATGAAAGGGCCGGAAAAGAGCCTTTCGGGCGTGGTCAAGGCGCTTCCTTCACTCCTCCGTATGGAGGAGACCAGGGGATTCGGGAAGTCGCTCTACAAGCAGTGGGGCGGGCCGAGGAACACCGCCAAGATACTGGGTAAGACCATCATGGGGGGCGACGGCCTCCCTCCCAACCTCAAACACCTCGCCAAGTTCAAGGTGGGCAGGGTGATCCCCAACTTGATGGTGGGCATGTGGGAGACCTTCCCCGACCGTGAGGCCATGGTCGATGGCGATAAAAGGTACACCTTCTCCGAGATGAAGGAGCGCGTTTACAGGTTGGCCAACGCCTTCCAGGCCATGGGGGTGAAGCCCCGTGAAGCCGTGGCGGCCATGCTGATGAACAGTTCGGAATTCCTGGAGGTATTCTGGGCGTGTTCGCTCATCGGGGCCCCCATGCCCTTCGTGAACTTCCACCTCTCGGGCGAGGAACTGCAGAAGACCATCAACCTGAGAAAGCCGAAGATACTGGTCTTCGATGCCGAGTGCCTGGACGCCATCATGGAGATCAAAGACGGCCTGGAGGACACCGAGTACCTGGTGATGGCGGGCAGGAGCGCTCCGCCCGAAGGCATCCTCGCCTACGAGGAGATCATCCGCTCGCATCCCTACACGCGGCCGGACGTCAACTTCATCGTGGCTCTCAACCCTTATACCGCCGGCACCACAGGCATCCCCAAGAGTTCCAACTTCTTCGACAGCGTAGGCTACATGCTCTCGGACCTGGCGGAGCCGCCGCGTATAGATCTGAAAAGCTTCATGCAGTACAACCTGAAGGCCTTCAGCTTCCTCTACTATTACGGCGGGACGGAGATATTCGACCCCGTGGATAAGAACATCCACACGCTCATCGTGACGCCTCTGTACCATGCGGGAACCATCGTAGCCTGGGCGCCCTTCATGCTCATGGGAGCGACCGCCGTCATCATGAAGAAGTTCGACGCCGAAGAGTTCCTGCGGCTGATCCAGGATGAGCGCATCTCCTGGACCTTCGTAGCGCCCACCATCCTCCAGCGGGTACTGGCCCTGCCCGAGGAAGTCAAGAGCAAGTACGACCTCTCCTCCATGCACTCCCTCATCTGCGCCGCCGCCCCCTGCCCGCCCGAGGTGAAGCGCGACATCAACAAGCTCTTCATGCGGCAGGGAGCGACGCGCCCGGTCTTCAACGAATACTACGGGAGCGCGGAGACCGCCGTCATCACGATACTGCTGCCCGAGGACTACATGGACAACCCCAAACGCATAGAGAGCGTGGGTAAAGCACGCGCGGGTGATCTGCGCATCAGGCACGAGGAAGGGCGCTGGGCCAAGCCGCATGAGGTCGGCAAGGCCATGAGCCGCACGGCCACTACCGTGTCTCTGCGCTACCCGGGGTCCGAGCATAAACTGCACGAGTCCATCGTGATGATCGACGGCGAGGAATGGTTCGACGACGGGCTGCTGGGCTACGTGGACGAGGATGGGTTCTTCTTCCTAACCGGGCGCGAGAAGGAGATGATCATCAGCGGGGGCGTTAACCTCTATCCGGCAGAGATAGAGACGGTCATCCTGCGTCACCCCGCGGTCTTCGACTGTGCCGTAGTGCGCCTGCCCCACCCCGACCTGGGCGAGGTGCCCATCGCCTGCGTGCTCCTGCACGAGGAGCAACAGGCGACCAGCGAGGAGATCATCGAGTTCCTCAAGGGCGAAGGCCTCAAGGGCTACAAGATACCAGCCAAGATAGATTTCTTCGACGAGTTGCCCCGCCACATCGACGGCAAGATAGTCAAGCGAGAGCTGGAGAAGATCTACTGGAAGGACGAGGCCGCCCGGGGCTAGTTTTATGATCAGGGGGTTTTGATGAACGCATTTGGGGACTTACTGAAGATCTACGCGGAGCGGAATCCCAACGGGGTGTCCGTGGTCTATGGGGACCGGCGGCTCTCCTGGAAGGACATTCACGAGCGCACCAACCGGCTGGCCAACGCCCTGTACGACCTGGGCCTGCGCAAGGGCGACAAGGGCGCCGTCATGCTGCACAACTGCCCCGAGTTCATCGAGGCGACCTGCGCCATGCAGAAGATAGGCGTCATTCCCTCCCCGCTGAACTACCGTTTCGTCGCATCGGATATAGAGTTCCAGGTGAATCATTCCGACGCCAAGGTGTTCTTCTTCGAAGACCTGTGGATGGAAGAGGTGGAGAAGGCGCTTCCGGCGCTGACCAACGTAAAGCATCTGGTTAAGCTGGGACCGGTGCCCGAGGGCATGCTCAGCTACGAAGATCTGCTGGCGAGGGGATCCGCCGCCGACCCGCCCGTGGAGGTCAGCCCGGAGGACGTCGCCTCACTCATCTACACCGGCGGCACCACGGGATTGCCCAAGGGCGTGGTGACCACCTACGCCAGCTATATGGAACACTTCAACGGGGTGCTCTCCGCCCTGGTCGCCCTGTTGCCCACCGTGCGCATCCCGGCCATCAAGTTGCCCATGCGCGGGGGGCAGGCCCTGGGAAAGCTCCTGGGCAGCAAGGCCCCCAACTGGCTCCTGCACCGCCCGCCCGTTCAGCGTTTTATGCAGGAGAAGGCGCCCGGACCCGCCATCAAGCTCCTGAAGTGGGGGCGCGGGCGCAGCGGCCTGGCTCTCAAGTGGCTCTGCGTCCCGCCGCTCTTTCACATGGCCTCCTTCGGGGTGATCATGGAGTCCAACTGGATACAGTCCGGCCTCTTCCCTATGGTCCTCACCGAGAACCCGCGCTTCGACGCGCAGGAGGTGCTCGAACTCATCGACCGCGAGCATCCCTCGTGCATCTGGATGGTGCCCACCATGTGGAAGAAGTTGCTGGAACTGCCCGGCCTGGAGAAGCACGATTTCGGAAGCCTCTTGCTCCTGGCCACGGGAGCGGGGGTCTGCACGGCGGAGCTGAAGGCCCAGATACTCAATCATTTCCGCAACGGCCTGCTGCTGGACGCCTTCGGACAGACCGAGATGACCCCCATCGCCACGCTGAAGGTGGACTCGGAAGTGGACAAGCTGCGGGACCGCAGCGTGGGCAGGTCCCTGCCCGGGTTGCAGATACGAGTGGTGGACGAGGAAGGGAAGGATGTGCCCCGGGGCGATATCGGCGAGATAATCTACCACTCCGAGTGGATCATGCGCGGCTACTACAAGGAGGAGAAGAAGACCAGCGAGGTCATCAAGGACGGCTGGTTCTA
This sequence comes from Actinomycetes bacterium, assembly GCA_023252035.1. Taxonomy (GTDB): domain Bacteria; phylum Actinomycetota; class Geothermincolia; order Geothermincolales; family JAHEXQ01; genus JAHEXQ01. Next base: position 3,733 of record JAHEXQ010000005.1, read on the forward strand.
CAGCGGCGACCTGGGCTACTTCGACGAAGACGGCGAGGTGAAAGTGGCCGAGCGCAAGAAGGAAGTCATCTCCACCGGCGGCGAGAAGATCTTCCCCCAGGAGGTAGAGGAGATTCTGGAGCAGCATCCCGCGGTCGAGCACGCCTGCCTCATCGGCATCCCGGATGACCTCTACGGCTCCATCCCTCGCGCGGTCCTCCAGTTGAAGCCCGGCGTGAGCACCACGGAGGAGGAGATCATCGAATGGTGCCGGGGAAAGATGGTGGGTTTCAAGCGCCCCAAGTCGGTCATCTTCGCGGAGGAGCTGCCCCTCAACCCGGTGGGCAAGGTGCAGCGCGCCGCGGTGAAGGATGATTTCGGCGCCCGCGTGTTCGGCGCCTAAATCCTCACAGTTGGGGACAGGACCTAAATGTAAGGAAAAGGCTCTTGTTAGCCTTTCATCAGTCTCTTTGGCATCTTTCGACCTCTTTCATTGGGGTCACTACCTAGAGTAAGGATGCGATAGATGGACACTCCCCCGGGTATCCGGGTTCTGCGGGAAGAGAGCCATATGTGGCCGGCCTCGGCCAACGTCTTTCTGCTGCACGATGCCGAAGGCGCCATCCTCGTGGATGTCGGGTGCGGCACCGAGGCGCGTTACTCGGCTTTAAAGGATTCGCTTGCCGTCGAGGGTTTCGACATCTCCGACGTGCATACCGTCATCCTCTCGCACGCCCATCCCGACCACATAGGGGCCATGCGGTTCCTCACGGAGGAGATATCGCCCCGGGTATTCCTGCATCCCCTGGAGATGCCGCTGGCCGCGGAACCGGAGCTGCTGAACAAGACCTTCGATCTGCAACTGGCCTCCGAGCACGTGGTCCTGGAGGACGGCTCCCCTCCGAACTCCTACAACATCCTCGACTACTTCGCGGCGCTGTGCCCCATGTCATCCGCCGTCGCTACGGACGAACTCGTCCCCGGCGAGACGCTAGAGGCGGGCGGCTTTCGCTTGCTCGTCGTCCATACGCCCGGCCACGCTCCCGGTCACTGTTCCTTCTTCGAGGTGGACCAGGGATTCCTGCTCACTGGGGATGCCGTCGGTCAGGTGGTGGCCTGGTATTCCCCCTCCTCAGGAGGCGCTATCGGCTACCTTGAAGGTCTTACGCGTCTCGCGTCGCTCGGCGCTTCCCTCATCCTGCCCTCGCACGGTCCGAATATCACCGACCCGCAGCGGGCCATCACGCACACGCGAGACCACATCCTGCGGGTTGACGGCAAGCTGCTCTCGCGCTTGGGCCCGGAACCCATCAGCCTGGCGGAGCTCTGTGGCCGTATCTACCGCAACCCCGTGGCGCGAATCTTCCCCGGCATCCAGATAATCCAGAGCCACCTGCTGAAGCTGGAGGCGGAGGGCCGCGTGGTACGGCACCCCGACGGGAGGATCTCCCTCCCGGGTTGACATGGGGTCAGGGGGTCTCGTCAACGCTACGACTACATTAATGTATTCATATATGTAACCTTTATTGTATACTTACATAAGGAGGTGAGGCTCGATGGCCCAGACGAAAACTGAAACGGTTCGCATCGGCGCTGATGCGAAGCGGAGACTCGACCATTTGGCGAAGAGCGAAGGCAAGCCTCTGATAGCTGTCCTCGATGAGGCTATCGACCATTATCATAGGGAGATGGTCTTCCGGCGGGCCAACGCCGCCTACTTACGAGGGCGCCTCGACAAGGACGCGCGCAAGGAAGAGATCAAGGAACACGCGTTGCTGGATGGCAGCCTGCTGGACGGGCTCGAGGAGCCTTGATTGTCCAGCCCCACTCGTGGCGAGGTGTGGCGAGTCGATTTCAGCCCGACCAGAGGTCACGAACAAGCCGGCGTCAGACCCGCTCTCATTGTCTCGGATGACAGGTTTAACCTGGGCCCTTCCGGCCTGGTCATTGTGCTGCCGCTCACGACCACCACGAGAGGCTATCCCTTCCACATCGAGGTCAATCCTGCGGAAAGCGGCCTCGAGCGGATCAGCTTCATCATGGCCGATCAGATCCGGACCGTCTCCAAAGACCGCCTGCTCGAGTATCTCGGAAGCATTGGCCCCGAAACCCTGGATGAAGTGGACGAGGCCATGCGCATCCTCTTGGCGCTCTAAAATCCTTTCATTTAAGTCCTGTCCCCAATGTAAGGATTTAGCGGCGGGCTTTGGCGTAGATCAGATAGGCGGCCATGGCTTCAACGCAGGTCTCCAGCTCGTCGTAGACCGGGATGCCCTGCCCCTCCATCCTCTGGCGGTACTCGTCGAAGAAACGGACGTCGCCGAAGACCCAGGAGATGATGGGCTTGTGGAGTCGCCCGCAGGCTTCGCCCAGTTTCTGCGCCGGGAAGCCGGCGGTGTCGCGCGAGGCGAAGGTGAGCAGGATGGCCCCGTCCACGTTGTCGTCCTCCAGGACCGCGCAGAGGCTCTCGCCCACCGCCCGCTCCACGCCCACCTGTTCGATGGCCGGCCAGATGTCCACGGGATTGGAGGGCGGCATCCAGGGCGGAAACACCTGCTTCAGTTTGTCGATGGTGGCCGGGTCCAGCTTAGCCGGATACAGGCCATGCGAGCTCATGAGGTCGATGGTCACCACGCCGCCGCCGCCGCTTACAGTGACGAGAGCCACCTGGTCGCCGTTGGGGCTGGCCGTCTCGAAAGGCTGCGGGTTGAGAGAGAAGGCCTTGCCGATGCGCATCATCTGCATGAAATCCCGGGCGCGGAAAGCGCCTATCTGGCGCAGCGCGCCCTCGATAACCTCATCCGCTCCCGCCAGGCTCGCCGTGTGCGACATGGCCGCCTGGGCCGCCTCTCGCGTGCGGCCTGATTTCAGCACTATTAGCGGCTTGGAGGCCACGGTGCGCCGGGCCGCCTCCAAAAAAGCGCGCCCGTCCACGATGGACTCCAGGTAAGCCATGACCACCTCCGTGTCGGCGTCGCCCGCCAGGTATTCCAGGACCTCCGTCTCGTCGATATCCGCCTTGTTGCCGATGGCACAGGCTTTACCCAGCTTAAAGAAGCCCGAGGATATCATCTGCAGCATGTATCCGGCGGCGAGCATGCCGCTCTGCGCGATGATGGAGACGTTGCCCCGTATCTGGCTCAGCTCCACGTGAGGCAGCCTCATGAAGGGCGTGAAAATGACCTCCCGGGTGTTCACCAATCCGGTGCAATTCGGCCCCCAGATGCGGATCCCGGCGCGCCGGGCTATGGCCATCATCTCGTCCTGCAGGCGCTGTCCCTCAGGGCCCGTCTCCGCAAAACCGCCGGATTCCACCAGCGCCGCCTTGACCCCGGCCCGTACCGCATCCTCTATCACCGCCGGTACCGCGTGAGCCGGCACGAACACGATGGCCAGCTCCACCGGCGCCGGAATGGCGCTGATGCTCGGGTAACACTTGACCCCCAGGATCTCCTCGTAGCGCGGATTCACCGGATAGATGGGGCCCCGGAATTGCTCCAGCATGTTGGCCATGATGGAGTAGCCGCCCTTGGACTTGTTGGGGGTGGCGCCCACCACCGCAAGGGAAGCGGGTTTGAAAAAATGGTCCAGGTCATGTGAGGTTAAGCTGTCCATCCTGCTCCTTCCCCGGTGCCTTCCTCCGCTTAAGCTCCCGGCTTTCTCAACACGAAGATCAGGTCGAAGGCACGACTCGGCATCAACCTTCCCAGCCACATGCTTCCCCGCAGCAGGGTCTTATAACGGGGCTCGTTGAACCGGGCAGGGAGCAAGTCCACCTTCTTCCCTCTCCGCAGGTAATTAAATAGGAACTCCAGGTATATGCCGCGCCGCGCGAGCAGCTTCAGGCCGAACTCGCTGAACAGTTCCTTCAGCTCCGCGTAGGACATCTCGCTGATATGCTCGGGGTTGACCCAGGCGTGTTCTTTGTTGACGCGATTGACCATACGGTCCTTGTTGGGGGTGGTGAGGATGAGGACTCCTCCGGGCTTCAACACCCGCAGCCATTCGCCCAGGGCCGCCCGGGGATCCGGGACGTGCTCTATGACCTCGCCGGCGAAGATGGCGTCGAACTCCCCGTCCGCGAAGGGCACGTTCATGGCGTCGCCCTCCACCCACTTGAACTGCGGGGCCTCCACGCGCATCTTCTCCATAGCGGCGTGGTCCAGGTCGCAGCAGGTCACATCGAATTCCCATTCCGGGGCGGTCAGGACGAACATGCTGTAGCCGGAGCCCACGTCCAGGACCCGGTCACTGTCCTTTATGTATCTCTTGAAGTAATGCTCCAGGTTGGCGAGGCGGCTCTCGTGAAAGGCCTCCCCGAAGACGTTCACCGGGACGTAGCGGTCCTGGTGCTTGTCCTGGGAATAGTGACGCTGTAACATCTCCGGGTCCAGGACCGCGAGTTCCAGCCGGTCCAGGTCGATGGCACGATCGCCCTCCCGGATGACCAGGTCCGCGTCTTCTGCGGGCTCCCAGACGAAATCGGGATTGAACCAGTGGTCCAAGAGCTTGAGCGGGCCGCTCCCGGCTGCCGTCAGCGTGACCTCCAAACCGTCCCCGGATAAGAGCCCGATGCGGCCGGTAAGTTCTCCGGTGGCGCCCTCCAGCGCGAACTGCCACCATCCCAGGTGCCCTTCGGGATGCACGTGCCAGGTCTTGGCGTAGATATCCAGGGTAATGGTGGCGCCGGCGGGAAGCGGCTCCGGGGGCGCCAGGGTCAGCGCCAGTTCCGCCGCTCCGTTCTTCAGTTCCACCCTCTGGGGGGTGGTCATCGTGCGGGACAAGAGTCCTCCTATCATCCGGGTATCATCCGGGCCGACTTTTACCGATGCTATCCGGCCCTCTCCAGGCTGTCAACCAGACGCGAGGCGCTCAAAGGGCTTGTGCTTTTGAGATAGAATATACCAAACGAACCCGGGGTGGAGGTGAAATGTTGAGCGAGGACAGGGTGTCCAAGGTCGTCATATTGTTCTTCGGCTGGCTCGCACTTATCGTCCTCTTCGCCTTTTTCGTTTACACCCTGGTGCGGCCTACGGGAACCGACTTGAGCGGCATTCATCGAGGATTCTTCCGCTCCTTCTTCTATTACGATGGAGACTGGTTCATCGGCATAGCGAAGTATGGCTATACCGGCATTGCCAGTGCGCTTGGCCAACCCGTGCCCTATCTCTCCACAGCCTTTTTCCCCCTGTTTCCCAGTCTCATCAGGATTTTTAGCTATCCCCTATTCGGCAACTATGACGCGGCCGCCCTGCTGGTTAATTGGGCGAGTACGCTGGGCTTTCTTATCTACCTGTTCAAGCTTGTGAACCTCGAAAGCCAGGACCACAAGTCAGATGCCTTTCGCACCTGCCTCTTCGTGCTGGTCTTTCCAACGGCCATCTTCCTGGCCCTTGGTTATTCAGAGGCAGTCTTCCTGCTCTGCGCCACCGCCAGCTTCTATCACGCGCGGCGCTCGTCCTGGGTGTGGGCGGGAGCCTGGGGGGCGCTGGCCTGCCTGGCGCGTCCGGTAGGCCTCGTGGTTTTCGCGGCGGTGGGCCTGGAGGCCTTGCAGCAATCCGGCTGGAAGCTCTCCCGCCTCAAGCCGCGCATGGCGGCTCTGGCCCTGATACCGGCAGGGTTCGCCTCCTACCTGATATTCCTGCAGGTGCGCTTCGGCGATTTCCTGGTATTCACGAAGGCAGAGAAGGAAGGCTGGGGCCGCGGCTTCAACCTGGCGGTGCTCTTTCAGGCGCCGAGGCGCCTTTTCACCTCAGGGATAACCAGCGGGGCTTTCGCCGAGACCCTTTACCTCATCGGCTTCGTGGTCCTTTTCGCCGTGCTCACCGTGCTGGTCTTTAAATGGTACGGTTTACCGCTCGGCATCTTGTCGTTGGGATGCCTAGCGGCTGCAATAATCAGCAGCCCTTCCGCGCATCCGCTGCTCAGCGCGAATCGGTTGGTGCTGGTCTCCTTCCCGGCCTTCATGGTCCTGGGCAGGTGGGGGCGTAACCGCAACTTCGAACGCGTTTACCTGGTGGCCGGGACCCTGGGGCTGGCGCTCTTCACCCTGCTCTTCATCAAGGGTTTCTGGGCCGGATAAATTCACCAAAAGGGTCAGGCACTTTTGGTGAAAATGTTGTATAACTTGTTAGCAAATCCCCCAAAGTGCCTGATACAATTGTACAACCTACCAGCATGATTCACCAAAAGTGCCTGACCCTTTTGGTGAATCATGCTAGAATTGCGCATGCGATTTGAGTGGGCAGGGAAACAACTCCAGCGCATAAAGCAGAGCCGGTACCTCGCGCTTTTCGAGTTCTTTGTGAGCTGGCGTCTGGGGCTACTCGTCCTCTTCTACCTGGCCATCGCCATAGTCAACACCACGGGACAGGTGCCGCCCGGACGCAGCGTCATCGACGCGCATTTCTGGTGGGACGGCTTCTACTACTTCAACATCGCGCGCTACGGCTATGCCGGCGCGGTGAACTTCTACGGCGGCAGTATCGTGGTCCTCGGCTTCTTCCCGCTCTTCCCCATACTGGTCAGGCTGGTATCCTACCTGACTCTCGGGCACGTGCAGCCCGCCGCCATCCTGACTAATACGGTCCTGGTCATGGCCTTCATGGTCTATCTCTACAAGTTGCTTCTGATGGACTTCGACGAGGAGACGGGGTTCCGGACCATCTTCTTCGTCTTGATGTTTCCCGCCGCCCTCTTCCTGGTGGTGAACTACTCGGAGCCGACCTTCATGCTCACTCTGGTGGCTTCCCTTTACTACGCCCGGAAGAACAACTGGCCGGTGGCCGGTATCTGGGGGCTGCTCTGCGCCCTCTCGCGCCACATAGGCGTCGTTATGCTGCCCATCCTGGCCTGGGAATATATGCGCCAGCGCGGCTGGTCCTGGAGGAAAATCGGATGGGAGGCCTGGTCCCTAGCCCTGGTGCCCCTGGGCTCCTTCTTCTACATGGCTTACCTGTGGGCCAGCTACGGCGACCCGCTCTATTTCTTCAAGTCCCACGAACAGACTTTCCAGCACGGCTTCAGCCTGCAGTTCTGGGCGCCCATCGGCCGGGCGCTGAAGCTCATCTGGCAGAGGCCGCTCATGGACGCGGCGCGCTCCATAACCACGCTGAACCTCTTCATACTGGTGGTCTTCGTGGCGCTCTTCATTTATGGCCTGAAACGCCTCTCCTCCACCTACTCTCTCTTGCTGATAGTCTTCATCCTCGCCATACTCATGACCGATTCGCCGACCTTTCCCCTGGTCAGCCTGGACCGCTACGTGCTGCCCCTCTTCCCCGCCTTCATCCTTCTTGCCGAGATCGGGCGCAAGCGGGCCTACGAGTATGCCTACCTGGCCTTCTCCAGCGTGCTGCTGGGGGCCCAGGCCCTGATGTTCGGCCTGGGCAAGTTCTTCATCGCCTGAGCCGGCGCAGGCATGAAAAAAAGGGTGACCCCTTTTTTTCATCAAGCGCGGCGTTGCGGCTTTTGCGCGGCGGTTGATATCATCTGAGCATGAAAAAGAGCAACCTGCTGATCCTCGTCCTGTTCTTCATCCTCGTAACCCTGTTCACCTGGCCGCTCATCGCCCATCTGAACAACGGGGTGGCGGGCGGCTACATCGATACTCTGCTCAATTCCTGGATAATCTCCTGGGACGGCCACGCCATCCTGCACTCGCCGCTCTCATTGTTCCAGGCGAACATCAATTACCCGAGCGTCTCCAGCCTGGCCTTCAGCGAGCACCTCTTCACCCTGGGGGTCCTCTCGCTACCGCTGCGGCTCTTCGGCGCCAACCCGGTGCTCGTCCATAACATCCTTCTCTTCCTGGGGCTGGTCTTCAGCGCATTTACGGCCTTCCTGCTCATCGAATACTTGACGCGCAACCGCTATGCGGCTTTCGCGGGCGGGGCCTTCTTCGCGCTCTGCCCCTATCACCTGTCCAAGATGGCGCACCTGCACATCAGCTTCATGCCCTTCCTCCCCCTGGTCCTGCTCTATCTCTTCAAGTACATGGACTCGGGCGAGCGAAAGTACCTGGCCTTCTTCGGGCTGGCGCTGCTGGCTCAATGCTTGACGAGCTGGTACCTCATGGCCTTCACGCTTCTGGCCGTAGCAGCGGTGATGGCGGGCTACATCTTCTTCCGCTGGGGACGCCAGATGTGGCGCAGGCTATTGCCGGCGGTGGGGGCGATGGCCATCAGCGGCCTGCTCATCCTCCCCTTCGCACTGCCGTACTTTCACAACCACGGGGCCTACCCGGAGTTCGTGCGGCCGCTCTCGGAGATCGACCTGTACTCGGCCACTCCCGGGGATTATCTGAACGTGCCGCCGGAGAACGTGGTCTATGGCTCGCTGGGAGCGCCCTTTACGCAGAAGGAGATAGGCATAGGCTTCGACGCGGAGAGCACCCTCTTTCCCGGATTCCTGATCCTGGCCCTGGCTGCTATCGGGCTCATACCGCGCCGCAGGCGACGGGGTAAGCGCGCAGATACGCAACAGGAGCGGGGCGATGAGGCAAGCCTGAACGCCCAGGCGGAGCCTGACTGTGCAAGGGATCCAGTAGACGAGCAGGAACCGGAGGATCCGGTATTCGGGCGCAGGGCCTATCTCGCCCGCACCCTGCCCTTCGCGGCGCTGGGGGTGGGAGGGTTCATCCTCTCGCTCGGACCCTATATCGGAGGCCACCGCAACTTCCTCTTTCTCGCGCTCTACCACAGCGGCGTCTTCGGCTTCGTACGCATGCCCGCGCGCTACGCCATCCTGCTCATCCTGGCTCTGGCGGTGCTCGGCGGACTGGGGCTGGCGCGGCTGCTGGATATCGCGAAGGACCGTGGATGGGGGCGGGGGCTCGCGGCGTCGAAACATAGACTCGCGGCGCCACTGCTGGGGTCGGGTCTCATAGCGATACTGCTCGTGGAGATGTTCACATTCAACCTGCCCATCTCGCCCGTGCCGGTGGGCAAGGACATCTCTTCCGTCTATACTGCGCTGGCGGGCGGCACCTCCAGCCCGGAGGCCGGCGGCGCCGTCATCGATGCCCCGGTAAGCAGGCTGGAGGGCGCGGCGCTCTACGAAGGCATGTTCGACCTGATCGCACGTAATCCCAAGGACTACATCGATCACGAGAACTTCGCCGTCTATTTCTCCACGGTGAACTGGAGGAAGCTGGTCAACGGCTTCAGCGGATATTACCCACCTACCTACCGCCGCATGATGATGGAGATGCAGGCCTTTCCCTCCGCCCGGAGCATCTCGGTGCTGCGAGCCAGCGGCGTGGCCTACGTGGCCTGGCACTGGGACTGGCTGCCCGAGGGAGAGCAGGCCGATTTCCGGGCGCGCCTCGGTTCTTTCCTCGAGCTGGAGACGGCGGCGGAGGGCGGCCGCGTAACGCTCATCCATATCAAGGGAGCGGGCGAGCGGGCCGGCCTGCAGGACCTGGAGTGGAACCCGGCCACGCCGGCATCGGCGGTGCCGGGAGGCAGCGTCAGGCTGGGAGCGCTCCTGGCTAACCGGGGCACCCTGGCCTTCGCCACCGGAGTGGAGCAGGCGCAGCCCGTCAAGGTGACCTGGCGCGATGCCGGCGGCGGCGTGGTCATGCAGAAGCAGGAGGAGTACTTCCTGCCGCCCTACATCGAGAGCACCTCGCTGGACAAGACCTCCTTCCTGACCACCGCTCCTGCCCAGGCGGGCGATTACAGCCTGGAGCTCTCCTTCGGGGGGGTCGCCTCCGCGAATCTCGGCCCGGTGCCGGTTCACGTAGCGCCGGATGCCGCTTCCCCGGACCAGAGGGCTGAAGCGCAGATCCTCGGCGTCTCGCTCGCCGGCGCGACGCCGGCGAGCGCCTCCGGCCTCTTCGACCTCAAACTGGTATTTCGCAACACCGGCCCGCTAACTCTTCAGTCGCTGGAAAGCGCACCGGCGGGAACCATCGACCTGGGATTCACCTGGCTCCAAGACGGCCGGGAGATCTGGGAGGGCCAGCGCGCCACCCTGCCCTGCGATGTCTCCCCCAACCAGCAGCTCACTGCTCCGGCGCTGCTGCGCGCGCCGGAGCAGCCCGGAACCTACACGGTGCGCTGCCAGTTGGTGAAGGAAGGCGCTTACTGGATGGGCAGCCCGGTGGAGCTCACCATCACCGTCCAATAAGCTAACAAAAAGTATCCCCGAACACTTTCGCTCTATGCAACCCCCGCGCGTCCCCTGCAAAACGGGGCCCGGATTCCAGTTAATTCGCCCGGATTGCCGGGCCGCGCCCTCTTCGGCGCCGCCCGCTCGCGCATCCGCTCCAGGATTCAGGTCAGGAACGGGGCGATGTGGTCCATGAGGGTATGGCTCATCCTCCCCTCGCTGAAATCGGCCAGGCGCGCCCGGCCCCGCTCTATCATGGTCGTCCGGAATGTCTCGTCCGTGACGAGACATTCCAGGGTCTCCGCCAGGACCGGGAGTTCCTTGCTCTTGAAGAGCACGCCGGCGCCGGCGAGCGTGTAGGGGATGGCGCTGCTGTCGAAGGCCATGGTGGGCAGGTCGAAGCGCATGGACTCCACCAGGGGCACACAGAAACCCTCGTGCTCGCTCATGCAGACGAAGGCCGTCGCCGCCCGGAAGTAGGCGAGCAGGTCGGCGTCGGGCACGCCCCAAACCTGTTCGGGCATCTCCACGGAATCTTGCAGCCCCAGGCTCTGGATGAGCCTGACCAGCAGGTTGTTGTACTCGAAGGACCAGGTCGAGCCCGGGATGATGAGCCGGCTGCGCGCATTCACCTTGTGCTTGTACACGGCGAAGAGGCGGATGAGGTCCTCGAAGCGCTTGTTGGGCACCAGCCGCCCCACGAAGAGCAGGTTGACCTTCCCGTCGCTGAGGCGCTCCAGCAGCTCACGGTGGTAGAGCCCCTCGTAGCGGGACCAGTCTATGAAGATAGGCAGCACGCCACTGCGCGAGTCTTTGAAACCGGCTTCCACCAGTTCCAGGCGATTGAACTCTGAGTCCCCCAGCGCCAGGTCGCAGTCCTTCAGGCGCGGCAGGAGTTCCAGGCCTTTGTGGCAGACCTCGGCGATGGCCGGGCTGAACTTCTCGAAGAACCTGGGCGGCGTGATGTTGTGGTAGATGAGCACTTTCTTGTTGCGGGCAGCCAGGTACAACTTGTGATTGGGATTGAAGACGGAGTAATGATAGAGGAGCAGGTCCTCTTTTTTGCGCGAGAACTTGCGCGCATACACCTGCTCCCCCTCGTTGTAGGGCGCGCAGGTCTTGTCCGTCTCGTGCGCGTAGACATGGCTATCCATGCCCCACTTGATCAGCTCCTGGTGGATGCGCATCACGTGGTTGGTGATGGCGTCTCCGAACTGCAGCCTCGCGCAGACCTGGTGGACCCGCATCAGAACTCCTCTTCCGGCTCAGGCGACGCCTCCGGCTCCGCTTCGGCCCCAGAAGACGCCCTCTCCGTACCCGGCTCCGGCTCGAATATCTCCTGATACCCGGCAGCCGCTTCGGCTTTCCCGGCAGGCTCCGATGCCTCAGACGCTCCCGCTCCCGCCACCTGCTCATCCGCGGCCGGCGCCTCGGGCTCCTTCGGAGCCGGCACGCGGCCCAGGGCCATGGGCGGCCCTTCCACCACTATCTCCAGTCCCGCTTCGATCATGAGCCTGGCCACGAAATCCGGATAGTAAGGCCTCTGGAAACCCGGTTCGCTCTCCTCAGGCCCGAAGCCCGTCTCCTGCGCGCCTTCCTGACCCGCCTTCTCCACTTTGACCGCCAGCACCGCCTTGGGCCGCATGCCCGCGGCCGCCAGGTGGATCGCTTCCGACAACTCCACGGGCCGCAGGAATTCGGGAGCCCCCAGCAGCACCATGCCGTATTCCGTAAGGGCCGCTCCGGCCGGCGCTCTCCGCAGGAATTCCAGGGGATCCTCCAGGCGAGCGTGCAGGAAGCGTTCCTGGCACAGGGAGACCTCCAGGTCGCGGTTGCCCACCGCCAGGAAGGGCCGGTTGACACGCTCGAAGGCCTCCATCATCTCCACGCAGGGAACGGTGAAGACCAGCACCGATCTTCCGCCCAGCGCCGCCATGGCCCGGATCAACTCCGGCTCCCACGCTTCCAGGGGCCGGAAGCAAATCTGGTCCGGCAGCTTGCGTGGCCCGGCGGCCAGGCCCGGACCCGGCTCTATCAGCTTCTCCGCCGCGGCAATGCCGCGGACATACAGGGCGTTCAGGTATTCCTGCTGCTGCAGGTAGCCCTCGCCCGAACTGGTGATGACACGGCGAGCTAACCGACGTAAGATGTTGCGCAGCGGCGTCAGATGCTCTTTGGTCAGATCCTTGTCATAGGCCAGCGGCGGCTCGAGCGACGCGCCCAGGTTCGCGAAGATGGACCACAGCCGGAAGAGCAAGTTGGACTCGGTAAGGTTATCCGGATCCACCACCAACCCCTCCAGGTCGAACGCCAGCCCGGCCTCCACCGCGGGATCGAGCAGCGCATGCGCCTTGCGCCGATCCACGCGGACGGAGAGCAGGTTCTCGTTTACCTGGCGCCCGTTCAAGCCTATCAAGTGAGAAACACCCCCAGATGCCGGAAAAGCCTCTCCTCAAAACGCTCCCGGCTGAAGTTCGCCAGCCTCTCGCGCTGGGCTGCCACGGTCTCCTCGCGCACCGCGGGCTCGCGCAGAACCCGGTCCATCATCTCGCCCAGAATGGGATAGTCCTTCTCGTCGAAGAGTATGCCTGCCCTTCCCATCGTCTCCGGCACCGCGGCGGCCGTGTAGGCCATCACCGGCACCCCGAAGTGGAAGGCCTCGGTCAGAGGAACGCAGAATCCCTCGTGTTCGCTCATGGACACGTAGACGTCGGCTGCGCGATAGAGCGCCACGAGCTGCGGCTCGCTGACCTTCCCCATGAAGAGCACGCGGCCCGTCAGTCCCAGGTCGTCCACCATGCGCTGCAACCGCAGAATGTAAGGGTAGAGCGGCCCTCCCGCCAGGATCAGACGGGAACGCGCATTCACGCAGCGGTGGTAATAGAGAAAAAGCCGCACAAGGTCCTCGATCTTCTTGTTGGGCACGATGCGTCCCACGAAGAGGATGTTGGCGCGCCCATCGCTCAGCTTCCTCTCCAACTGCCCGTCGGGCTCCACCGAGTCGAAGCGCTCCACCGGTGGATGAATGGGGAGCACGCCGGTATTGGTCTCGGAAAACCCCGCCCGCACCAGTTCCCGCCGGTTGTATTCCGACACCCCCAGGCCCAAGTTGGCCCCCGTGAAGCGCGGCAGCGCCTCACGTCCCAGGCGGCAGATCTCGGCTATCTGCGGGTCGTAGGGCTCGAAGAACTTGGCCGGCGTGATGTTGTGGTAGATAACGATGCGGCGGTTTTTGCTGGACTCGAAGAGGGCGAGGTTATCGCACCAGACCGAGTAGTGATAGATGAGCAGGTCTTCGCCGGTCTTGGCGAAGCTCCCATAGGCGGATTCATGCATCCCCCGGGTAAGCCCGAAGGAGTCCAGGGAATGCGCGAAGATGCGGGACTCCACGCCGCGCGCCGTCAGGGCATCGTGGATGTCCATGGCCATGTTGCTCACGGCATCCCCCGCTTCGAAACGGGCTAGCAACTGGTGGACCCTCAAGCGACTCCCCCCTCTCCCCGTCCGGCATCCCCCAAGCCCTCGTCCAGGGCCTCCTGGAAATGCTGCACAACGACGTCCCAGGGGAATTCGCTTTCCACGTAGGCCCGGCCCGCCGCACCCATGCGCTGTGCAAGGTCGGGGTTGCCCAGGATGAGGTCCAGCTCCTCGTGGAACTGCGCATAGTTGCCGAAGTAGAGGCCACCGCCCGAACGCACCACGTGATCGCGGCAGACCGGGCAGTCGGCGTGCACCAGGCAGGGCAGCCCCCAGAGCCAGGCCTGCAGCATGACGATGGAGAGGCTCTCGTTCACCGAGGGCTGGCAGAGCAGGCTCGCGGCGCTGTAGGAATCCCACTTATCGCGCTCGCTGATGAAACCCAGGTCTATTATGGATTCACGGAAGCGATGAGGTATCTCCACATGACCGCTGCCCGTCAGGACCAGCTTCAGGTCGCGCCCAGTGTGATGCAAGTAGTTGCAGAAGTATTGCACCAGTAGGGGCGTGTTCTTGCCGGGCTCCCGGCGGCCCATGTAGAGCAGGAAGTCACCCTCGACCCCGAACTTGGCGCGAAAGCGCCGTCCGTCCGAAGGTTTGGAATCGAAGCCCATGCCCACCACCCAGCCTCGCAGGTCCTCGCCCATCAAACGGCGCGCCAGTTCTTCCTCGGGCCGCGTATTGAAGAGCGCTCCTCGCGCGGCGTGGAGCATCTGCTTGAATATCGGGAGCCTGGCATAGGCCTCGTCGTGCAGGCAGCTTATGACGAAGGCCTTCTCAGGCACCGCCATGCTTCCCAGGTAGGTGGTTCCGAAAAGGTAGGGCGCGAAGATGAAAGCACGGTAGTCGTCGCAGTGACTGGTAATATATTCCAGCATATCCGGAGATGAAACCGTGTTCGAGATCCAGGCGACTTGGTCCTTCACCGGCATGCGTTTGCTATCCAGCACCCGGGTATGGAGCTTGCGCACTTGGGGATCGGTCTGCTGAGTCACGGCGGCGAACCGGCGAACCCGAATGCCGTGTACTTCGTCCTCGCCCTCGGGGTAGTAGTTGGCCCAGGTGTAGTGGTCGCGCGCGCGGGTAGTGAGGATCTCCACGGGCCACCCGCGCCGTTTCAATTCCTCGGCCAGCTCACGCACCAGCGTCTCGGCTCCGCCTACCACCTCCTCGCCGTAGCGCGGGGGCACAAAAGCTATGGTCTCCGGCACCTCAAGGCCTCCGGGCGGTGAGGAGGTAGCGGCTCCCCAGGGATATCACCCTCATCTGGGAGAAACCCGCCGCCTCCAGGAGGCTCCTGAGGGTCTCGGGATACACCGGCCGCCTGGTCGCCAGGTCACGCAGGAGCGCCGCACGACCCTCCGGATCGGTGGCATTGTGGTTGAAGATCGCCAGGAGCCCTCCCCGCTGCATGGCGAAGCCCAGGGCGCCGATCATCCAGGTCAGCTCGCCCGCCTCTATCCGCTCGCCCAGGTCCGCCGAGAAGACCCCGGGAAGGCTGTCCTCGGGCGCGGCGCCCAGCATGAGGAAGGGGTCCGCCTCCAGCACCTTTAGGTCCTGCTCCTGGCAGAGCCGTACGAGTTCCTCGTCCGGCTCCACGCCGCTTGCTTCCAGCCCGTGGGCTCTGGCGGCCCGCAGGAAACCGCCCCGGCCGCTGAAGAGGTCGAGCACCGACTCCTGGCCCTTGAAGAGCTCCACCACCGGAGCGAGCAGCGACTCGGTAACCGCCTCGTCCTCACGCTGCAGCCGGTAGGATAGCGCGCGGCCCGTCTCGGGCCCCAGCCGCTCCCGCTGCGCCAGGATGGTGTCCTGGAGCAACTGGACGGAGCGCACCATGTAAGCGTTGAACTCGTTCTGCTGGCTGAAGACGGCATCCACGTAGGTGCGGAGCAGCTTGCGGATTACGCGCTTGACGAACACGATGACCGGGCCGATGAACTTGCGGCCCGAACCCATGGCATACTCGCTGGAGACCTGGCTATGCAGGGAGGCCAGGCGCACCACGAAGTTCAGTTCGTGCAGGGGATCGGAGATGGACTGGTCCGCTCCCTCCGGCGGCACTTCGCGCATGATGGATTCTATCTCGGACTCGTCGTAGATGCCGCTGGCCCGCCTCTCCTCCACCCGCTGGTTTATCCGGGCCATGATGCGCTCGACATCGATGGTGTCGTCTTCTATCTCGAGGACATCTTCCCCCGCGAGGCTCATGGAATTGCTCACCTCCCGTCCGGCCAGCTAATCGAGCTGAACGTCGCAGTCGATATTGAGGTATCCGGCATCGGACCCGGCAGATTCCATGTCGAAGTAGAACATCTTGTCCATCCAGTGGTAGTTGACCAGGCCATCCTCCGTATGGGCCGCAACCGAAAGGAAATATCTACCACTGGCCATGGGCAGGGCCTCGATGCGGTATTCCACCGTCCCCTTACCTTCTACACGCGGTATCTGAATCCCTTTGAGCTTGGTGTTCGTCCCGTAAACCATGAGGCCCAGGTGGTCGTAGAAGCCGAAACCGAAGACCGGCCGCTCCACCGGTTCGGCGGCCTCGTAGGCGAAGCGCAGGATCATAGGATCCCGGTAGGCGAACTTGGCCCTGGGCCTGCCATCCCCGCCCAGTATCTGCACGTCGGTGAAGACTATCCGGCGGGTCCCGTAGTCGGTCCCCTCGATGTCCACCCGCATGAACTCGTGGTACTCGCCGCAGATATCCCGCGGGTCGCCCAGCTTCTTCGCCCTGCCGTTCTCCAGCCAGAGAATGCGGTCGGATATCATGGCGGCCAGGTCCACGTTGTGGGTTACCAGCACGATGGTCTTGCCGGCCCTCTGGAAACCGTTTATCTTCTCCAGGCACTTGGCCTGGAAAGCCTCGTCCCCCACCGCCAGGACCTCGTCCACCAGGAGGATGTCCGGGTTGACGTTTATGGCGATGGAGAAACCCAGACGCACGTACATGCCGGAGGAGTAGTTCTTCACCTGGTTATCTATGAAGGGGCCCAACTCGGCGAAGTCCACGATCTCGTCGTAGATGGCATCCACCTCCCGTTTAGTGAAGCCCAGCACCGAGGCGTTCAGGTAGATGTTCTCCTTGCCGGTGAGATCGGGCTGGAAACCCGCTCCCAGCTCCAGCATGGCTGCGATCTTCCCGTGGGCGCTTATCTTGCCCTCGTTCGGGGTCATGATCCTCGTCATCAGGCGCAGCAGGGTCGATTTGCCGGAGCCGTTGGGCCCCACCAGGCTGATGGTCTCGCCCTGGTAGATGTCCAGGTCGATGTCGCGTAGAGCCCAGAATTTCTCGTACCCCCGTTTACGGAAATTGATGACCTTCTCTTTCAGGCTCTGGTTCAGGTCGTGATAGATGCGGAAGCATTTGCCCACACCCTGTATCTCTATGGCTTTTTTATCGCTCAGGACGTGTTGTCCGATCTCGCTTAGTTCAACCATGGCTCAGATAAACTCCGCAAACCTCCCTTCACGGCTGGTGAAGAACAGGTATCCCAGGACCACGAAACCCACCGAGAAGGCGGTGGTCCCGATAATCCCCTTGGTGGACAGATAGCTGGTGGTGGGCCCGTAGACCGACGGGTGGTAGATGATCTCGTGGAAGAGCTGGATTATGTGGGTCATGGGATTCAGGAAATAGATCTGCTGCGCCCACCCCGGTAGTTTGTCGGTGATATAGGTGATGGGATAGACGATGGGCGTCATCCAGAACCAGGCCATCAGCACTATCTCGGTGAGGTGCTGCAAGTCCCGGTAAAATACGTTGAGTGCCGCGAGGAACAGGGCCACGCCGATGATGAACAGGGCCTCCAGGAGCATCACCAGCGGGAACATAAGCAGCCAGGGGCTGAAGTGGTACCGGAGAATCAGCATGAAGGCGAAGAGCACCAGGCTCTGCAGAAAGAAGTTGAAGGCAGCGGCGCCCACGTTGGCCAGGGGCAGCACCTCCCGGGGGAAATAGACCTTCTTCACCAGGTTGCCGTTGCTCACCACCGTCCCCACTGCCAGGTTCAAGGAGTTAGCCAGGAAATTCCACGGCAGGATACCGGACATCAGGTAGATGGCGAAGAACTCTATGCCGGTGCCCTGCACCTTGAAGAAGAGGCCGAAGGCGATGTAGAAGACCAGGAGCATGATTAGCGGGTTGATCATGGACCAGACGATGCCCAGGACCGAGTTCTTATACTTTACCTTGACCTCTTTCCGGGTCAGGTTCAAGAGCAGCTCGCGGTATTGGTAAAGGCTCTTCAGTTTCGTCTTCATATATGACCTTATAGATTACTTCGCATTAGTATGCAACTTGACTCGCAGGCAGGCAGGAAGAAAGCAGGTCAGCCGCCCATGCCACGGAAATGGCACCGTCGGAGGATGAAAATGACGGCATTTTCGGAGCGGACCCTTTTCCTTCATGCCTGCTTTTCCACGCGGACCCGGGCAACAAAGTCGCCGGACCCCTTACAGGTCGCCATAGTGGGCCAGGTAGTAACGTTTGAACTCGCCGCTCTTTATCGGCTGCCACCAGTCCCGGTGTTCCACGTACCACTGGTAGGTCTCCTGCAGCGCCTCCTCGAGGCTGTGCGCCGGATCCCACCCCAGGGCGCGCGCCTTCGCGCAGTCCAGCGAGTAGCGACGGTCATGCCCCGGACGGTCCGAAACGTATTCGACACACTCCTCGCCCTTGCCGGCGAGCGCCAGCAGGGCGCGGGTTATCTCCAGGTTGTTGCGCTCGTTGCCGCCTCCCAGGTTGTAGGCCTCGCCGGCTTTCCCCTGGCGCAGCACCGTCTCCAGGCCGGCGCAGTTGTCGCGCACGTAGATCCAGTCGCGCACGTTGAGGCCGTCCCCATAAACCGGGATCTTCCGCCCTTCCAGCAGGTTGGTGATGAAGAGCGGGATCAGCTTCTCGGGATACTGGTGGAGGCCGAAGTTGTTGGAGCTGCGCGCGATCAGCGCCTCCACGCCGAAGGTCTTCACATAGGAGAGGACCAGAAGGTCGCCTGCCGCCTTCGATGCCGAATAGGGGCTGGCGGGCGCCAGCGGGCTCTCCTCCGTGAAGCTGCCCTCCTCGATGCTGCCGTAAACCTCGTCCGTGGATATCTGGAGAAAGCGCAGGCCGTGGCGGCGTGCCGCCTCCAGCAGCGTATAGGTCCCGCGCACATCCGTCTCGATGAATTCGCCGGGGGAATCGATGGACCTGTCCACGTGGGTCTCCGCCGCGAAGTTCACTATGGCGTCGGGGCGGTGGGCCATGGCCTCCTCCACCGCGCTCGCATCGCAGATATCTCCCCGCACGAAGGTGTACCGGGGGTCGCCGGCCACCTCCGCCAGGTTCTCCGGATTGCCCGCGTAGGTCAGCTTGTCCAGGTTGACCACCTGGTTGGCGGGAGCCATGGCCAGTATCATCTTCACGAAGTTGCTGCCGATAAAGCCGCAACCTCCGGTAACCAGCAGTTTCAAGACGCCTTCTTCCTCTTATGAACCGCGCTCAGCAGATGCTCGCGCGGAGTGAAACCGCGGCCCGGAACCTCGTCAAGTCCGTCAGTGGAACTTTATCTCCCAGTCGTAGGGGATGGAAGAACTTTCCACTGGTTCTCCGAACTCATCGGGGTCCTCCGCGCGGTGCGGCTCGCTCGGGCAGTTTATCATCAGGGCCTCATGGTGGCTTATGCATTTCATCCCATGGTTCACCCCGGGAGGTACGTGCACGAGAACCTGGTTGTACTCCCCCAGGAAGAGCTCGTTCACCTCGCCGTGCGTGGGGCTATCCTGGCGCGCATCGTGCAGGACCAGCTTGATCATGCCGCGCAGGCAGGCCAGGTAATCGTGCCTCTGTTTATGCAGGTGCCAGCCCCTAATCGCACCCGGGTAAAGGGAACTGAGGTAGAGCTCCCCGAAACGGTTGAAGATGGGCTCGTCCTCCCGCAATATCTCCATATCCATGCCGCGGGCGCCGAACTCCAACTCCAGCTTCTTGACTTCCACGCGCTCTATCATCAGGCCAGTCCTATCCTGGAATTATCGCCCAGCATCAGCCGGTAAGCCCGCGGGCGCTGCGGTGAGCGATATATCTCGACGTTCTTGCCCAACAGGCTGTCCTCCATCCTCCCGCGCAATCCCCTTATCACGCACTTCTCCATTACGATGCTGTGCTCGACCTCGGAATTCTGTATGAGCACGTCGTAATAGACGGAGGTGAAGGGGCCCACGAAGGAGTTCACCAGCTTCGTGCGTTCGCCGATTATGGCCGGGCCGCGCACGGTGCTGTTGATTATCTCCGCGCCCTTCTCAATGACTACCCGGCCCGTCACGGAGGACTCTTTGTCCACCTCGCCCAGGCAGGAAGGCTCCAGGCTTTCCAGGATGATGCGGTTCGCCTCCAGCAGGTCCTCCAGGTGTCCGGTATCCTTCCACCACCCGTCGATCAGGTGCGGCTCCACGTGGCAGCCGTGGTCTATCATGTGCTGAAGGGCATCGGTTATCTCCAGCTCATTGCGCCAGGAAGGCTCAATGGCGTGGCAGGCGTCGAAGATGCAAGGTTTGAACATGTAGACGCCGACAAGCGCCAGGTCGCTGGGAGGCTCGCTCGGCTTCTCGATGAGTCGCACCACCCGCTCGCCGTCCAGCTCCGCCACTCCGAAGCGCTCCGGCTGAGACACGTGGGCCAGCAGGATCATGGCATCCGGCTGCATGGCCTGGAACTGATCCACCAGCGAGCTGATGCCTTCCTTGATGAGGTTGTCACCGAGGTACATGACGAAGGGGCTGTCTCCCAGGAATTCCTCGGCCGTCAGCACGGCATGCGCCAGCCCCAGGGGTTGCTCCTGCCGGACGTAAGTGACGCGTATACCCCAGGCCGAGCCGTCGCCCACGGCTTCGCGGATCTCCTCCTCCGTATCGCCCACGATGATCCCGATATCCGTAATGCCCGCATCGCGGATGGCCTCGATGCCATAGAAGAGGATGGGCTTATTGGCTACAGGCACCAGTTGCTTGGCGCTCGTATGGGTTATCGGCCGAAGTCGGGTCCCCTCTCCCCCGCTCAGGATGAGCCCTTTCATTTCCATGGGGGCATTCTACCACAGTTTATGGGCGCACGCAGGCGATATCCGGCGCGCAGTCCCGTACTGCGGGGCTGCCATCCCGGACCGCGCGCTCGAGGCTCTCAAAACATCTTAGCACCCGGATTGACCCTTCCCATGTGGTCCCAGTGCTGTAATCTTCTCAGATAAACACTATCGAAGGATCCGCAGTCCAGCAGGCTAAGAACCTGGATGCACGGAGACGGCGAGGACGATCCTTCGTCCGAACGGATCGCCGGATATGGAAGGGATGAATGGGAAAACGGCTCCGCGAGGCCAAGCCAGATCGTAGAACCTTAAGATGAGGGGATGCTTGAAGGAACTATAGCCAAACCCTTGCAGCCGCAGGAGATGGGGAGGATGGAGTTCCCGGTGCGCAGGAAGCGCCAGGGCCGGATATCACCATCACCAGGGCGTGGGGGTGGGGCTCTTCATTGCGCCCAATGTCCTGGAGGCCCGGGGCAGTAGGCTGACCCTCAAGCGCACGCCCGGCGGAGGATGCACCTTCATCATCAGCGTCCCGCAACCCTCCTATAAAGGAGTTGAAGGCCAAGGCCGAAAATCATTGATGTGCCGCGGTGTCTGCTGCCCCAGTTGACGGTTGTGGTAAAGCGCAAGGCGGCTTGTTTCGATATCTTTCATACGAAATACGGAGGCGGAGGCCCATGGGAGCTGATGAGAACGCAAGCGAGATAGCTGGGGATGGTCGCTCGAGAGAGAGGGGGACCTCCCTCTCCGATGCACGCCGGCTGGTTGAGCGCATAAAGGAGCTCGAGTGCCTCTACGCCATCGCCGACCTGGTGGAGAATCAGGCTATAAGCTTTGAGGAGATGCTCCAGGGCATCGCCGCATCTCTTCCCCCCGCCTTTCAGTATCCCGATATAACGGCAGCCAGGTTGCGGCTGGATGCCAAGGTTTTCGAGACGGCGCCTCTCGACCGGCTCCCCCCAGGATTATCGGCGCCCTTAAAGGTGCGCGAGATGGAGCGCGGGCGCCTGGACGTCTTCTACCTGGGGGGACGTCCCGCTGCTGATGAGGGCCCCTTCTTATACGAGGAGAGGCGGCTACTCGACGCCGTCGCCGAGAGGGTGGGACGCGTGGTGGAGAGGCACGAGGCCCAGGAAACCCTGGCCGCGCAGCAGGCCTTCATGAACGAGCTGTTTGACGCCCTGAACGACGTACTCTTCGTGGTGGACCTGGAGGGCCGCATGGTCAGATGGAACCGCATGGTCAACGAGCTCGCCGGATACACCGATGACGAGATAGCCCGCATGACCGCCTGGGATTTCTTCGACCCGGATTCCGTGGAGAGAGGCAAGCAAACCCTTCTCGACCCCAGCCATGCCAAAAGCGAGCGGCTGGATGCTGTGATGAGGACCAGGGAGGGCAGGAGGGTGGACATGGAATTCACCGGTGCGGTTCTCCGCAATTCGCTGGGACAAGTCGTGAAAGTCTGCGGGATCGGAAGGGACGTCACGGCCCGGCGCCGGGTGGAAGAAGCCGTCAGGAAATCTGAGGAGAAGTTCCGCACGATGTTCAACAATGTAGGTGACGCCATCTTCGTCATCAGCCCGGATGGGCCTGTCCTCGATGCGAACCAGGCCGCCGTGGAGCGCTACGGTTACACGCACGGGGAGTTGCTACGCATGCGGCACGGCGATTTCCGCGCGGACTCTCATCTGCTCCTCGAGCCCCCAGATATGGACGCCATAGCGACCAACGAGGAACCTCCCCGGGAAACCGTGCATAAGCGGAAAGACGGCACGGAGTTCCCGGTGGAGAGGCTGCGCCGCCTCATTGAGTACGAGGGGCAGCCGGCCATCCTGGCCGTCGTCCGCGATATCACCGAGCGGAAGAAGACGGAGGAGGAGCTGCGGATGCTCAATACCGAACTGGAGGGGTTTGCGCACACGGTGTCACACGACTTGCGAGGCCCCCTGGCGGTCATCCTGCTGGCCAGCGAGGCCTTCACCGACTTCGCCGCGTCTCCGGAGGAGAAGGGTGCGCGGGAACAGATGCTGAAGATGGCGCGGGTTATCCACCGCAACGTGGACAGAGCCAAGTCACTCGTCACCGACCTCATGACGCTCGCCCAGGCCGACGGGTCCGGCGAGGAGACCGACTTGATCGACATAGGCCAGGTCGTGGCATCCGTTCTGGAAGAGCGGGCAGCCGAGATAGCAGAGCGAGACATTGAGGTGGATATGGACGCCGATATGGGTCAAGTAATATCCAGTTCCACTCAGATTTATCAGCTATTCAGCAACCTCATCGGCAACGCACTCAAGCACTTCGACGGTATTGAGAACCCTCGCATCCAGCTCACCCATACCGGGCCGGACAATGCAGGCCATCATTACGTTCTGCGCGACAACGGGCCGGGCATCCCCGACGAGATGCTGGAGACTTTGTTCGAGCCCTTCGTCAAGGGCGATAAGGGAGGTACCGGCATAGGGTTGGCCATCGTGGCCAAGATCGTGAACATCTACGGCGGCTGCATCCGCGCGTCCAACGACGGCGGCGCCGTCTTCAGCTTCAACCTGCGCGACGTCGTAACATGATTTATCGAATTCTGGGGTCTGACCCCAGAATTCGGTCTGACCCCAGAATTCGATAAGACGCCCAGTGGAATGACTTACCAGGGTTCCTCGGAGCGCTTGGAGCGCTCCCAGAGCGCGTCCAGCTCTTCCAGGCTCAGCATCGTCAGGTCCAGACCTTCCCGGGCGGCCAACTCCTCCACGTAGCTGAACCGGCGGGCGAATTTGCGCCCCGCGTTGTGCACGGCTATCTCGGGATCTATGCTCCAGTGGCGGCATATGTTCACCAGGGTGAAGAAGAGGTCGCCCAGTTCGTCTTCGATACCAGGCCCTCCCTCGAGCAGGCTCTCGCGCAACTCATCCAGCTCCTCCTGCAATTTGGGCAGGACCTCCTCGCCCCGCTGCCAGTCAAAACCGATGCGGGCCGCCCTTGTCTGCAACTTGTAGGCGTAAAGCAGCGCGGGCAGTCCCTCGGAGACGCCCTCCATGACCGACGCGTGCCCTTTCTCGGAGGCCTTGATCTTCTCCCACTTGGCGATGACCTCTTCGGGTGTGCCCGCGTGCGCTTCCCCAAATACGTGGGGGTGCCTGAGGATGAGTTTCCGGATGATGCTGCGCAGCGTGTCATGCACGTCGAAGGTGCCTTCCTCCCGGCCCAACTGGGCATGGAGTACGACCTGGAGCAGGATATCGCCCAACTCCTCGGCCAGGTGTTCCGGGTCCTCGCGCTGGATGGCATCGATGGCTTCGTGCGACTCCTCCACCATGTGTCGCGCCAGTGTCTCATGGGTCTGCGCCCGGTCCCAGGGACACCCGTCGGGGCCCCGCAGCACCGCTATCAGGTCCACCAACCTCTGGAAATCGTAGATATCTTCCTCGGTCAGCGCCGGTACGAAGACGCTGGTCAGGTGGTCGAAAAGCTCCTCGCGGTCCAGCTCGGACAGAGGCATCGCATGGCACTTCGCGCCGGGCAGCCCGGCGCTTTTCACCACCTGCACGAGATGTTCGGGCGGATAGAGCTCGAGCAGGGTGACCTTCACCTCCGCCGCCGCGAGTCTCGTATCCACCTGGGCTACAAGCATTGCCAGGCGCGGGTTCAAGAGGCGGCCGCCGCCTTCTCCCAGGTCCGAAGAGTTCAGCAATTGAAAGCCCCCGATGGGATCGAATCCGACGAGGGGAAAGACGGCATCCATAAAACTCAGCGCGGGGTGGAGCTCCACCCGGATGCTTTCGTCCGCCAGGAGCAGGCGCACCGTAGCCTCCGCCGCCAGCGGATGCCCGGGAACGGCGTAGGTCGCCTGGCCTTCCCGCTTGGCCTCTTCGGCCACGCGAGCTGCTATGCCTGCGTAAACGCGCTCCAGGTCTTCCTCCCTCTCGTAGAAGTCATCGAGAGCCACTATCGCCAGCCCGCGGCCGCGCAGCTCCTCCACCGCCGGGTGGCGCGCCGTGCGCACCAGCACCCGCGGCGCTCGCTCCAGCAGTTCGAGGGTCTCGAGAGTCACCAGCCCGAGCGGGCCGGGCCCCAGTCCCACGCAGCGCACGACATTGTACCTGTCCCCGTACATCTGAAAACCGTACATCTATAACCCGAAAGGGGTAGATGCCTTCCCTTCCCTTCCTCGCTGCACGCCGAAGCGAACATGTTCAGGAACCTTTTTGTTCGCTCATTACTATATCATTCAGCCAGCCGGTCATTAGCTCAAGCTGGCGCAGGCCACGGGAGCGCCAGGAATCCCGCGGAAACTCCACCGTAAGCTCCCGCAGCGCCGTGTTGTAGCTGAAGTCCGCGATAACCGCGGCGCGCAGAGGCGCCAGGGTCTCCTGCAGCGCGGCGGCGCGCTCCTCGGCTCGCTCGCGCAGTTTCAGGATGACCGTATCGCCCGAGCGCCCCACCTCCCGCACCCCCAGCTTGAGACACCGCAATCGCAGGGCGGCGGCGCGGAAAAGCCCCAGCACCTCGAGAGGCTCAGCGCCGTAGCGGTCCGCCACCTCGGCCTGCAGATCGGCCAGAGCCTCATCGTCTCCGGCCTCCGATATACGGCGGTAGATCTCCACGCGCCGCGAAGCGGAACTCACGTAGGTAGCCGGAACGAAGGCCGGCAGCGGCAGGTCGATGCTCACTTCGGAAACCCGGAAACGCCTGACCCCGCGCAGGCGGTCCACGGCCTCGGCGAGCAGCCGGTTGTAGAGCTCGAAGCCGACGGCTTCCACGTGTCCGTGCTGCTCCGGGCCGAGCAGGTTACCGGCGCCGCGTATCTCCAGGTCCTTCATGGCGATGCGAAATCCGGAGCCCAGCTCCGAGAAGTCGCGGATCACCTTGAGCCGGCGGTACGCCCCTTCCGTGAGGCTACCGTGCGTGAAGAAGAAGAACGCATAGGCCTGCCGGTGGCTCCGTCCGATGCGGCCGCGCAGGTGGTAAAGCTGGGAGAGGCCCAGGATCTCCGCCCCCTCCACGATCAGCGTGTTCACGTTGGGTATATCCAGTCCCGATTCCACGATGGTGGTGCAGACCAGGACATCGAATTCGTGCGCCACAAATCCGTCCATGACCCGCGCCAGTTTCTGCTCGTCCATCTGTCCGTGGCCGATGCTTATGCGCGCCTCCGGCACGAGCTTCTGCAGCCGGCGCGCGACCGCGTCGATGGTCTGTACGCGATTGTGCACGTAGAAGACCTGGCCGTCCCGGGCCAGCTCTCGCCGCACCGACTCCTGCACCACCTGCTTCTCGTAAGGACCC
The DNA here is from genome assembly GCA_023252035.1 of Actinomycetes bacterium. Lineage (GTDB taxonomy): Bacteria > Actinomycetota > Geothermincolia > Geothermincolales > JAHEXQ01 > JAHEXQ01. The sequence continues at coordinate 29,652 of JAHEXQ010000005.1, forward strand.
ACGCTCGTGATGACCGAATAGCGGTCCTGGATGGGAGTGTCGATGATGGACATATCCCGGATGCCCGAGAGCGACATCTGCAGGGTGCGCGGTATGGGAGTGGCGGTGAGGGTGAGTACGTCCACCGTCCGCCGCATGGCCTTCAGCCTCTCCTTGTGCGCCACGCCGAAGCGCTGCTCCTCGTCCACCACGATGAGGCCCAACTCGGGGATAATCACGTCCTTCTGGAAGAGGCGGTGCGTACCAATGACCACGTCCACCTTCCCCTGCGAGAGGTCCTCGATTATCTGTTTCTGCTCCCGAGGGCTGCGGAAGCGCGACAGCACCTCCACCCGGATGGGAAAGGGCGCGAACCGGTCGGAGAAGGTATGGTAATGCTGCTGCGCCAGTACGGTGGTGGGAGCCAGCACGACCACTTGCTTCCCCTCCATCACGGCTTTGAAGGCCGCGCGGATAGCGATCTCCGTCTTGCCGTAACCCACATCTCCGTAGACCAGCCGGTCCATGGGCACCGGTTCCTCCATGTCCGACTTGACGTCCTCGATGGCCCTGGCCTGGTCGGAAGTCTCCTGATACGGGAAGGAGGCCTCCATCTCCTGCTGCCAGGGCCCGTCGGGCGAGAAGGCCCACCCCCCGGCCGCCATGCGTTCCGCGTAGAGCTCCAGGAGCTCCCCCGCCATCTGCTGGACCGCCACCCGGGCCCGGCGTTTCACCTGGCGCCAGTGCGAACCCGTGAGGCGGTAGACCGGGGGTTTCTCGGCCCCGACGTAACGGTGCACCAGCTCGATGCGGTCCGTGGGCACGTAGAGCGCATCGCCCTCGGCGTAGTTTATGGTCAGGTATTCGCGGGCGAAGCCGTCCAGGCTCTTCTGCGTGAGACCGCCGTAGATGCCGATGCCGTGATTCACGTGTACCACGTAGTCGCCCGGTTCCAGGTCCTGGTAACTCTCGATGGGACTCCCGGAGGTGGTCTCGCGCCCGGCGCGCCGGCGTTCCACGCGGCCGAAGACATCCGCCTCGCTCAAGAGAGCCAGGCGTTGTCGGGGCAGGAGCAGGCCGGCCGAGAGCGACCCGAGTGCCAGGTGCACCGCCCCGGCGGTGATGCTCTGTTTCCCCAGCACCAGCGGTATCTCCGCCTCCGCGAGGATCTCGCGCAGCCGCTCCAACCGCCCCTCCGTCTCCATAAAGAGGCCGATGCGGTACCGTTTCGCCGTGAGGTCTCGCATATCTTTCATCAGGTCTTCCAGATGCCCCCGGTATGCCCGGGGCCGCTCACACCGGAATCCCCCATTCGCCGATAGCGGGTCTGCGAGCAGAGTGGCCGCCCGCGCGGCGCCCAAGGCCGCATCGAAACCCATCAGTTCCGGATCGCGCCAGCTCCCGGCCCGCTCGCGACAGAGTTGCGGCTCCAGAACCAGGATGAGGCCGCCGGCGGGAACCAGCGAGGCCAGCGGGGTACCCTCTTCCTTTTGCCCGGCCGCATCCATACCTGCTGCATAGATGGTCGCGGCCTTCAGCCTCTCCAGCGACCTCTGCGTCACCGGATTGAAGCGGGCCATACGCTCGAGGGTGTCGCCCAGAAACTCCGCGCGCACCGGCATCTGCTGCACCGGGTTATACACATCGAGGATGCCGCCTCGAACCGAGAACTGCCCCATACCTTCCGTCATGTATTCGCGCCGGTAGCCCAGTGCTGCCAGCTCACGCTCGAGCGCCGCCAGTTCGGACTGCCCGCCGGTCTCCAGGACGAGCGGATTCATCTCGGAGAGTGCCCGTGGCTGCGGCTGCAGGCAGGCACGGAGATCCGCCACCAGCAGTGGCTCTGCGCCACCGGGGACTCCAGGATGGCGCAGCTCCCGGAGCCCCCG
>JAHEXQ010000215.1 GCA_023252035.1 Actinomycetes bacterium
CTCTCCTCGGACTTGAAATACTGATAGTGCGTGAGCCCCACATTGGTCACGATACCCGCATCGGGTTTGGCGAAGGAGCAGAGCTGCTCGATGTGGCCCAGCCCTCGCGAGCCCATCTCCAGGGCCACCATCTCCGTTGAGGGCTTGATGCTCAGCAGGGTCAGCGGCACTCCCACTTCGTTGTTGAAACTCCTCTCCGAAGCTACCGTCTTGTAGCTCCTCCGCAGCACCGATGCGAGGAAATCCTTGGTCAGGGTTTTGCCGGTAGAGCCTGTGATGCCGATGACCCGCGCCTGGCTCTTGGACCTCACGAGTCCGGCCACCTCTCCCAGCGCTTTCGTGGTGTCCTTCACCTGGATGACCGGCAGTCCACGAAAAACGGCTCCCCGCAACGCTTTCCAGCTCTGCACCAGAAATCCCGACGCGCCCTTCCGCGCCGCCTGGGCCAGGTAATCATGCGCATCGTGATGCGGTCCGCGCAGAGCTACGAACAGCTCTCCGCCTCTGAGCGTGCGCGTATCGATGGAAACATCCCTGACACGTTTACTCAGCGCGTCGCTGCCCTGCAGCAGATGCCCTCGCACCGCCTGGAGCACTTCTCCGTAGGTAACGGCTATCACCTGCACCCTCTCCCTAACTCCTCCAGGAGTTCCCCCACGACCTCGACATCGCTGAAGGGTATCACGCGGTCGCCGATGGTCTGACCCTGCTCGTGCCCCTTGCCCGCGACCAGCACCAGGTCGCCGCGGCCGGCCATGCGCAACGCCTCCGCTATGGCTTCCCGCCGGTCGGCGATGCGGGCCCAACCTCCCGTGGCCTCGGGGCGCAGCCCCTCCTCCACCTGGTCGATGATGGCTTCGGGATTCTCGCTGCGCGGGTTGTCGGAGGTGATAATGGCATAATCGCTAAGCTTGCCGGCCCACTTGCCCATGAGAGGCCGCTTCTCGCGGTCGCGATCCCCTCCACAGCCGAAGACCGTGATTATCTTGCCCGGCGCCAACTCCCGGGCGGCCTCGATGGCTTTCTTCAGTGAATCCGGCGTGTGGGCGTAGTCCACCAGCACAGAGAACCCGTCAGCTTCCAGTAACTGGAAGCGTCCCGGCACGCCGTTGAAAGACTCTATGCCCGCTGCGGCGTCCTCCAATTGCAGGCCCATGGCCAGCGTCAGGCCCGTCGCCGCCAGTATATTCTGAAGGTTGAACCGTCCCGTGAGCGGAGAGCGCAGAACTATCCCCCTGCCCTCGTAGAGGAGCTGCACCGACATGCCCTTGAGATGCATGTCCAGGGTGGAGCCCTCCAACATGGCCAGGTGAGAGCCATAGGTGATTATTCTCCCGGCGCACAGCGGCAGCAGCCTTTCCCCCGCCGGGTCATCCAGGTTGATGACGGCCGTCCGCGCGGCCAGGCCTCCCTGCTCGCGGGACATGAAGAGCCGCGCCTTGGCCTGGAAATAATCTTCCATGGTGTGGTGGAAGTCCAGATGGTCCTGGCTCAAGTTGGTTAAAGCCGCCACTTCGAAGTCGGTGCCGTCCACCCGGTGAAGCTCCAGAGCGTGGGAGGAGACCTCCATGGCCACCGCCTCCACCCCAGCTTCCACCATCTCGCTATAAAGCCGCTGCAGGTCCAGGGATTCCGGCGTCGTCCGCTCCACCTCGAATTCTCGATTGCCGATACGGTATTTCACCGTTCCGAGGAGGCCGGTCTCGATGCCTGCAGTGCGCATGATGTTCTCCGCCAGAAAAGCGGTGGTGGTCTTGCCGTTGGTTCCCGTTACCCCCAGCACGCTCAGATGCCGGGACGGGTTTCCGTAAAAGCGGCGGGCCAGCTCCGCCAGGGCTTCGCGCGAGTCGGAAACGGTGATGACCGGAACCCCTGCCTCGGGCGGAGAGACATGCCCCCGCTCTATAAGCAGGGCTGCCGCTCCCCGCGCCACTGCGTCTCCCATAAAATCGTGACCGTCCAGTTTATAACCTCTCACGGCAACAAAGAGGTATCCGGTACTAACCCTCCTGGAATCGTAGGCCAGTCCGAGTATCTCGGCTTCGCGTTGTCCCAGGACCTCTGTATCATCCATTCCCGATATTAGTTCAGCTATCTTCATCGGTTTTCCTGCCCCTGCACCCCACTGACCGA
>JAHEXQ010000006.1:0-7204 GCA_023252035.1 Actinomycetes bacterium
CTGCGTCACCCTGGTTCATAGCCTGTGCCACAAGTTGTCCGTTCAGCGCTCCGAAGAGCCCCTCCAGCATGGGCTGCCCCCCCGAGTTGATGGCCGCAGCCAGGTTCTGAGCTCCGGCTCCCCCGTTCGCTCCCAGGGTTATCAGGATCGACTCCACCAGGGACATTCCGAAGGGCCCATTGGTTATAACCGCCAACTGCGCGGCATCCAGTCCGTACAGCAGGTTCTGCAGCATGTAGCCGGGTGCCCCTGCCGGGTCGGGGGCGGCCGCCGCATGGATGCCTCCGTTTATGCCGGGAGCCAGTTCGGAGCCCTGGAGGTTGGCGAGCAGCGCGTTCAGGAAGGTCGGGTTGTTGTTTATGGCCGTCGCCAACATCGCCGCCGTATGAGGCTGCAGCCCAACGGTGGTCAGATAGAGCGGCGAGTTGACGCCCCCGGCCGCCATGCCGTTCAAGCCCCTGCCGATAGCCTCGCCCGCGCTCCGGTCCAGGGCCTCGGTCAGGCTGATGAGGAAATCGGGATTCTGCAGGGCGCTCTGGTTAAGGCCCTCGGCCAGGGCGCGTGCCGTGGCCGGCGCCAGATTCTCCGTGATGGTCTTCATCAGGTCTGGGTTGGCATTGCATGCCTCGGCCATGACCGTTCCCGCATTGGCATCCAGGTTGGCGAGCACGTTGCTGATAAGGCCCGGGTTGCGCTCCAGGGCAGCGCCGGCATGCGTCGCCAGATCCGTGCTCAGGTTGGCGATGAGCGCCGTGGCGAAGGCTCCGTTCGCGTTGGCCCCTTCGGCTATGGCCTGTCCCAGACCGGCATCGAGGTTACCCAGCATAGTCGTCAACATAGCCGGGTTGCGATTCAATCCCGCGGCGATTCCCTGCGCAGCCGCGGCGTCCAGTCCGGCCATGACCCCCGAAAGGAAGGCCGGGTTGACATCGACCACGCCCGCGAGGGCACCGGCATCCAGGTTGGCGATGAGCTCGGTCAGGAACGAGCCGGCCGCGTTGATGCCGGCCGCCGCATTCCCGGCCGTGCCCGGACCCAGCGCCGCCACCAGTCCCTCGGTGAAGCCCAGGTTGCGGTCCAGGACGCCCAGAATTCCCGAGGGATCGAGCGCGCCGAGCAGGGCTGAAACGAAAGGTCCGCTACCGTTCAATCCCTCGGCTGCCGCCGTGCCCAAGCTGGGCGGCAAGGCCGCCAGCAGGCTGGTCATGAAGCCGGGGTTCTCGTTGGTTATCTGGGCGAAGACCGTCGGGTTCAGGAGCGACACCGTCTGGGAGAGGAAGGCTTCGTTCGTCGTTATATATCTGATATAGTCCGGGTGGAGTTGTTCCATTATAGAGGCCACCACGGCTCCGCTGGGGTCAAGGATCCTCGCCGTGGACGCCGGGTCCAGTTTCGAGACTAGGCCGGTCAGGAAGGAGCCGTGCGTATTAAGCACCTGGGTGATGGGCGCCGGGTCGAGTACCGAGAGAAGCCGGGTGAGCAGATTCTGGCTTGACACCAGGCTGGCCGATACCGGCGGGTCGATCATGTGTAGGACATCCCACAGGAAAGGCTCGTTAGAGTTCACGGCATCCACTATCACCTGTGGGTTGAGGTAACCGGTGAGCGCGGCCAGGAACGAGCCGTTGCGGTTCAGCGCGCCCGCCAGGGCCACCGGGTCCAGGCTCGGGATGAGGCTGCTCACGAAGGGGCCGTTGCGGTTCAGCGCATCCGCAGAGGATGCCGGGTCCAGTGCACCGATGAGGCCGGTGAGGAAATCTCCGTTGGCGGTGACCGCTCCCGCAACCACGCTCGGATTCAGCAGCGCCAGCAGCGAGGTGGTGAAAACGTCGTTCTGGTTCGCAGCCCTGCCCAGGACTACCGGGTCCAGGAATCCCAGGAGCGAGGTGAGGAAAGCGCCGTTGGAGTTTACGGAGGCGGCCACGACCTTGGGATCGAGTCCCCCGACCAGACCCGCGGTAAACTCGGGATTTCGGTTGGCCGCATCCGCGAGCACCGCCGGGTTCAGAAGAGGCAGCAAGCCCGTGATGAACCGGCCGTTACGGTTGAGCGCCTCGGCGACGGGCTCCGGATCAAGGGCTACGATCAGGCCTGAGAGGAACTCGGGATTGTCGTTGATGGCTTTGGCGGTGGCCTCGAGGGCCGCGGGGCGGCTCGACAGCTCGGCCAGCAGCCCGTCGAGGAACCCGGGGTTCTCCCGCAGCGCTGCGGCCACGGCATCCGGATCCAGGTTGGCGATGAGATTGGCCATCAGCTTCTCGGTGGCCATCTTGCCAGTGAGCGTACCCAGGGGTCCCCTTACCGGCATGAACATGGCCCCACCGCCGATGACCGCTACCACCAGCAGCGCAATGACTACTATATTCGCCAGGAACTGTGTGCGCCTCTTGATTAACACCTGTTCACTTCCTAGTAGGGCGCATCCATGGCCGCGCCGGTAAATGTGGTCCACATGCGGGCTCGTATGAGGCCGAGTATCTGGCTGTCCACGCGCAGCCAGAGCCAGCTGAGCACGCCCCCCGGCCAGGGAGATCCGCCCGACTCGCTTATCGAACGGTTTATGACATTATTCAGGAAGGTGGGATCCAGGTACCGCAGCAGGTTGGTGAGCAGCCCGGCTCCCGCCGCGTTCATGGCATTGGCGACGGTGACCCCGCCGCCGTTGGCGCTCAACTGCGCGACCAGGTCGTGCGTCACGTTGGGGGCGGCGTTTAGAGCTGCAGCCACCAGGTCACCCCGCAGGTTGGCCAGCAGGTCCGAGACGAACTGCCTGCCGCCCGCGGTGGCCAGCGCGTCGTTCAGCGCGCCCGCGATCACATCGGTATCCAGTTCCGCCGTCAGGGCCTGCAAAAAAGCATACCCCTCGGCGCTGTTCATGATCTCCGCCATCCGGGCTCCGTCAACGTTGCGTACGATGTACTCGAGAAGCGTGGGGTTCACCCCCAGTGCGCGTCCCGCAGCCGCAGCGCAGTCCGAATTCAAGCCCTGCACGAGCCTGGAGAGGAAGCTGTCGAACCCGTGGGGCGGGGTGTTGATGGCATCCACGATGGCCTGAGCCGCACCGGTCGAGGTGTTCTTCAGGATCACCTCGAGGAAGTACTCGCTCGTGAGGGGATCCGCATGCGTCGAGCTGTCGTTCAGACCCAGGGCCGCCTGCTCTCCCGCGGCAGCGTTCAGGTTCGCGAGTAGCGTGGTCAGCAGGTCGGCGTTGCCATTGAGGCCGTTGGCTATCGCCGCCGCCGCCTGCGCGGATAGACCCACCATCATCTGCTTGGTCATATCGCCCGAGTTGGTATTGAGCCCCTGCGCGATGACCGTTCCCACCTGGGGAGAGAGCGCCGCCACCAGGGGATTCAGAATGGCCGTGTTGGAATTCAGACCGCGGGCCACCGCCGCGGCCGTCTCAGCGGAGAGGCTGGAGGCCACTATGCGGGCTACATCGGGAACGGCGTTGAGCCCGTCAGCTACCGCGGCCGCGGCCGCGCCGTTCAAGGAGGCGACCAGTCCCTCCAGGAATCCCGGGTTCCTATCGACGGCCGCCGCCATCGTCGCCGGATTTGAGGCGATCACGAAACCCTTGAGGAAGGATTCCGCCGGCGGCCTAACCGCGTTAGCATTCAGGCCCTGCGCTAGGGCCTGGGCCGTTCCCTCATCCAGGTGGCTGAGGAGATCCGATATGAAAGGCCCGCTCATGGTATCCAAGGCGCCGGCCAGCGCCGCTGGATCTAGCGAGGACAGCACGCCATCGGTCAGGTTCGGATTGGCGTTGGTAGCCTCCGCCATACCGACGGCCAGCTCCTGCGAGAGCAGGGGCAGAAGCTGCGATATTATCTGCGGATATCCCGCCAGGGCCGTTCCGATTACCGTAGCATTGAACAGAGGCATCACCGGCGAGATTATCCGCGGGTCGTTGAGGATGTCGGTGAGTAGCTGAGGCGTCAGCGCGTCGAGCACTCGATAGACCAGCGCCGGGTTCACATTGGCGATGCCCGCTACCCAGGACGGGTTGAGCGTTCCTACCAGCCGTGACGCAAACCACCAGCTGCCGTTCACCGTGTCAGCCATAGCTTGAGTGGATATCAGGTCAAGCAGGTTCGAGAGCCAGGGCGCATTGCTGGCCGTCACGCCGGCAATCGCCGCGAAGAGGCCCGTGCAGAGATTATCCGCCAGTCCCTGTGCAGCCTGTGCGTTCCCGTTCAACGCCGCCGCTACCACTGCGGGATCCAGCCGCCCCAGCAAGCGGGAGATGAAGGCGGGATTGGCATCGGTCGCTGCCGCCAGAGCCGAGGGGTTCAAGGAGCCGAGCAAGCCGGCCAGGAAGTTCGAGTTGGCGTTTATCACCCCCGCTACAGCCACGCTATCCAGGTTGCCCATGAGCTCCGCCGCCATGTTCGGATTCTGATTGATGGCACCTCCCAGCACCACCGGGTCCAACCTGGCGATCAGACCGGTAAGAAACGGGCCGTTATTGTTGATGGCCTCGGCCAGCGCAACCGGCTCCATCGCTCGCATGGAGTCCGTGAGGAACACTTCGTTCTGATTGAGCACCGAGGCTATAACCTGGGGATCGAGATAGCCGAGCAGCCAGGTGAGAAAACCGCCGTTATCGTTCACCGCCGAGGCCACCGCCTCCGGATCGAGGTAGCGGAGCAGCCCCGCCGCGAAATCCCCGCTTTCGTTCACCACGCGGGCCAGCGACTTGGCGTCCAGCATGGGTATCAGTGCGGGGAGAAAGCCCGGATTGTTGTTCAACCCTTCAGCGACGAGTTGAGGATCCAACTCCTTCAGGAGTTTAGACGTCATCTCGGGATTGCGCTCCAGAGCCTCGGCCAGTTCGGCAGGTGAGAGGCTTGCGAGCATTCCCTGCAGATTGCCCTTGGCGCTCAGCAGCTCTCCCAGCAGAGTTCCTGCCGCTCCTCCCCCGGTGACCACCACGAGCGCGCCGGCCACTAACGCCACCATCACGATGCACGCGATGATGAGATTTACGACTTTCTGTACGGGCACTCTCAGGACCATTAGCGCTTGCCTCCGGATGCTGCTCGATTCCTGTTGTTGCCTCTTTTGCCTCGCATCATTCTTGCCACCAAAAACGTAAGAGCGCCTACGACTCTACCTGAGCGCTTCTATGCCTCTCGCCGCCCTTTCTTAATATGCACCTCATCGAGGTTCTCGATTCTATTCATCGGCAGTTTTCCAGATTTTCTTTCGACTCTTGTTTGATCGTTGCGAGGATGTAATGGGCCGCAAAGGGCTCCGGGAAGCGCCGCAACCAAAGCGGGTCAAGACAAATAGATAGAGCAACTCGTCCGCGGGTTCCGGCAAGACAGCCCAAGGTTATAGGTGGCTCTCCGTTGAGGGTGGGACGGGTTGGCGGGCTTTAGCGCAAAAGCCGCATCAGGTTGTCTTTCGTCAGATCTCCGGCGCAGCACCCGGCATCAGGAAGGGCCTGACATCCGCCTCTACGTCTTTCCATGCCACGCTTTTCATCTTCTCCCTCACGGCCTTGCGCCAGGTCTTCTCGTTCAGCGTGCCGCCTCGCCATCCCGTCCGGCGCAGCGCGTTATTCATCAGTTCGAGATTGGGCGCGGGCCAGGCCGGGTCGCTCAGATACCAGATGGGGTCGTGATGTCAAGGCTAGCGGGCGCCGATGGAGTCGGTGCCCCCGCGACGGTTCGACCAGTACATGGCCCTCTCCACCATGAGGGGCTGGTCGGAGGATGTCACCTTCACCGACACCTCCGCGTCGGGAACCAGGTCGTTAACCCGGACGGTTAACCGGCTAAGCCCGGCGATCGTCGTGCCCAGGGTCGAGGTAGCGCCATCGTTCTTCATAAAGGTGAGGGTTACATGCGCGGGATTTTCCGTGGGATTGGCAAGAAGCACGTACTCCTCGAAGCCCCGGGTCGAGCCCTCCGCCAGGTACCAGGTGCGATCCGGCGTGGTACACCCGATGGAGTTATGGCCTTCCAGGCGGTTGCTCCAGTACATGGAGCGCTCCGCCACCACGGGGATGTCGCTCATGACCGCCACGGAGACATCGGTGGTCCCAACCTCGGCAGCCGCATTGATGGTGGCCCGGGAGTGCGGCCGCAGGTTCGCTGCCAGCACCTCCATGTCGCCGTCGGGCTTCAGAAAATAGACGTTGGTATGGGCTGTGGTCGCATTGGGGTTCTGTAACAGCAGATACTCTTCGAATCCGTACGCTGTAGTGCCCTCAGCCAGATACCAGGTCACGGAAGGAGCCGCAGCCGCTACGGACTCGTGGCCCCCACCGTAGTTGTTCCAGTACATGGCTCGTTCGGCCACCACGTCTCCGCCGGACGAAGTCACACGGGTCGAGATATCAGCGTTGGGAACGAAGTCGTTGGCGCGCACCGTCATACGGGAATCGCCGGCCATGGAAAAATCGAAGGGGACTACGCTGCCGTCACTCTTCATGAAGTCGAGTCTCACCGAGACATTACCGGGATTCGGATTCTGCACCAGAATATAGGTATCGAATCCGTAGGCCGTGGTGCCCTCGGCCAGATACCAGCTCGCCGAAGGTCCATTGGCCCCCACGGAGTCATGACCAGCCGAGCGCGAGTTCCAGTACATGGCCCTCTCCACGGTCACGGGTTGGCTGGATGAGAGGCGTGCCGAGATATCCGTGCCGGGCATCTCCGCATTGACATTGATGGTATAGCGAGTATTGGCCGGAATGGTGGCGGGAGCTCTCTCCCGTGGACCCGTTGGAGTCATGTAGGTACAGTTGAGGGTGACATCGCTGGGGTTGGGGTTTTCCACCAGGATCCAGGTCTCGAAGCCGTACGCCGTGGTGCCCTCCGCCAGGTACCACTGGTTGGACGCCGCCGGCGTTACCGCATTGCTGTACAGCCAGGTCCCACTCCCGGCGGAAGCGCCGTCGGCATCCACCGCCGCCACTCTGACGAAATGCGCTCCTTCCCCTATGGAGGAGAGATCCCAGCCGGTGAAAGTCACATTGACCTCGTGCGCAGCAGCCGGATAGACGGTCTGCTCGAGCGTGCCGTCCACCCAGAGTTGCATCTGCGTAACGAGCGATCCCACACTGACCCCATGCCCGCTGACATAGCCGGAGGCCGGGAAACTGTACGCCGCAGGTGAGGTCACGCTGGCGCCGATGCCCAGAACCGCCGCCTGAGTGTCGATCCTGCCCCAGCCGTAGAAGGGATCCCGGCCC
>JAHEXQ010000006.1:7214-8195 GCA_023252035.1 Actinomycetes bacterium
AGATCAAGCGCCGTAGCCTCCAGCCGCAGCTCGATCTCCGCCGGTGTGAAAGCGGGATTCAGCGCCTTCACCAGCAGAGCAGCCCCGGTCACTTCCGGCGTCGCCTCCGAGGTCCCGTCGGCAATGGAGTAACCGCTGCCGCGCATGGGCCCGGGTATCCGTATGCCCGGCGCGGCCAGGTCCACCATCCTGTTATGGTTGGAGAAGTCCGTGCGGGCGTCCCTCTGGTCGGTGGCAGCCACGCTCACCACGTTTTCCAGGGCCCCGGGATATATCATGCCTGGGCTATTCCCCGCGGCCGCAGCGATGAAGACGCCGGCGCCGTGGGCGTAGTTGATGGCGTCCTGCAGAGTGGCGGAATAGACGTTGCTCTCAACACTCAAGTTGATGAAGTCCACCGGGCGGCCCAGGCTGTTGGGCAGCGTCGGATAGTTGGCGGCGTAGAGTACCCCGTTGATTATGTCGTAGAGGCTGCCTCCGCCTTCAGCGTCCAGTACCTTCACAGGCATTATCTTGCCGTGCCAGGTCATGCCGGCCAGGCCCAGGCTGTTATTGGTGACGCTGGCGGCGATCCCGGCGATGGAAGTACCGTGGTAGGTGGGACGCGGAACGTTGTTGTCATCCATGGGGTCCGTGTCGTGATGCACGAAATCGTAACCCGGCACACAACGGCTGGACAGCTCCGCCAGGGTGTAATCCACGCCGGTATCGAGCACCGCTATGACCAGCGCGTCGTCTCCCGTAGTGGTATCCCAGGCCTTGTCGGCGTTGGTCTGGATGAGATTCCACTGCCCTTCATAGTTCCGGACCGGATCGGGCGGATAGAGAGGATCGTTCGGGGTTGCCGCTGCCCTGAAGATGATATTGGGCTCAGCGCGCTCGACCAGTCCCGACGAGCGCAGCGCGCTCACCGCATCCAGAACGGTCACGCCCGGTTTCAGAGTAAGCCTGAAGGCGGGCCCCATAGACGCCGCGATTCCG
>JAHEXQ010000006.1:8205-10103 GCA_023252035.1 Actinomycetes bacterium
GTTGGACACCTGCGACAGCAGCTCGGCAAGGTCATCCTGGATAAAATCGAAGCTCCCAACGAGGCCAACCAGTGCCTCTACGATCGCCCCGGGGTGCATCTGAACGAGCACTTCGCCATCCCGGTAGCTGCCCGCCGGGTAGTTCGCCGGCGTGGCATCCGGCGCACCGGACACCGTGGGGGCGGCGCCGGCGGGAGCCGCCGCGGCCAGCGGCGATACACCCGGTCCTGCACCGAGGGCTACCGGAAGAAGAATCGCTATGCAGAGCAGTATTCGCAGGAATGATCTCATGAGAGGCCCCTGTCACTTACCGGTGCTTATCCGTGTTATCGCGGCTCCCACCCCTTGCAGTTTCTCCTCCATGCGCTCGTAGCCGCGGTCTATATGGTAGATGTCGCATATTTCGGTGGTGCCCTCCGCAGCCAGTCCCGCCAGCACCAGGGCTGCCCCAGCTCGCAGGTCGGGGGCCGAGACCTCGGCACCGGAGAGTCCCGGCACGCCCCGGATGATGGCGTGATGGCCTTCGATCCTGATATCGCAGCCCATGCGATTCAGCTCGTCCACGAACATAAAGCGGCTCTCGAAGACGTTCTCGGTGAGGATGCTGGTCCCGCTGGCCAGGCTCAGTAGCACCATCAACTGCGGCTGCAGGTCGGTGGGGAAACCGGGGAAGGGCAGCGTGCAGACGTCGGTGCAGACGCACTCGGAGGATCGCACCCGCACGGACTCGGAGGAGGTGTCCAGGTTAACGCCGATCTCGCCCAGCTTGTCCAGCACTATGCCCAGGTGCCGCGGCGCTATGCCTTCCACGGTCAGATCGCCGCCGGTTATGGCGCCCGCTATGATATAGGTGCCAGCCTCGACGCGATCCCCGATTACCCGGTAATGCGTCCCGTGGAGTTCGGCGCGGCCCTCGATCTCTAGGGTGGAGGTGCCCTCCCCACGAATGGGTACGCCCAGAGCGCGCAGGAAACCGGCCAGGTCCTGTATCTCCGGTTCGCGCGCGGCGTTCTCGATGCGCGTCACTCCTTCAGCCGCGACAGCCGCCATCATGATGTTCTCCGTCGCGCCGACGCTGGCAAAGGCGAGGGAGATATCCGCACCTTTCAGGCGGTCCGCCTTGGCCTCGATATAGCCGTGCTCGAAGTTGAAGTCCACACCGAGTTCTCGCAAACCTTTGATGTGCAGGTTTATCTTGCGGGAGCCGATGTTGCAGCCCCCCGGCATAGCCACCTTGGCCCGGCCGAACCTCGCCAGGAGCGGCCCCATCACGGAGATGCTGGCGCGCATCTGGCGCACCAGGTTATAGGGGGTATCCACGGGATTCATGCCGGAGCAGTCGATGCGCAGCGCACCCTGTTCATCAAAAGCAGTCTGCGCGCCCAGGTGCTCGATAACCCGCAGCATCAGGTTCACGTCCGCAATACGCGGGACGTTGTCTATGGTACAGGCTTCCGGGGTCAGAATAGCCGCGGCGATCAGCTTGAGCACCGAGTTCTTGGCGCCACTCACGCGTATAGCGCCAGTAAGCCTCCTCCCGCCGTTAACGGTCATTCTTTCCCTCTGCATGTAAAAATGATACCACAAAGCCTCCGGCCGGAATCCCGCAGGATTCAGGTGAAATAGAACGGGGTGTAACAAAAGTGGTTCGGACGCGAACCTGAGGGGGCGATGTCCTTACGGGGGGAAGGTCCCCCCGCAATCTCTAAAGGGGGGAGTTGCACGAGGGGGGCGGGAGCCCCTTTCGTGAGAGCGAGGTCTGCCGAGCGAGGGTTCGGACGCGAACCCAGGGGGGCGATGTCCTTACGGGGGGAAGGTCCCCCCGTAATCTCTAAAGGGGGGAGGTGCACGAGGGGGGCGGGAGCCCCCTTCGTGAGAGCGAGGTCTGCCGAGCGAGG
>JAHEXQ010000006.1:10113-30972 GCA_023252035.1 Actinomycetes bacterium
GACGCGAACCCAGGGGGGCGATGTCCTTACGGGGGGAAGGTCCCCCCGTAATCTCTAAAGGGGGGAGGTGCACGAGGGGGGCGGGAGCCCCCTTCGTGAGAGCGAGGTCTGCCGAGCGAGGGTTCGGACGCGAACCCAGGGGGGCGATGTCCTTACGGGGGGAAGGTCCCCCCGTAATCTCTAAAGGGGGGAGGTGCACGAGGGGGGCGGGAGCCCCCTTCGTGAGAGCGAGGTCTGCCGAGCGAGGCTGACCCTTTTGTTACACCCCCTTGTAAACCGTTTACATCAGGCGAGCGAGGCGTTTCGCCTCCTTCTTCTCCAGCGTCTTCTTCACTTTCTTCAGGCGGAAGATGTCCTCGCGGGCTCGCTCCTCCAGGCTCATCTCGATGAAGCGGATCTGCGCGCTCACCTCGGGGATGACGATATTCTCCAGGGCGTTCACACGGCGATTGGTCTTGCGCAGTTCCTCCCCGAGCCGCTTCAGACGGGTCTCGATGTCTGCGCTCTCGATGATGACGTCTATTATCTCCTCGAACCTGTCGGCCGCGGAGTCGACCCGGGTGCTCACACCCGTGATGGAGTAGCCGCGCTTCAGCGGATTGCGCAGGGGACTCTGGCCCTTGGTGATGACCGGGATGGGAACGCCCATGACGTGGGTGCCGGTGATATCCACGAGGGCTTCACCGGAGGAGGCGAAAGAGGCCGACCGAACCACCGGTCCGCTGTCCTTGGCCTTGGCCATGGCCAGCTCGTACTGCGCGTCCGCGGTTACCCTCTCCAGCCGGAGCGAGAGGCGCAGGGTCTCGTCGATGATGGGCATAAACTCGCGCAGGAGCGCATCCCGCTTCTTCTTCAGCAGGTTCATGCCCTGCTCAGCCAGGCTGCGCTGAGATTTCAGCCTCAGGAGCATGCTCCGTGTCGGGTTTACCTGTTCCATTACAGTCCCTTCCTAAAGCCGGCTACGCTTGCGCCGCCATGATATCCTCGGCTCCCTCGGGGTTGTAATACTGCTCGATCATGGAATCCTTGAGGCGCTTCAGGCTCTCCTTCGGCATCATGGACAGCAGCTTCCAGCCCAGCTCCAGAGTCTGGTCTAGGTCGCGGTTCTCGTCCTTCTGGTCCTGGTAATTCTGCTCGAAAGCGTCGGCGAACTTCAGGTACATACGGTCCAGGTCGGTCAGGGCCTCCTCGCCCACGATGGCCACCAACCTGCGCAAGTCCACACCCTCGGCGTAGAAGGCGTAGAGCTGGTCGGCCACTCCCCGGTGATCCGCCCGGGTGCGTCCTTCGCCGATACCCAGGTTCATCAGGCGCGAGAGGCAGGGCAGCACGTCGATGGGCGGATAGATGCCCTTGCGGTGCAACTGGCGCGAGAGCACGATCTGGCCCTCGGTGATGTATCCCGTCAGGTCCGGGATGGGATGCGTGATATCGTCGTCGGGCATAGCCAGGATGGGCACTTGGGTCACGGAACCCGTCTTCCCCTTGATCCGGCCCGCGCGCTCATAGATGGAGGCCAGGTCCGTGTACATGTACCCTGGATAGCCGCGACGTCCCGGCACTTCCTCGCGGGCGGTGGAGATCTCTCGCAACGCCTCGCAGTAGTTGGTCATGTCGGTGAGGATGACCAGCACCTGCATGTCGTGTTCGAAGGCCAGGAACTCCGCTACCGTCAGCGCGCAGCGCGGGGTCAGCAGCCGCTCCACCGTGGGGTCGTCGGCCAGGTTCATGAAGAAGACGACTCGCTCCAGGGCTCCTGACTTCGCGAAGCTCTCCTCGAAGAAGGCCGCCTCGCGGCGGGTGATGCCCATGGCCGCGAAGACGATGGCGAACTCCTCTCCGCCCAGGATCTTGGCCTGGCGCACTATCTGGGCTGCCAGCTCGTTGCCGGGCAGGCCCGAGCCTGAGAAGATGGGGAGTTTCTGCCCGCGCACCAGCGTGTTCAATCCGTCGATAGCGGAGATGCCCGTCTGGATGAAGTCCCGGGGCTCGTCGCGCCTCCAGGGGTTGATGGGCGAACCGCTGACCTCCCGCACCTCCTCGGGGAAGACTTCGGGACCGCCGTCGATAGGCTGTCCCATGCCGTTCAACACCCGGCCCAGCAGGTTGATGGAGCAGTCCATCTTGGCCACCTCGCCGCTAAAGCGAACGCGAGTGTTCAAGACGTCCAGACCCGACGTGGGGCCGAAGACCTGCACCACCGCCATCTCGCCGGCGATCTCGATGACCTGACCGAACCTGGTTGCTCCGTCCGACGAGGTGATCTCGACCATTTCGTTATAGGAAGCGCCCTTGACCTTGGATACGAAGACCAGGGGTCCGGCGATTTCACCTATGGTCCGGTACTCGGATGTCGCGAGCGATACCTTCTCTGCCATAAACTCCATCTCCTATGCTGCCAAGATTCCCCCCACAGCGGCGATCCGCTCCGATCACCGCGGGAAACCAAACTGGATATTACCATTCAGCCAGTTCCGAGAGCTCCTGCCGAACGCGCTCGAGGAGGTCGCTCAGCTTCTCCTCCGCGTCCTCGGAAGGGATCTCTTTCATCCTGGCGATCTCGTTCTTTATCGGGTGCTCCACGGCCTGCCGCAGCGTGACTCCCTTGATGAGGACCTCCTCGAGGGTGTCGTAGTAGGTAAGGATGACGTTCATCATCAGGTACTGCTTGCGCAGGCTGCAGAAGGCATCCACGTCCGAGAAGGCGAACTGCTGGAGGAAGTCCTCCCGCAGCATGCGGGTTACCTCCAGGACCGCCTTGGCGAAGTCCGGCAGCGCGTCCGGACCCACCAACTGCACGATCTCCTGTAGCTCAACTTCGCGCTGCAGCAGGCCCATGGCCTTGTCGCGCAGGTCCCGCCAGTCCTCTGCCACGTTCTTGCGGTACCATTCCTCGATCTGGTCCAGGTAGAGCGTGTAGCTCTTGGTCCAGCTGATGGCCGGGAAGTGACGGCGGTTCGCCAGCGGAGTGTCCAGAGCCCAGAAAGCACCCGTGATGCGCAGCGAGTTCTGGGTCATCGGCTCGGAGAAGTCTCCACCCGGAGGCGATACGGCTCCGATGGCCGTGATGGAGCCGACGCGTTTATCGGCGCCGAGGCAGACCGCGCGGCCGCACCGCTCGTAGAAGTCCGCCAGGCGGGTGGCCAGGTATGCGGGGTAACCTTCCTCCCCAGGCATCTCCTCGAGCCGGCCGGAGACCTCGCGCAGCGCCTCTCCCCACCTGGAAGTGGAGTCGGCCATAAGCGCCACGTTGTACCCCATGTCGCGGTAGTACTCGGCCATGGTGATTCCTGTATAGATCGAGGCCTCGCGGGCCGCCACAGGCATGTTCGAGGTGTTGGCCACGAGTATTGTGCGCTGCATGAGGGGCACGCCCGTCTTCGGGTCCACCAGGGCCGGAAACTCCGTTAACACCTCGGTCATCTCGTTGCCGCGCTCCCCGCAGCCCACGTAGATCACTATATCTGCATCCGCCCACTTGGCCAGGGTCTGCTGAGTAACCGTCTTGCCCGTCCCGAATCCTCCCGGGATTATGCTGTAGCCGCCCTGGGCGATGGGGAAGAAGGTATCCAGGATCCTGGTTCCGGTGATGAAGGGAAGATGCGGATCTTCCTTGCTGATTACCGGCCGGGGTACCCGTGCGGGCCATTCCTGCTTCATGAAGATTTCTTTGCCGTCCTCCAGGATGACCACCGGATCCTCCAGGCTCATCTCGCCGTCGCGCACCTCGGCCACCTTCCCGGAGACTCCGGGTGGAACCAGGATGCGGTGCACTATGTGCGAGGTCTCCTGCACCTCGCCGACTACGTCGCCGGCCACCAAGTCTTCGCCCACCTCCACGGTAGGAGCGAATTCCCACGTCCGGCGGGGTATAGCAGCGGTGGTGACGCCCCTCACCACGAAGTCCCCGTATTCCTCGGCGATATCGACGAGCCTCCGCTGGATGCCGTCGTAGATGGACCCGAGCAACCCGGGCCCCAGCTCCAGCAGCAAGGGCTCCTCCGTGCAGACAACAGGCTCACCGATAGAGAGCCCCGAGGTGTCCTCGTAAACCTGGATGATGGCGGTATCGCCGTCGAGACGCACGACCTCTCCCACGAGTCCCAGGCCGCCCACCTTGGTCACGTCATACATCTTGGAGCCGGACATGCCCTCGGCGTTGACGACTGGTCCGGATATCTTGATTATGGCACCCTCTATCATTTTTTATCTCCTAAATCTTCAACCGACGGGTCTATTCGCCTTCCCTGGAGCGCAGGGTGATGTCAATACCTATGGCGCGGTGGATGAGCCTGGACAGGTACGCCCGCCTCTCCCCCACGCTCTCGACCGCTTCCTTCACCGGAAGCGGTATGACGATGGGCCGGTATATACTGTCGACCTTCTGCCGGGTCTTATCGTCCATTCCGTTGAAGAAGCTCTCGTTCAGCGCCAGGATGCCGGTGGTATCGTCGTCCAGGAGCATGTGAATCTGCTCCTGCGCCGCTTCCTGTGTGGCGACCTCGACCACGGTCACGCCGGCCAGCCTGAAGCCGTCGCCGGTTTCCGGGTCCGTTACCACAACAACCTTATACAAGAAGGTCACCTCTCCCCATAGCGTCCTTCGGGCTAGAGTCGCGACTATCGGTCATGCTATGCTCCCGCAGCCTCCAGCACGATCATCTCTTTCTTGATCTGACTGCCGCCGTTGAAGCTCCGATGATTCTGTCATGCTATACTCCCGCGGCCTCCAGCACGATCATCTCTTTCTTGATCTGACTGCCGATGAGGCCGATATTCTTGCCACGGATAATCACCCGCAAGTTCGTAAGCTCCATGTACTTCCGCCACATGTAGGCGATGATCACTCCGATGGAGAGCGGGTCCTTGTTCATGCCCAGGCACTTCCGGATTAGATAGCGATCCAGCTCATCCTGGAAGGCCACGTCCCCTTTCTCCTCGTAACTGTTCATGCCGGCCTGCAGAGGTTGCCGGTAGGCGGACAGCACGGAGGCGTGCATTATGTCTTCGCGTTCCCGGAGTCCCATCAAGTACTTGAACTGGCTCTCGCCTATCGCTCCACCCGCCAGGTAAAACTCGACTGCCTGGTTCTGCGGCATCTCCAGGCCGCGGGTGCGTAGAGCCGTAATGATGTTGGTGATATCCACCTCTATCTGGATCATCTTTCGCACCATCTGGGAGTTGACGTCGTTCCCCCGGATGAGCCCGTGCACCCACTGGTAGTGGAAGCTGTCCAGTGAACGCTCTAAAATGGAGAGGTCGTGCTCCCGCAGGTATTCCCCCATCTTGCGGGAGAGCGCCCTGCCGTAGGGAATCCTCCAGGTGGTGCTGAAGGTCACGATGAGATCGATGGCCGAGCGGATATCCGGCTGGCTGGCGATCTCCTCGAGGGTAACGAGGTCCAGGTCTCCTGCGGGCACGAAGACGCGCGAGATCTCGCTGACGGGCACGAGGCCGCGCTTGCCACGGAGGGTGCTCTTGAGATTGTAGAGGTCCCATCGGGCTAATACCGCGCCCAGCAGATCCTGCGGGGGACCTGAGACGAATTCACGGATATGGCGGAAATTGCGGGCGAGGTTTCGATTAAAAGCCCGATCGATGATGGTGGGACGCTTCCCCTCAAGGATGGCCTCTTCTATCTCGGGGGCGTAGTCAGTCTGTTCAAGCAGGTTGAGGATCTCGTCCTCGTCTTTGGCCTCGATCATACTGCCGTAAGCGGCGGCATCGAGAAGCCTTGCGGTCTTGGCCCGCACCCGTGCGTTGGCGTACCCGTAATCTTTAAGAGGAACCTGAACCATCAATAACCGGCCTCTCTCTCAATCTTTTTCTGCAAATGAGTCCGTACCGGTCCATGTGTGCTTGGTGCTTGTGGATATGCTCAACCGGAAGGGAAGAGTTCCTCTGCTACCTCCATCCTGAGCCTGCTCTTCGCCCGCTCCAACCGCTCTTCCAGGGTGTTGATGATGGTGACCCTCTCCTCCGCGTCCGCTACCACGCAGCCGCCAAGGCAAGTGATATCGGGCCGTATTTCCCCCCGGACGTTCAGGGATTTAAGATATTTAGAGGCGATTTCCTTGTCCGTTGCATCAACGTGGAGCACGGGCTCGCCGCTCACTTTCTCTAGCCCCTCGCCGACCAGCTTCTCGAGGATCGCCTGATAGGACCCATTAGAGCGAACCTCGGCCAGCTTCGCCATAGCCCTCTCGAACGCCACGTTGACGATCTCCTCGCGCGCCCGGATCATGGCGTTCTTGAAATTCAGACGGGAGGAATACAGCAACGCTGACCGCTCGCTGGCGACCTCCTTCTTCACCCGATCCATCTTCGCTTCACGGATCTTGGCTGCTTCCACCTCCGCCTCTGCGAGGATCTCGTCCACCTCGGACTTGGCTTTATCGAAGATGGCCTGGCATTCGCTGCGGCACTGCTCTTCCAGAGCCTGGAGTATGTTATCAATCGCCATGGCTGTTCACCGCTTCCAATCTATGGTTGAGCTATTAACCTACTCCGGCGAGCTTCTCGATCGTACTGGTCATGCCCATGATCAAGAAGGCGATAACGAATCCCAACACAACCATAGTTTCCGGGATAGCGATGAGGATTATCACCGTACCCACCAGTTCCGGCTTCTCCGCGAGCGCTCCGGCACCCGCTGATCCGATCTTTGACTGCGCCCAGGCTGTGGCCAATGCGGGAAGTCCTATGGCCAGGGCGGCGGCGATGGCTACTAATCCTACGCCTGTCAAATCAGTCACCTCCCATTTTCTTAAAGGGCTTGTACTCGACCTCAGCTTCCTCGTAGAACTTAGTGAACGACTCCACCAGATTAAGACGTAAAGACTGTATTGATGGGCTGAGGATGCCCAGCAACAGGTTGAGAGAGTGTAAGAGTACAGCGACGATGATACCGACGGGTATCAAGATCCCCGTGAACTTCGCACCGAGCTGATTGGCCACCTCGGCCAGAATGACCGAGGCCAGGCCGATGCCGTAGAGTCGGGCGTAGCTCAGGATATTGCCGAAGATAAGCGCGGCCTCGATGCCGCCGCCGAATCCGCCACCGTAGGAGGCTCCTATGACACCGAGGAACATCATCAAGACTCCGGCGATCTCTCCCGGCTTGGCCAGGCTCTTGATGCCCCACAGCGTGCCAAATACGGCGACCAGGCCCCAGATGAACAACAGATAGCCGGCCTTCTCTATGCCGTGCTTCCTCTCCTTCTCGTGGACGGCATTGATCAGGCCTATGATCAGGCTGGCGGTTATGTGCAGCACGCCTATGGCCATTACGACGATGAGGATGAGCTTGAATATCTCCGGGTTATGCTCGGCCATGCGCTCCACCGGCCAGCCCCAGGTGTTGTGTCCGGGCTCTCCTGCCGTATGGCCCCAGACCCAGGCTACGTGCCCTTTATCCCAACCCAGTATCTTAAAGATAAGGTCCCCGAAGAACTCCAGGTACAGGATGCCGAATAAGGTGGTGGAGATGCCGGCTATCATCATCACCGATGTGAAGAGGTCGAAGAACACGCTCTTGGTGCCTCGCTTCTTCAGGATGTGCCTGACCAGATATACTCCGCCGATGAGGCAGAAGCCGTAACCAATGTCCCCCAGCATGAAGCCGAAGAGGATGGGGAAGAAGACGGCCACCAGCCAGGTCGGGTCCAGATTTCCGTACTTGGGCCGGCCGACGAGCATATAGATGAACTCGAAGGGCTTGATGAGAGGCTTGTTGGAGAGGGCCACCGGCGCCTCCTCCAACTCTTCCTGTGTGGGCACTTCCTCGGTGAGCTCCACTTTGCCCTCGAACTTATCCGCGAGCAGCTTACGCGTGCTCTCCAACTGGTCCTTGGGTATCCATCCGGTAACCACAAAGACGTGGCCGCTCTGTCCGAACTTGGGAACCGCCGAGAGGGTGTCTATCCTGTCTCCGAGCAACTCCTTCAATGCGATGAGTTTGATGTACCAGTTCTTGGAGATGCCGTTGAGCTGCTTCTTGATGACATTGAGCTTCGCCGGTATCTCGTCACGGCGCTTCTTGATCTCGTCCAGGACTTCGTCATAAGGCTTGTCCGCTAGTTCGTGCGGCAGCCTGACCTGGTTGACGTTCTCCGTCGCCAGGAAGTTGTGCACCTCCTCGGAGAAGGCCTTGCGGAAGACCACGATGGCCGCAGTGGTCTCCTCGTCCACATCCGCTGAGACCACGTCGCACTGGCCGTTGGTGATCTTGTTCAGTTCCTCTTCGATATAGGCGAGGATGGTCTTGTAGCGCTTCTCGATAAGGAGCGCTACGGAGGTGAAATGCTCTGTGGCGGAGATCTGCTGCGCCAGCGGCGCAATCTTCTTCACTATCGGCTCGTACTTGGAGAGCCGCGAGTACTCTGCCTCCAGTTCGTTCTTGGCATTCAGAAGGTCTTTGACTGCGGCTTCCTCGTCATCCACATTGGATGTGATGTCCTCCAGGCTCATGCCGGCGAAGGCGTCGTACTTCTCCTTGATGTCCTTGCGTTCTATCCTTTCTTCCGGCGGCGAGAGCTCCTGGAGTATGGCGTTGTTGCGCATTGCGAGGTTCTGTAGCCGGCTCTTCTCCTCCTCCAAAGCCGGGTCCACCTCCATGGTCACAACATTCGCGTACTTGGGCCCCATCTTCTTGGAGAGGTCCTCCACGTGGAGGTTGCCACAACTCTGCAAGGTGCCCAGAACGTCGAAGAAGAGGCTCTTCAAGCCCACAATCTCCACTTTGGCCATCTTCACCAGCATACTATCGCCCCTTTGGCATCCCTTAATTCCGGTCCGGGTAATCGAGACATTTCCGCCTGTCTCCTCGATCTAGTCCAGCCGTACGCCTCCGCGATGTCGCGAGACCACCATAGAGCCCGCACAATTGCTAGAACGCAGCATCCAGCTCATCATCTCAATGATTTTTGAGGCATGAAGGGTGATTCAGAAAACAGCAGGCCCTGGACTAGTTATTCCTTCGGGAGCACGCTGCTCACGATGTAATCGGCCGCTTTGCTTATGTTGGCGGTCCCGCCCTGATCTTCTCTACCTCAGCACCCACCGAGGCTTCGGTCTGGTCCGCCTCTCTCTTCGCCTTGGCTATCTCGGACTCGTAGAAATCCTTGCCCGCTTCCTCCATGATCGCCGTGCGCTTGATCTCGCCCGCCTTTCCCTTGGCGTCCTCGATCATGCGTTCAGCTTTCTTCCTCTCCTCGATGGTCTTGGCGCGGATTTCTGATTCCTTGGCGATAATTCGAGAGAAAACCTCAGTCCTGGAGCCGACCCATCTTTCCTCAAGCTGCTCCGTCAATTGCTTCTTCTTGGGCTTTGACGACCTCTCTTTCTTGGACTCTTTAGTCATAATTGCTTTAACCTCAAGATCTGATGTCGGCTTGAAATATTACTTCAAACGGAAAAACCGGCCGCCCTACGCGGGAACGTTAATCACATTGCCATGCACATAATATATAGCGCCGATGCCTATGTCAACAATGATTGAGTAGTGCTAAAAGCATTTTTCATGAAGCCGAAATATTTGCTTGAGCCGGGGTTCCGGTTCACTTCCCGCCGCCAGCTTTGTTGAACTCGTAGATCAGCAGCAGGCCATGTAACGTCAGCAGGGCATCCTCGAAGTCGATGGTCCGGCAAGCGGGTATCAGGACGGGAGCCAACCCGCCCGTGGCTATCACCTTGGAATCGGGGCTCAACTCCTCCTTCATCAGCTCCACCAGGCGGTCGACCTGGCCTGCGAAGCCGTAGATTATGCCCGCCTGCAGGCTGGCGATGGTGTTCTTCCCGATTACCGAATCCGGCCGTTGCAGCTCAACCCGGGGCAGTCGCGCAGCCTTGTTGAAGAGGGCGCGCGAGGATATCTCGATGCCGGGGGCGATGGCCCCACCCAGGTAAGTTCCCGTGTCGGCGATGGCGTCGAAGGTGGTGGCGGTGCCGAAATCCACCACGATGCAGGGGCCGCCGTATTTTTCAAACGCGGCGATGGCGTTGGCAATACGGTCCGGACCCAATTCAGCGGGGTTGTCTATGCCCATCTCCAGGTCCAGCCTGGCGTTGTGACCGAGAATGACGGGAGTGAAATTCCAGCTAACGGCGGCCATCTCCTCCAGGGCCATGGTGGCGTCGGGCACCACCGAGGCGACGACCATGCCGTCGAAATCCTCCATGGCCAACCCCCGCAGGGGCAGCAGCCCCTGGAAGTAGAGGGCTAACTCATCCGAGGTGCGCCTTCCCTCCGTGGACACACGCCAGTGGCAAAGAAGCTCCCTCTTCTGATACACGCCTATGACGGTCTGAGTGTTCCCCACGTCGATAGCGAGAAGCATAGGTAGATTATAGCAAACCGGATTCCAGAAAGCGCCCGATTAAGACAGATGTACGGTTTTCGCATGCACGGGGACAGGTACAGGTGTACGGTTAGAGGTCGAGGCTGATGTCCAGGGCCCGGCAAGAGTGGGTGAGCGCACCGGCGGAGATGAAATCGACGCCGGTGGCGGCGATCTCCTCCAGGGTGGACAGGTCGATGCCGCCGGAGGCCTCGAGCTTGACGCGGCCGGCAGCAAGCTCCACCGCCTTGGTCATCTCCGCCACCGACATATTGTCGAGCATTACCGTATCGGCGCCGGCCTCGATAGCCTCAGCGAGGCCGGCGAGGTCTTCCACCTCCACCTCGATGGGAAGTTCGGGCCCCACCTCGGAGCGCACTGCGCGTACGGCGTTACCCGCGCCCCCGGCAGCCCGCACGTGATTGTCCTTGATGAGAATAGCATCGAAGAGCCCCATGCGGTGGTTCAGCCCGCCGCCCACTCGCACCGCGTACTTCTCCAGCAGGCGCAGACCGGGCGTGGTCTTGCGTGTGTCCTTGATACGCACGCCGTAGCGCCCCGCTACCCGTACGTATTGGGCGGTCAGGGTGGCGATACCGGATAAGCGCTGCAGGAAATTGAGCGCGGTCCGCTCGCCCTCCAGGATTGGGATGACCGGCCCTTTAACCACGGCCAGCACCGAACCGGCGGCCGCCGCCTGGCCCTCCGGCACTCGGGGCGTAAACTCTACTTCCTCCAAGAGGAGCTTGAAGACGGCCCGGGCCAGCGGCAGGCCTACCACGACGCCGTTCTCCTTCAAGGTGAAGACGCCCGTGCACCTCTCATCCTCGGTGAAAAGCGCCCGTGAGGTTATATCGCCGGTGCTGCGCAAATCCTCATCCAGAGCTCTGCGGGCCGCCTCCAGGCAGGCCCGGCGGAACTCCTCGTCCGCGCCTCCACTCCGGACATTCCCGCCGACTTCTGCTGCTTCGCTGCGCTCGTCCTCGAGCTCGTGGTTCATGTGCGATCCTCCTTCCACCCGTAGGATGCTGCCAGTGCATTCACCGGCCGGGCCGTGGAAAGGATCTTCCCGTCCTCCATGCGGAAGACGATGTGCTTACGCCAGTGCCAGTCGTCCGTCTCCGGGAAATCCACCCGGAAGTGGCAGCCCCGGCTCTCCTCGCGCTGCCTCGCAGCCTCTACCATCATGGCGGCGAGTATGGACATATTCTGCAGCTCATAGCCGGCGGGCGAGTAGAACTCGGCGTCCAGCACTTCACCGATGCGCCCGATGACACCCTCCGCCTCCGTCAGTTTCGCGCCGGTCCGCCGGAAGCCTATGAAATCCATCATTATCTGCTGGATGAAACCGCGGACCGTCCATGCTTTGACGCCCGCCCTTTTGCGCTTCACCTGGAAGACGATATTCCTCTCTTCCGTCCCGGAGACCTCCCCTTCGAAGTCCTTCTCGAGAGCGCGGTTGATGCGCTTCGCGAAAACCAATCCCTCCAGGAGGGAATTGCTGGCAAGGCGGTTGGCCCCATGCACGCCCGTGCAGGCCACCTCGCCGCAGGCATAGAGCCCCTTCACGCAGGTCCGGCCGCTGAGGTCGGTCACCACGCCTCCGCTCATGTAATGGGCCGCCGGGGAGACCGGTATATAGTCCCGTGCTATATCCAGGCCGGCATCCAGGCAGTGCCGGCATATGGAGGGGAAGCGCGCTTTCAGCCGCTCCTCGGGTATCACGGTGGCATCCAGAAAAAGGTGATCCGCTTCCTGTTCCTTCATCACCCTGACCATCTCATTGACCACCGTGTCGCGGGGCGCCAGGTCGGCCAGCGGGTGCACGCCTTCCATGAAGTGACGCCCCTCGTGATCCACCAGGCGCGCCCCCTCTCCGCGCAGGGCTTCGCTTATCAGCCAGCGCGGCGTCTCCGCTATATGCAGCGAGGTGGGATGGAACTGGAGGAACTCTACGTCAGCCACCTCCGCCCCGGCACGCAGGGCCATGGAGACACCATCCCCCGTGCAGAGCTCCGGATTGGTGGTTACGGAGAAGAGCTGTCCCATCCCGCCCGTGGCCAGGACCACAGCCCTGGCATAGAGGACCCGGACTTCCCAGATGACCGCGTCCATGACCAGGAGGCCTTTGCACCCTTCGCCGTCGGTGAGGATATCGACGACGAAGGTGTGCTCCATCAGATCGATGTTGCCGTTCCTGCGAATCGCCTCCACCAGGCTGAGCTCCACCTCGCTCCCGGTGGCATCGCCGCCGGCGTGCGCCACCCGGCGGCGCGAGTGTCCGCCCTCCGTGGTCAGATGCAGCCTGCCGTTCTCCATATCGAAGTGAGCACCGATATCGGTGAGCAGCTCCCTGACCCGCTCCGGGCCTTCCTGCACCAGCGCCTTTACGGCGGGTTCCTCGCAGAGGCCTTTGCCCGCCGCCAGGGTATCCTGCACGTGCAGCTCGAAGCGGTCGTCATCCCCCTGGACCGAAGCTATTCCGCCCTGAGCGCGGCTGGTCGCGGTCCTGCCCACTTCGGTCTTGGTGATGAGTGCGACCCGGTAGGATTTGGATGCTTCCAGCGCCGCGGAAAGCCCGGCCACACCGCTGCCGACCACGATCACCTCATAGGTCTCATGGGGCAGTTCCTCCTCGGAGAAGTTGATGAGGTAGCGCGGTACCCGGGTGAGCTTCAACCTATGGCCACCATGCGGTCCACGGCTGCGAGGGCTTTTTCGCGCATGTCGGCCGACACCACCACGCGTGGCTCCAGCGTCTGCAGAGCCCGTAGCACCTTGGGAAGCGTGATCAGCTTCATGTTCGGACAGAGGGTGTTGGCGGAAGGGAACAGGAATTCCTTGCCGGGGTTGAGCTTCTTCAGGCGATGATACATGCCCAACTCGGTTCCGACGATGAGCTCCTCTGCCTCGCTCCGCGCCGCATACTCGAAGATACCCGAGGTGGAGGCCACGGCGTCCGCCAGTTCCACAACCTCTTTGCGGCACTCCGGATGTACCACCACCGGCGCAGCCGGATGGGCCTTTTTCAGTGCCCTTATCTGTTCCGCAGATATCCGCTCGTGGATGGGGCAGCAGCCGTCCCACAGGATCAGGCGTTTCCCTGTAAGGTCCGCTACGTATCTGCCCAGGTTGCGATCCGGCGCGAAGATTATCTCGGGCGCGTCGATGCTGTTCACCACGGAAACGGCATTGCCCGAGGTACAGCAGTAATCGCTCTCCGCCTTCACCTCGGCGGAGGAGTTGACGTAGGTGACCACCACTGCGCCTGGATGCTCGGCTTTCAATGCGCGCAGCCCCGCCGCGGTTATCGTGTCCGCCAGAGGGCAACCGGCTTCCGGCTCGGGCAGGACGGTGATCTTGTCGGGACATAGGATGTTGGCGGTCTCCGCCATGAAGTGCACTCCGCAAAAGATGATGACTTCGGCCCCGGTCGCCGCCGCTTGCCGGGCCAGGCCGAGGGAATCGCCCACGTATTCGGCCAGGTCCTGCACCTCGGGCCTCTGGTAGTTGTGGGCCAGGATGAGGGCGCCGGTCTCCTGCCGCAAGCGCTCTATCTCCGCCCGTATCTCCTCATCCGCCATCATGTCGCCGCCGACCCCCTCTTTCTGTGCCTCAGGCCCTGACCGTTGTGCGCGGTCAAGGCCTGAGGCACTCTCTCCTGTACGAAAACCTTAGCAGATATCCCCTACCTCCACGTGGCTCTCTATGTGAGCGATGTTGTTGCGCTCATCCACATAGACGATGCGGGGTTTGACCCACTTCGCCTCGTCCTCGGTGAGCCAGTGGAAGGAGAGGATGATGATCTTGTCGCCTTTGTGCATCAACCTGGCCGCTGCACCGTTAAGACATATGGTGCCGGAGCCCGGCTCCCCACCTATGACGTAGGTCTCGAGCCTCGCTCCGTTATCCACATCGACCACCTGCACCCGTTCATAGGGCAGGAGATCCGCTGCCTTCATCAATTCCGTATCGATGGTGATGCTTCCCACATAGTGTAGATCCGCGTCCGTTACGGTGGCTCGATGGATCTTGCTCTTGAGCATTACCCGCTGCATCTAATCTTCCACCTTCAACAGCACGTTATCAATCAGCCTGGATCCCCCGATCTTTGCCGCCACTGCCACCAGGATTGTGCCCTCAAGCTGGGCAATCGGCTGCATCCCTATATTATCACAGACCTCTATATACTCAAGCTGAGCTAGGGGCTCATCCTTGAAGACCGTATGCACGGCCGCCTCTATCTCCGTAGCGCGTCGCTCGCCCGATTCCACCAACCGCTCGGCCTCGCGCAGCGAACGGTGCAGGACAGTTGCCGCCCTGCGCTCTGCATCCCCCAGGTAGGCGTTCCGCGAACTCATGGCGAGGCCGTCCGGCTCCCGTATTATAGGACAGGCAACCACCTCGATGTCCATGTTCAGATCGCGCACCATCTGCCGGATGACCGCCAGCTGCTGCGCATCCTTCTGGCCGAAATAGGCGCGGTCCGCTGGGATTATATGGAGGAGCTTGGTGACCACTGTAGTCACCCCGCGGAAATGTCCGGGCCGGGACCTGCCACAGAGGCCGGCGGTGACCCGCTCCACATCCACATGGGTCAGGAAGGGCTCGGGGTACATCTCCTCCGGCGCGGGGTGGAAGACTATGTCCACGCCTACGGATTCAGCCATCTTCAGATCGCGTTCCAGGTCCCGGGGATAGGCCGCTAAGTCCTCACCCGGCCCGAACTGCGCGGGATTCACGAAGAGGCTGACCACCACTACGTCGTTCTCCCGCGCCGCCCGCATGAGGGACAGGTGCCCTTCGTGAAAGAAGCCCATGGTGGGCACCAGGCCCACGCTCCATCCATCTCTCTTCAGTTGCCCGATCCGGGCCTGCATATCCCCGGCCTGCTCCACGACTATCAAGACTTCAGCTACCTCGCTTCACGCCTCTTCCCCACTGTATCAGAGTTGCGACCGCAACAGGGTTTCCAGCTCCGCCACCCTCTCTGGCGCTAGATTGCGGGCCATGCGCAAAGCCACCAGGCTCAAGGAGGCGTAGGCCGCAAGTACTTCCGGCGGGCTTACCCTAAGGGCTTCCAGGTGGTTCCGCACCACTCCGATGTCTCCCCTCGCAACCGGCCCGGTGAGCGCCGGCGCCGTTCCCAGCCTGCGCATGTTGTCGAGCGTCCCCTCTATCAAGGGGAGCAGGGACTGCCAAGCCGTCTCCTCGTTCATACCCACTCCCACGAGCAGATCCTGCGCTATCTTTTCAACCGCCAGGAATAGATTGCAGGCGAAGACCGCGCCCGCATGGTAGAGCACCTTGTCCTCCTGGCGCAAGTCCAAAGGTCTCCCGCCGAGGAGAGCGATCAGTTCGTGCGCCCAGCGCTTTCCCTCCTCGCTTGCCGCCGTGACTCCGAAGACCGTGCCGGGGATGCGGGCAATAGCCGCCTCCACATCGACGAAGGTCTGCAGCGGGTGTATCGCCAGAACCTCGGCCCCGGCCTCCCGCGCTGGCTCTAGCACATCGAGTCCCAGAGCCCCGCTCACGTGCGCCGCCCGGTCGCCGGGCTGCAGCGCCCCCGCCGCAGCCAGGGTTCCCGCCACCTCCAGAATGACATCGTCGGGAACGGTGATGAATACAGTATTGGCTCCCGTAGCGGCTGAGACTATATCCGACGTGATCCGCGCGCCGGGGATGTAGCGCTCTGCCTGCTCGCGGGACTCCTCCGTTATCGCGGCCACGGCCACCACCTGCTCGCCGGCGTCTGCGAGGAGATGTCCCAGGGCCGTGCCGACCCTTCCCGCCCCGATGATGGCGTACAGCTCCCCCGCCATGCTCAGCCCTCCCCCTGCTCCAGCAGGTCTCGTAGGTCGAGTTGAGGATAGCAGCGCACTCCCGAAGCATCCAGGCGGGAGAGGTCCGCCACCGCCAGCTCACCCTCGGGCCGCTTTGCCTCCGGCTCCAGTTCCTCCAGCGGTATGAGGACGAAAGCCCGCATGCCCATCTCAGGATGTGGAATCACCAGATCCGGCTCAGCTATGCCCTGGCGCCCGTAGAGGAGTATGTCTATGTCGATGACCCGCGGCCCCCAGCGCTCAGCCCGGACTCTGCCCAGGGTATCTTCCACTTCCTGGCAGACAGTGAGCAACTCGCGCGGCCCCACCTCTGTCTCTACCCGGATGACCAGATTGAGGAAGGCCGGCTGATCCAGGCACCCCACCGGCTCCGTCTCATAGACGGAGGAGCTACCGGTGAGCCTCAACGCCGGCGAGCCGGCGAGCCGCCGGACGGCTTGCCGCAGGAACTCCTCGCGCTCGCCGAGGTTAGAGCCAAGGCCGAGATAGGCGGTGACCATATCAGACATCCCTCTCAAAACGAGCCTGCGCCACCACCTCCGCCACTTCCTGGTCGAACGGAGCCTCCGGTTTGTGCACCCGGACCAGGGCCGCATCGACCCTGGGGTCGGAGAGGATGTGCTCGCCCAGCCGCATGACCAGCGCTTCCAGCAGGTCGAAGGTCTCGGTGGAGGCGATAGCGTGCAGT
This sequence comes from Actinomycetes bacterium, assembly GCA_023252035.1. Lineage (GTDB taxonomy): Bacteria > Actinomycetota > Geothermincolia > Geothermincolales > JAHEXQ01 > JAHEXQ01. The sequence continues at coordinate 26,982 of JAHEXQ010000006.1, forward strand.
TCGTTGGCCAGGCGGTTGTAATCTACGGCATCGGCCAGGGCGTCCGAGATGGCCGCGCCTGCGAAATTGTATTCCACCTCTGCGTCGATGAAGAAGTTCTGACCGCGGCCCCGCTCCTCCGGGAGGCATCCGTGGAAGGCGAAGACCTTTAGGCGCGAGATGATTATCTTGCTCTTAAGCATGAACCGCTCTCCTGCTCAGCCCTTACCTGTGACGGGTCTGCGTGTAGATGGACGCCTTGTCTATGGTATCGTTCACCTGGAGCTGATCGACCACATCCATGTCCGAGACCACCCGGCCGAAGACCGTATGCTTATAGCGCCAGAGCAGCTGCATGAGATTGCTCGTGTCGTAGTTCTTGATGATGAAGAACTGGCTGTCGTTGATGTTGGAGTTCCACTGGTACTGCCCGTTGGCATCGGTCTGCACCTGCCCGTCGGAACCGATCAGAGGCTGGGGTGCGGCATTCGCCAGGGCCACCATCCCCTCGCCCATGAGAGAGGAGGGGGAAGTGCTCTCGAAGGAGTAGCCGCGCTGCGCATATAGGGTGGCAAGAGCCTGGTTATAATCCAGTCCAGACTGGCTCCAGCTCTGCGTGACCTCTTCCAGACTCGCTCCCTGTGATTGCAGGTCCGAGATCAGCTGGTCCACCGTCTCGCCTTCCTCCGCCGCTCCGGCTTCAAGGATGGCACGGCCCACTTCGACTCCCTCCTGCCCGAAATAATTGTTGATGCCGTCGGCGAACCCGGGCGTGTTGTAGTTGATCTCATTGGCGAACTTCTTTCCGGACCCACCCGACCCCAGGTTTGTGGCGCTCACATCCTTGCTCTGAGGGTCGCCTGCCTGCACCACGGCGTCCTCCACCCGGTGGAAGCGGATGCCCGTGTAGAAGCCCTGGCTCACCAATTCGGACATGCGCTGCACGGCATTGGGCGCAGCATCGGCCAGCAGTTCGATGCGTATCTCGCCCTTGGAGGTCTCCAGGACCATCTCCCGATAATTGTAGGATTGAGGCCACAGCCTCCATGTCAGCACCGCAGCCCCCCCGGCCACAACCAATACCGCCAGCACGATGCCGGCGATCTTCAACCGATGCTGTTTCTTCCGGCGCTTCTCCTCCGCCTTGCGCTGCTCCTCTTGCTTCTTCTGCTCTTTGAGCTTTTGTACTTTGCCCAAGACCTCCCCCTCATCTCGGCGCCTCCAGCGTTACTTTCCTGGTTTTCCCACTATCGCATCCGCGAGGCCGGCCACGCGGACCATCTCCTTAACATCATGCACTCTCACGATATCGGCACCATTGGCGATGCTCAAGGCGACGCTCGCCGCGGTGCCCTCCAGCCGCTCCCGCTCCGGCAGGTTCAGCACCCGTCCGATGAAGGACTTGCGGGACGGACCGATGAGAACAGGGTAACCCAGGCCGCGCAGCTCTTGCAGGCGCCTCAGTATCTCCAGATTATGGGCTACCGTCTTTCCGAATCCTATCCCCGGGTCCACCAGGATATTCCCCGGCTCGACCCCCGCCTCTGCCGCTGCCTCCGCCCGCTCCCGCAGAAACGCGATTATCTCCCCCATGAGGTCGCCGTATTCCGGGCTCACCTGCATGGTCTTGGGCATGCCCAGCATGTGCATGAGGCAGAGGGGCACCGCTCTTTCGGCCGCTAGCTCTGCTATGCCCAGGTCGATGCGCAGGGCGCTTACGTCGTTCAGCATATCAGCCCCGGCGTCCAGGGCCAGGCGCGCCACACCCGACTTGCTGGTGTCGATGGAGATGGGCACCTCGACCGAACGCCGGATTCCCTCGATCACCGGGATGACCCGGTCCAACTCTTCCTCCTCGGAGATGGCCTCCGCCCCCGGGCGTGTGGACTCGCCGCCGACGTCCAGGATATCGGCACCTTCCTCCACCATGCGCAGGGCGTGCTCCACAGCCCTATCCCTCTCGTAGAACTGTCCGCCGTCGGAGAAGGAGTCGGGCGTGATATTCAAGATGCCCATCACCAGCGTCGCTTCCGAAAGCCCGTATTCGCGGCCGTGCAACTTCAGGATGCGGCCATGTTCTGAGGCATCCAGCGAGTCGAAAAGCGCGATGAGCTCGGCCTGCAGGGTCCTGAGACCAAAAGGCTGGTAGGCCAGCTTGGGAATCAGCGTCTTGAACTGGCGCCGGGTGCCCGAGATTATGGCCGAAGCCGTCTCGCCCTTGAACTCGAAGACGTTGCGTGGCAGGGATACCTCCCCGCCGATGGACAGCATATTCTGCTTCAAGATGTTGGCAGCCCGCGTGTCCAGGTCGTCCAGGTGGACTAAGTAGTGGCTCATCTTGGGATGCATGATAGTGCGGCCCTCCGGGCTGGACTGCAGGTCTTCCAGGTGTCTCGCGGCGTCTGCCTTGGCGCCGGTCTGGAGGAAACGGACATTGAATCTCATGGGCGAGCCTTGCCGTTTTTCAGTCCCTGCGCCGGATGAGTGACATGACCTCCGCCCGCGAGGCGGCGTTGGTGTGGAAGGTACCGCGCACGGCCGAGGTGATGGTGACTGTCCCCGGTTTCTTCACCCCGCGCATGGACATGCAGAGGTGTTCGGCCTCCAGGACTACCAGCACCCCCCGCGGGCGCAGGGCCTGTACGAGCGTATCGGCGATGGAAGTGGTCAAGCGCTCCTGCACCTGGAGGCGCTTGGAGAGCACATCCACGACCCTAGCCAGCTTGCTGATGCCGGTTATCTGGCCGTCGTCCCCCGGAATGTAGGCCACATGCGCCTTCCCCAGGAAGGGCATCAGGTGATGCTCGCATACCGAGTAAAGTGGGATATCCTTCACCACGATCATCTCGTCGTGGTTCTCGGCGAACATGGTCTGCACGACGGCGATGGGGTCCTGCTCCATGCCGCAGAGGATCTCCTCGTACATCTTGGCTACGCGCTCGGGCGTCTTGAGCAGCCCCTCGCGCTCGAGATTCTCGCCGATGCCCTCCAGGAGCATCTTCACGCCCTCAACCATCTTCTCCCTGTCCAAGAGCACACAACCTCTCTCAGCCTCGTCATGCTCCAGTCCGTACCGTCCGCCTCAAGTCAAAAAAGAGCCAGGCCCCGCAATTGACTAAGGACAATTATAAGACCTCAATTAGACATTTTAGTCAAATGAGGGGCCTGGCCCCTGACGCCTCAATCCGGTTGGATGACCGGCTTGCCCTTGACGGGCGCCCGATGTGTCGGCTTCTCCGGCACCTTTTCCGGTTTCTTGGCAACCGGCTCCCGCGACTCCACCGGCCGGCCCTCGAGTAGAGCCAGCAGCGCTTCCTTCTCCAGGGTCTCCGACTCGATGAGGGATTTGGCTATCTTATCCAGCTTCGCGCGGTTGCTCGAGAGCAGGCGCTCCGATTCCTGGTAGGCCTCCTCCACCAGCCGGCGTATCTCCTGGTCTATCTCGAAGGCGATCTGGTCGCTGTAATCGGGCGTGCTGCTGAAATCCCTCCCGAGAAAGACCTCGCCGGTCTTCTGGCCCAAGGTGAGCGGGCCCAGCTTCTCGCTCATGCCGAACTCGCAGACCATCTGGCGCGCCACCTTGGTCGCCCGCTCGATGTCGTTCTGGTCGCCCGTGGTGATGTCGCCGAAGACCATCTCTTCTGCCACGCGGCCTCCCAGCAGCATGGCCAACTGGTCGATGAGCTCCGAGCGTGTCACCAGGTATTTGTCCTCGGTGGGCAGAGTCAGGGTATAGCCCAGGGCCCTCCCGCGCGGGATGATGGATATCTTATGGACGGTGTCGGCGTTGGGCAGGATGTGCGCCACCAGCGCGTGGCCCGCTTCGTGGTAAGCGATGACGGCTTTCTCCTTGTCGCTGATGATGCGCGTTCTCCGCTCGGGCCCGGCTATCACCCGGTCTATAGCCTCTTCCAGCTCCTCCATGTCCATCTTCTTTTTGTTCTGGCGCGCGGCAAGAAGCGCGGCCTCGTTCACCAGGTTGGCCAGGTCCGCGCCGGAGAATCCGGGTGTG
>JAHEXQ010000216.1 GCA_023252035.1 Actinomycetes bacterium
AACTCCTTCGTGGTAGGAATCTACGAATTCCACCTCAAGAGCCTGGACGCCGAGATGGCTGACTTCATCCGTGAATATGAACCCTACCTGAGCGAGCAATGGGGAAAGGTCAAGACCAAGCAGATGCGCGTGGTGCCCGTGGGAGCTGCCATTGAGGACATCCCCGATGTGGCCACCTATGACGACATCCGCACCATAGCTATGCGGCAGGATAATATAGCGGTCGCGGATTGCATCTGCCGCGTGGAACAGGGTTTGCACGGGCATCAGTGCGAGCGCCCCCTGGAGACCTGCCTGGTCTTCGGCATGGGAGCTCAGTATTACATCGAGAACGGGTTAGGCCGGCCCATCAGCAAACAGGAATGTATGGAGATACTGGACAGGGCCGAGGAAACCGCGCTGGTGGCTTCCCCCGGCAACGCCCAGGATATCATACACGTCTGCCTCTGCTGCGGGTGCTGTTGCGGCGTTCTGCGCGGCCTCCGGAGATTCGAGCGCCCCGCCGACCACGCGGGCTCCACCTTCCAGGCGAGAATCGACGAGGGCCTCTGCACGGGATGCGCCACCTGTGCGGACGAGCGCTGCCAGATCGAGGCTATCGTCGAGGACGGCGAGGTCATGCGAGTGGATACGGCACGCTGCATCGGGTGCGGCCTATGCATAAGCACATGCCCCGAGGAAGCGATATCGCTCGTCCCCAAAGCGGAGCCCTATGTCCCGCCGGCAAACGTCGTCGAGATGGGCGTGCGGATATTGCAGGACCGGGGCCTGGCCTGAAAGCGAACAAGTTCGGGGTACCTTTTGTCCGCTTCAATTAGTGGAATAATCTTCCCGGTGAAATTTCCAACATCTGTTCACGTAAAGAGCAGGTGCTGAACGAAGCCCAGAACATATTCAATCTCAGCCGGGGTAAAATCTTCAATCCCTCCGGCGGGACAGCCGGCCATGCTTCCGCGATGTTCCTCAAGCACTTCAATACCAGCGCCGCGGGCAGCTCCTAACCGGTGAACCACGCCCCTGTACGGGTTTGCCGTAGATGTCTTCGTACCTCTTTACGGCATCGTCGCAGCTTTGGTAACCGTGGACGGGTAAGTGGTGGGAAGCCGGCTTCCGGAGGATGCATTGCACGCCGTGACGAGCCGGGCCGTAGCGGAGAAGATCAGAGCACTGGGCAGTTCGAGTCAGGCGAAGATGCGACCGACGGTTCCCACCCCGGCGAGGCTACTCCCACTTGAAGAGTTTCAGCGAGAAGGCGAAGCAGACTAAGCCAACTCCCACCAGGACCACGATATCCAGCCAGACCGCTCCCAGTCCCTGCCCCTGGATCATGACTTGGCGCATGGCGTGTCCCAGGTAGTAGAGGGGCAGGAATTTGGCGAGGATGGCCAGGAATCCGGGCAAAATGGACAACGGGAAGAAGACGCCGGCCAGGAACATCATGGGCATGTTTATGGCGCTGGCCGCCATTTCCGCTGTCTTGAGGGTATGGGCTACGGAAGCTATGAGGAAACCCAGGGAGAGGAACGAGAGCGCTCCCAACAGGATTATGACGATTATGTATAGGGGGTTGCCCCTCAAGTGTATGCGGAACACCGTCCAGCCCACCAGCAGCAGCAACGCCGACTGAACTAGCACCATGACCAGGGAAGCGACTATCTCGCTGCCCAGGTAGCGCGACAGCGGGACCGGCGACACCTTGATCCTGCGGAGAATGCCCCGCTCCCGCACGGCAGCAAAGCTAAGCGCGAGTCCCAACAGGCCTCCCTGCATGATGGTCATGGACAGGATGCCTGGTACGATGAAATCGACGTAGGAGAGCTCGTTCGAAGCCACACTCTTCTGTTCCACGGAGATGAGGTCCGGTACGTTCAAGGTGGGATCGTACTGTTTGGCCATCTCCTGGGAGATTTGCGACATCACCTGGTTGATGGAGCTGTAGGCTATCCCGGCGACTGTGGGGCTGGACTCATCCACATAGACTACGGCCTTACCCGGCTGTCCGGACTGGATGGAGCTGAGGAATCCTGCTTCAAGTATGAGGACGGCATTGTTCTTGCCATCCTGCAGGCGCTGTAACTGTTCCTCCTCGTTGCCGTTTTGCACGTTGAA
>JAHEXQ010000130.1:0-388 GCA_023252035.1 Actinomycetes bacterium
CCGAACTCTGAGCCCCAAGAGGAACCCCGGCAGGAGATCAAGAAGAGCGGGGCACACGGCAGCCCGCGCAAAGGGCTCGAATGGTCCAACGGCGTGCACGAGCATTCCCAGATCAAGATGGCCAGGGATATCTTCGGCGATACCGAGATCGTGGAGATCATCAGCCTTCAGGACGAGGACATGGACTGAGGCGCGCCACACCAGGCCTCATAAAGAGGAGAAATGCGTGAAATCTCAAGGGAGGATCGCATATGAACGGGAACATGAAGAAGATGATGCAGCAAGCTCAGAAGCTGCAGCGGCAGATGGCGGAGGCCCAGGAGTCTCTCAAGGAAGAGCAGGTGGAAGCCACGGCCGGAGGCGGCATGATAAAGGTGGTGGCGGACGG